>CAIJDY010000074.1 GCA_903819565.1 Candidatus Omnitrophota bacterium | reverse complement strand
TCCTCGTGAGCGTTTGTATCACGGCGGGGCAGGTGGTGACGAGCGCCATGGCCGCGTACGCGTTCGCGCGGCTCAATTTTCCGGGCCGCGACAGACTTTTTTTCGGTTATCTCGCGACGATGATGATCCCTGGCGCGGTGACCATGATCCCCGTTTTTATTTTGCTCCGCTTTTTGGGCTGGATCGACAGTTACAAGGCCCTGATCCTGCCCGGGATCTTTTCGGCTTACGGGACGTTCATGCTGCGGCAATTCTTTCTGACGCTGCCCAAGGACCTCGAGGACGCCGCCAAGATCGACGGCTGCTCCTACCGAAGGATCTTCTGGCACATCATCCTGCCGCTTTCAAAACCGGCTTTGGCGACTTTAACGACTTTTACGTTCATGGGGTCCTGGATGAACCTGATGTGGCCCCTGATCGTGGTGAACACGCACACCAAATACACGCTGCCGGTCGGGCTGGCTTATTTCCAGGGCGTTCACGGAACGGACTGGACGCTGCTGATGGCGGCTTCCATGATGATGATCTTTCCGATCCTGGTCGTCTTTCTTTTTAATCAGAGATTCTTCGTTGAGGGCATTAAACTCACCGGGATCAAGGGGTAACTATGGATGCGGTCGTTCTTGCGGCGGGAAAAGGAACGCGGATGTGTTCCGAGCTTCCGAAAGTGTTGCATGAGGTTCTTGGGAAACCGGCCTTGGGGTACGTTCTGGAAACGCTGGCGGAGGCGGGCGTCAAGCGACCGCGTGTGGTGATCGGTTACCAGGCGGAATCGGTGCGTCGCTTTTTGAAAAATTATGACACAGTGCCCGTGCTGCAACGCGACCAAAAAGGGACCGGACACGCGGTGATGATGGCCCGCGCGGCGCTTGCGCAGGCCCAGGGGCCCGTGCTTGTTTGGCCGGGCGATATGCCGCTTGTGAAACTCGAGACCCTGAAACGTTTTTTTGAGGCGCACCGGGAATCCCGGGCGCATGCCAGCGTGCTCTCCTGCGTCCAGACGGACCCGGCGGGTTACGGGCGCATCGTGCGCGAGGACAGGAAATTCACGGCGATCCGGGAAGCACTGGACGCCACGCTGGAGGAGCGCGGGATCCGGGAAGTGAACACGGGCATTTATCTTTTTGACAAAAAGGGATTGTTCGAGGCCCTCGAAAAGATCGGGCAGAACAACCGTAAAGGGGAGTATTATTTAACGGATACGATTGAGATCCTGCGCCGCGACCATTATTGCGTGGAGGCGTTCCCGTTCGCGAGCGCGGAAGAAGGACAAGGGATCAATTCCCAGAAAGACCTTTCACTCGTGACCCGGCAGATCAATCAGCGTGAGATCGAAAAGCATCAGGAACGCGGCGTGACGTTCGTGGCGCCGGAACAGACCTTTGTGGGCCCTGACGTGAAGATCGGAAGGGGCACTGTCGTGTACCCGTGGTGTTTCATCGAATCGGGAGTGACGATCGGTCCGAAGTGCCAGATCGGTCCTTTCGCGAAGCTGCGCAAGGGTACTATCCTCGGGGCGGAGAACGTCATCGGCAGTTTTGTGGAAGTGAACCGGACGCAGACCGGAAAAAACGTTTTCGCGAAACACCTGGCTTATTTGGGCGACGCGGTGATCGGGGACGGTTCCAATATCGGCGCCGGGACGATCACGGCGAATTATGACGGAAAGAAAAAACACCCGACCCGGATCGGCAAAAATGCATTCATCGGTTCCAATACCGTTTTAGTGGCGCCCGTTTGTGTTCCGGACGGAGTCAAGACCGGGGCGGGTTCTGTGGTCACTCCGAAGACACGGATGAAAAAAGGGGACGTGGTGGTCGGCGTTCCGGCAAAACCCATTCAAAAAATAAAAAGGAAGGTGTCCTGATGGCGAAGGTTAATCACAAGGAAAACGGCTCCATGGTGCTTCTGGCGGGGAGCTCCCATCCACTGCTGGCCAAGGAAATGGCCAAACACCTCGGGATCCCGCTCGGCAACGTCCTGCTCGGCCGGTTCCCGGAAGGGGAGATCCAGCTCCAGATCCGGGATAATATCCGGGGCAAAGATGTTTTTATCGTCCAGTCGACGTGCACGCCCCCGAACGAGAACCTAATGGAGCTTTTGATCCTGATCGATGCGGCGCGCCGCGCTTCCGCGAGAAGGATCACGGCCGTGCTGCCGTTCTTTGGTTACGCCCGCCAGGACCGCAAAGACCGGCCGCGGGTCCCGATCACGGCCAAGCTCGTGGCGAACCTCATCGTCAGCGCCGGCGCCGACCGCGTCCTGACCATGGACCTGCACGCGGGACAGATCCAGGGCTTTTTTGACATCCCGGTGGACCATCTTTATTCGATCAACGTGCTCGGCAGCTATTTTAAGAAGAAAAAGATCAAGGACCTGATCGTGGTCTCGCCCGACGTCGGCGGCATCAAGATGGCGCGCAGTTACGCGAAGCTGTTCCGCTGCGACCTCGCGATCGTGGACAAACGCCGCTCGAACGCTTCGACGACCCACGTGATGCACATCATCGGTACGGTGAAGGACAAGAACGTCGTGATCGTGGACGACCTCATCTCGACCGGCGGGTCGATCACGGAAGCCGCGAAGGCGCTGAAGGAATTTGGCGCGCGGGAAATTTACGCGATGATCGTTCACCCGGTGCTGGCGTGGCCGGCGGTGGAGAGGATCCAGGCTTCCGCGATCAAAGAGCTGATCGTGACGAACAGTATTCCGTTGACGGCGGGGAACCGGATCAAGAAGATCACGCAGCTTTCGATCGCGCCGCTGCTGGCGGATGCCATCAGCCGGATCCATTATGATGTTTCAATCAGCACGCTTTTTTCAAGTTCGTCAGTTGAAGCGTAAACCCTAAGAGGGAAGTTCATTCCGTCTTAATCACAGAACCTTAAGGAGGATTTTTCAATGAAAACGATCGAATTGCAAGCCAAGCCACGCATCACCGACGGGACGCGCAAGGCGCGCGCCGTCCGGAGGAACGAAGGCGTTCCGGCCATCGTTTATGGTCACGGGATGAAGCCGCTTTCCGTGGAGGTCCCGGAGCGTGCGTTCCTCAAAGCGATCCACACCAAGGCCGGCGCGAACGTGCTGATCACGCTGCAGGTCGAGGGGGTCACGCTCAAGGAGTCGACCTGCCGCATCAAGGCCATCCAGAACAATCCGGTCACCGACAAGATCGATCATGTGGATTTTATGGTCATTTCGCTGACCGAAAAGATCATCGTCAAGGTGCCGGTGATCCTGCACCACGTTGAGGAAGCCCCGGGCGTCAAAGAGGGCGGCGTGATCGATCTCGTGCACCGCGAAGTCGAAGTCGAGTGCTTGCCGACGCAGATCCCGGAGAGGATCGATATCGACGTCAAGGCGATGAAGATCAATGACGCGGTCCACGTCCAGGACCTTGTGCTGCCCGAAGGGGTCAAGTGCATGCTGGCGGCCGGAGAAGTGGTCTTTGCGGTCCACGCGCCGCGCGAGGAAGAAGTGGCCGCGGTCGCGGAAGAAGGCGAAGCCGCAACGCCCGAAGTCATCGAGAAGGGCAAGAAAGACAAAGAAGGCGAAGAAGGGGCCGTGCCGAAGGCCGGAGCCGCGGCACCGGCGAAAGCCGCCGCCGCGCCTGCCGCCAAAGAGGCGAAGTAGCGAAGATCCTTTGCGGGGCCGCGCGAGCGGCCCTGCGGGGGCCTTGAGGGTCCTGATGAAACTTATTGTGGGGTTGGGTAATCCCGGAGCGGAGTACATCCGCACGAGGCATAATATCGGTCGCCGTCTCGTGGAGGCGATCGCTGCCAAGGAAAAGGTTTCCCTCGCGTCCAAAAGATCTTTGAAGGCCGCCGTGGCTTCGGTGCGTTGGTCCGGAGAGACGGTCCATCTGGCCTATCCGCTGACCTACATGAATCTGTCCGGCGCACCCGTCGGAGCGCTCGTCGCGCATTTCGGGATCCAGTCGCTTCAGGATATTTTGATCGCGGTGGATGACATCGCGTTGCCGTTCGGAAAGCTGCGTTTGCGCGGGGAAGGAAGTTCGGGCGGGCATAATGGCCTTGTCTCGATCGAAGAGAATTTTGGAAGCCGCGGTTACCCACGCTTAAGGATCGGGATCGGGCTTCGGGACAGCCGGGCCCATTCGATATCCGCCGTACCGGGGGAATTCCTCCGGGACTACGTGCTTTCCACTTTTGACCCCGGGGAAGAGAAGGGGATGGAGAAACTCCTTGAGAAAGGGACGGAGGCCTGCCGTTTGTGGGCTCTTGGACCGCTCACGGAGGTCATGAGCCGGGTCAACGCTAGGGAAACAGACTGATTTTAGTGGCCGTTTTTATCGGTTCCTTAGAGAGGAACTTCTCTTGCGGAACCGTGGCATTTATGTTACATTGTTTTTCCTTCGGGGCCTTTTGCGGCCTTGAAAACTTCATAACTGCTTCTGTAGCTTCTGTTTACGAAACTTACGGAAAAAGTTATCATTTAAATTCAGGATGGCAGGGGAGCGTGTGATGAAAAAATATGAGGGTTTGTTCATTTTTCCGCCGGATGTGACCGGGGAAAGCCACAAGGATTCCGCTTCGGAAGTCACGAAGTGGATCGAAAAGTTTCAGGGGAAGGTCCTCCAGAAAACGGATCTCGGGAAACGGCATTTGGGTTACCTTCTTGGGAAATACAAGGAGGGCCGAACGTTCGTTTTCGAATATGAAATGGACCCGTCCCGGACGCAGGAGTTCCGCAAGGAACTGGAGCTCCAGGAAAATCTTTTAAAGTACATGGTCAGTATTCCGCCGAAAAAGGTCGTGTTACCGCCTCTTCCGGCTGCAGCAGCACCCAAAGAATAAGGTATCCAACCCGCGAAAGCATCAGGTGACTCATGGCAGCGAGCTTGAATAAGGTCATGTTGATCGGGAACCTCACGAGAGACCCGGAACTGCGCTACATTCCTTCGGGACAGGCGGTCACGACGTTCACGATCGCCGTGAACCGTACCTACAATTCCGCGGCGGGCGAGAAAAAAGAAGAAGTGAGTTTTATCCGCGTCGTGGTCTGGGCCAAGCGGGCCGAGGTTTGCAATGAGTATCTCAAAAAAGGCAGCGGCGTGTTCGTGGAAGGAAGGCTTCAAAGCCGGTCCTGGGAAGCCCAGGATGGGACGAAGCGCTCGACTCTTGAAGTGATCGCGCAGAACGTGCAGTTCCTCTCCCGAAGCGGCGGCGCGCGTGCCGGCGCGGAGACAGGCGATGTTCCCACGATGGATGTGGATGAAAGTATTTTTGAAGCTCCCGAAGGCGGCGCGCCTTCCAAAAAGGATCACGTCTCCCTTTCAAAGGACGAACTTAAACCCGACGAAGAAATCCCCTTCTAATCAGCCAGGTGTAAAAAAACTATGGAACCCAGAAGCTCGAAATATTCAAGAGACGACAAGAAAAAACCTTTCAACAAGAACGCCCGTTTCCGCGACAAGGGCGACAAGAAGTTCGGCGCTTCGGATCGCGGTTCGCGCGCGCCGCGCAAGCGCATGCGGCGTGTGTTTCCGCAAACGGATTACAAGGACACGGATGCTCTCGGGAAGTACCTGACCGAAAAGGGCAAGATCCTGCCGCGCCGGATCACGCGTCTCAGCGCCAAGGACCAGCGGATCCTGACGCGCTTGATCAAAAAAGCGCGTCACGCGGGACTGTTGCCGTTCCAGGCCTACTAGACCCGGTTGAAAATTGGTTCAAGGGTACGCGGGACCGTCCCGTGGCCCCTTCAAGGAGGCGCAACACAGTATTCGTTATCATCCCGAAAGAGGGAAAGGGGAATCGCTAAAATGGAATTGTTGCTTTTGAAAGATGTGAAGGACGTCGGTAAAAAAGGGGATGTCGTTCGTGTTCGCGACGGGCACGCGAGGAATTTTCTGCTGCCGAACGATCTCGCAGTACCGGCCACACGATCGAACAAGAAGTTCTTTGCGGAGCAGCGGACGCGCAGCGTCGCGCGCAAGGCCAGAGAGAAGGAAGCCGCCGAGAAAAGGGCGAAAGAACTCCGGGAACTGAAGATCACCCTCGAAGTCAAGGCCGGAGAAGGCGATAAACTTTACGGTTCCGTGACGCCCGAGGATGTCCGCGTGGCGCTTGAACAGCAGGGGCACAGCTTTGAGAAAAAGCAGATCCGGATCAAGGAAGCCCTGAAGACTTTGGGCGTCCACCAGATCGAAATCGAAATTTTTCCGCAGGTCAAGACGCGTATTACGGTCGAGCTTGTAAAGCAGGCCTGATTTGTCGTCCTTCGGAAGTGCCGAAAAATCAGGATAGCCTGGCTCTTCTCGTATTTCTTATTTAGAGCAGGACAACCGTAACACACCTCTTAAGAGGTACTTTGTGGCTGAATCGCAAACGTCGGTGAATCATTACGAAAAGGTTCCTCCCCAGAATCGCGAAGCGGAGATGAGCGTTCTGGGCGCGATGTTTTTCGATGAAAGTGCCATGGCCAAGGCCATTGAGGTCCTCCGCCCCGAATATTTCTACGATCTCCGCCACCAGCATGTCTTCAATGTCATGACGACGCTGTTCGATCACAGCCATCCCGTGGACCTCATCACGGTCTCCGAAGAGCTCAAAAAGCGCAAGCAGCTAGAGGATGTCGGCGGGATCACCTACCTGACCCAGCTGACGACCATCGTTCCTACCGCCGCGAACATCGAACATTATGCCCGCATCGTTAAAGATAAGGCGCTTCTCCGCCAACTCATCCAATCGGCGACCCAGATCGTGCAGAACAGCCTGGAAGCCGACGGGAATGCCCATGAAATGATCGACGGCGCGGAAAAGATGATCTTTGATATTAGCCAGGCGCACGTGGAAGGCCGGGCCTACCAGCTCAAAGAGATCATTCATGAGAGCATGGAGACCATCGACCAGCTTTTCCAGAAGAAAGCGCACGTGACCGGGCTCGCGACAGGGTTCCATGAATTCGACATGAAAACCGCGGGGCTTCAGCCCTCCGATCTCGTGATCGTGGCCGGCCGTCCTTCCATGGGAAAATCCGCGTTCGCAACCGCGATCTGCGAACATGTCGGCATCAATTTGAAAAAACCGCTCGTGATCTTCTCGCTTGAAATGAGCAAAGAGCAGCTGGTGCAGAGGATGCTTTGTTCTCACGCGCGCGTGGACGCGCAAAAGGTCAGGACCGGATACCTTTCGCACCAGGACTGGCCGAAACTGACGGCCGCCGCGGGAAAACTTTCCGACGCGCCGATCTTTATCGATGATTCGCCGGGCCAGACCGTGCTTGAGATCCGCGCGAAGGCGCGCCGTCTCAAGATGAAGCATGATATTTCCCTGATCGTCCTTGACTATTTGCAGCTGATGCAGGGCACCAAGGCGGCGGAAAGCCGCCAGCAGGAAATTTCCGAGATCTCCCGTTCTCTGAAAGCCTTGGCCCGCGAACTCCGAGTCCCGGTGATCGCCGTCAGCCAGCTTTCGCGCGCGGTGGAAACGCGGACCGGGAACCGGCCGCAGCTTTCCGACCTTCGCGAGTCGGGAGCCATCGAGCAGGACGCGGACCTTGTCGTGTTCCTTTTCCGGGAAGAATATTACGCGCCGTCCGAAGAGAACAAGAACAAAGCCGAGGCGATCATCTCGAAGCAGAGGAACGGGCCGACCGGTACGATCCCGCTATTGTTCCTGAAGGAATGGACGCGTTTTGACAATCCCGAACTTTACCGCACGGAAGAGGAGGCGGCATGAGGCGTTTTTTTGCCGCGCTGCTGTGCTTTGCGCTTTTAGGATTTCAGACGCCCGCAGCTTTCTCGGAGGAATCATCGAAGGAAGCGGCACCCGCCCAGACCCAGGAGCCCAAAGTGACGCCGTCGGCCGCTCCCGCCGGAACGGTAGCTCCGGCGACCCCTGCGGTGCAGGAGACGGCCGCGCCGACCCCGACTCCGGCAGAACCCGTGGCGAAAGAAACAGCCGCGCCGATCCCGGCTCCGGCGACCCCTGCGGCAACAGAGACGGCCGCGCCGGCTCCAGTGACACCTGCGACAACAGAGACGGCCACGCCGGCTCCAGCTCCGGCCCCGGCAGCACCCGCCGCGGTCCAGGCGCCCGAACCTCCGGCATCGGCACCCCTGCCTCCCGCGAAAAAGATCGTGGCCGTTGAAGTGCGTGGGAACCGTATTATCAGCACGAACACTATTTTGAGCAAGATCCAGACCAAACAGGGTCTTGAGCTGAAACAGCAGGTCATCAACGAAGACATCAAACGGCTTTACGCTTCGGGATTTTTCGAAGATGTGCGGCTGGATGTGGAAGAAGTTCCCGAGGGCTACAAGATGATCGTCGTCGTAGAAGAAAAACCGATCATCCGGCAGATCACGGTGGTCGGGAACACGGTCATCAAGGAAGACAAACTTCGCAAGACCCTCGGTGTGATGGAAGGCCAGATCCTGGACCGCAAGGCCGTCAAAAAAGGCGAGGAAGAGATCCGCAAGCTTTATGCGGACAAAGGGTTCCGGTTCGTGGACCTGCAGGTTACGGTGAACGTGGACCCGCAGACCAAAGAAGCCGTGATCACGATCAAGGTCTTCGAGGGGAAAAAGTTCAAGATCACCAAGATCTCTTTTG
>CAIJDY010000073.1 GCA_903819565.1 Candidatus Omnitrophota bacterium | reverse complement strand
TGGGCAGGGAGGGAATTGAACCCCCGACACAGGGATTTTCAGTCCCTTGCTCTACCGACTGAGCTACCTGCCCTTGTAACTGTAGAACGGCTCTTGGGAGGTGAGGACTGTACCAGTTTCCCGGCAAAATTTCAATTGGAAAACAAAGCTCTCAATAGTTTCCTCATCCGGAGCTCTGTCCGTCGATGCGCGAGACAGGCTAGGGGCCGGGAAGGTGCCGCGGCCCGAAGCTTTCATTGTCAATAAACTCCGTTGTGGGTACAATGCTGTTCAGTTTTTAAACCGTGCCGGGGGAAATAGATGCGATGAAATATGCTGTGGGCATTGATATCGGCGGAACCAAGATCTCCCTCGCGTTGGGGACCGAAAAAGGCAGGATTCTGACGAGGGACGAGATCCCCACGCAAACGGAAAAAAAAACCGGGGCCTGCATCCGGGAACTTTCCGCAAAGTTAAAATCGCTTCTTCGCCGAAGTAAGATCCCTAAAAAAAATATCCTCGGGATCGGTGTCGGCTGTCCCGGCGCCGTGAATACCCTGAAAGGGATCGTTCCCCGGTCCCCGAATTTGCCCGGATGGACCGCCCTGCCGCTCCGCAAGCTCCTTTCCAAAGCCGCCGGGCTTCCCGTTTTTCTGGCCAATGACGCCAATGCGGCCGCGATCGGCGAAAGCGTTTTCGGTGCTGGAAGGAACACGGAAAATTTCATTTATATCACCGTCAGCACCGGTGTCGGCGGGGGGATCATTCTCAACGGCCGGCTTTATGAAGGGACGGGATTTGTGGCCGGCGAGATCGGGCATATCAGCGTTGTTCCCGACGGACGGAAATGCAACTGCGGGCAGCGGGGATGTCTTGAAGCCTATGCCTCCGGAACGGCAATCGCGCGATTTGTCCGGGAGCGCATGACCCGGAAGAACACCCGGATCTGGAAGTTCCTGACCAAGGACTCCAAGATCAGTGCCCGGCAGGTGGGCCTCGCGGCGCGCGAAGACGACCGGCTTTCGATCGAAAGCTATAAACAGGCGGGCTATTATCTCGGGATCGGCATCGCGAACCTCCTGAATATCCTCAATCCCGAAAAGGTTGTGATCGGCGGCGGTGTGCTCCGTTCGGCCCATAAGATTTTCTGGAAGACAATGCTGAAGAGCGCGGAGAAGCACGCCTGGCCCGAGGCCTTCCGTACCGTCAGGATCGTGCGCTCGGAACTGAGTGGCAAGGGCGGCAATCTCGGGGCGCTGGCGCTTGTCTTTAAAAACCGGATCGCGCACCCATAGCTTCCGTCTGCTGCCTAATAAGGCAGCGGGACGGATTCGTCCTCACTGAATGAAAGGAGGACCACTGTAAACGACGCCGCTATGGCGATCTGAATTGGGTTTGAATATTATGCGCCCATAGCTCAACTGGATAGAGCATCAGCCTTCGGAGCTGAGGGTTGCAGGTTCGACCCCTGCTGGGCGCACCCATAAGCAGTTTCTACCGCGATCCGTCCAAACCCGGAGGTTGGAGACGTTCATCGAGAGCCTTCCTTGATTCCGAATAGGGCGGGTGTTAAGGTTTGAACGAGGGCCGTAAGGGATTTGTGCTTGTGGCCGATAGACCTGAGGGGTGAAATTCCGGAGTTTAATTTTAGACTTCCGGAGGGCTCCGCGGAAAGGGGAGAAGATGATAGGGAACAAAAAGGGTCTTTCGATGTTGGAGATCCTGATATGCATGGTCATTTTTACTATGGTCGCGACCGGTGTTATGGCCGTTAACGCGCTTCCGCGCCAGGCAGCCCTTAATCTCGAAGACAGGATGAAAGCGTCGCTGGCCCTGGAACGGAAACTGAACGAGCTCCGGGGACAGGATGTTTCGTCCCTGGTGAATGGGACCCAAACCCAGACCTCCCCGAGCCTTACCAATGGCGTCTTAACCTATGTGATCAGTACTCCGGACGGCGCACGGCCCGACTGGAAAGAAGTTTATCTTTCCATCTCCTGGACGGACCGGAGGGGCGCGACAAAAACTCAGGATGTGGCTTCTTCTCTTTACAACGGGTGACGCGTGAAAATTTTTGCGATCAAAGACAAACGGGGAATGACGCTTCTCGAGGTGCTCCTTGCGTGCGTGATCCTGCCAGTCATTATTTTCGGTGCGACGTCCCTGCTGATGGCGATGGCCCGCGTCAGCGATAAGACGAACGCAGGGATGGATTTTTTGATGAAGATCGATACTGTTTTTCTCCAGCTCGAAGAGGACCTGTTGAACGTTACGGCCACAAGTCCTTACCCGCGGGTCGTCTGGAACGGGGCGGATTCCATCGACCTCCAGTTGAGCGGGGCTCCCAATCCTGACTCTTACTACCGCTATACTTTTGCCACCCGGGCCCTTGTTAAGCACGGGGCGGACGGCTCCGAGACCACTCTTTCCACCGGAGTGCTTCTGCCAGACGCGCCGCTCGACGATTACGACAAGAGCGGGGCGATCGACGCCACCGACATCGCGTGCCGCAATGCTTGTCTGGCGACGCCGAGCGAGGGTAATTGCCAGGCGGCCGGGGTGCCGCTTGTTTTTGGGGTCGCCTCCGACCAGAACAGGCTTGATTTCAGTTTTCGCAGCGAGAGGCAACAAGAGAACGACCAGCATGGGTTTACCAAGAGCATCCCTCTAGCAAAGTAGCTTCGGGGAGAACGGACGTGAAAAGCATGGCGAAGGTCTGGATCCGGATGATCGGAAATCAAAAAGGGGTCGCGCTTATTTTCACGATGTTCGTTGTGATCGGAATTTCCCTGATCCTGGCGAATGATTTTTTAAAAGGGGTGAGGCAGGAACGCCAGGTGGGTCGCGCGATCAAACGTATCCAGGCGAAGGGTGTTGAAAAATTTATCGCGGACCGGGGCGTGTGCCTTTTGAAGGATTATGTCCAGGCGACCGGTACCTTCCCCGCGGGGACCGGGACGACGCAGATCTCCGCCTCGCAGGCCGCGGCCGGTCTCGCCGCGAGCCAGACTTTTCAAAATAAGTTGGCCACGGAATATGCTCTCTGGAAGACTAGGATGACATCGGGTGCCGACCGGACAATCCTCTGGCTTGCCGGCATGGATATCCAACCCCTTATCGCTGCCGGCACCGGGGCTGATTTTGTTTGCAGCAGCATTGTCTCCTCGAGCAGTCGTGAGTACCTGCTGACTTTTGCAATCGCACATTCGGAGAGCGGGGCCCAGCAGAGAATCTCCCAAAAAGTCCTTGTGAACATTGGGAAGCTTTACGATTACAGCATTTTTTATAGTGGGGACCTGGAGGTGCAGGCGGCTGCCAATATGACCCTTTACGGACCGATCTATGCCGCCGGGGATGCCTACCTGACGACGGCCGATAGCACGACGCTGACGATTACGGCCCCAAGCGGGAGCTGGACGGAGACCAGCGCTTTGCAGAGCAGCGGGAACATTTATTTCGGGCCCAAAAGGACCCTGGCCAAGAACTATTTTCTAAGCGATTCAGGAGGGAGCTGCGCCACTTCCGATGCCCATTGTTTCAACCCGAAATACGCGGCGGGGATCCGGGAAGAGCTGCGCACTCACGACGACCATTACTATACTAATGCAAATTCAGTCGAGGTGAACCCGGATTATTGGTACCGGAGTGATCAAGTGGAGTTCAGGCAGTGGGTCGATTTTGTTAAATTGACGGGGCCGTCAGCACCCGAAGAGAAGGATCCGCTCCTGCCTTATTTCTATTATTTTATGAATGAACTGCGGTACGAAGGAGCGACGACGCACACGATCAGCATTACGGATTCTACCGGGGCCGTCTTGGAGAGTCTGTCAGCGCCCGTGCGGAGTTATTTTCCGTCCTCGACCCAATCCACCGGCGGCGCCACCAGCTTTATTAATCTCAGCAGAACTTACTATACGAAATCGACGGATTACAATGAGAACATGAGCATCTCCAGCGCCTTCGATCCTTCGGACCCGCCGCAATTGGCATCGGGAGCGGAAACGGGTTCCGACCGCAAGCCGGCCACCAATCCGAATTGGAACGGAGTAACAAGCGGGGGGACCAAAGTGGTGTGGGACAACGCGCCGACGACGGGAGCTGGGAGCCTTGCGACGAAAAGTATTATTACGGGAGACGCGAGCTCGGCCAGCGGTTCTCATTTGATCATTGAACCGTTGCTTGCCGGAGACAGCGCCTTGGTGCAGAGCAAAAAGATCCAGTCGAAAACGAATATCCGGGCGCTTTGTACCGATGCGACTTGTACGGCTTACAAATGGGAGGCGTACAGGAAAGAGGCGGATGGGACGACCTTCACACTGGTGACATCCGGAGCCGGTCTTCCGACCGGGGTCGCTTCCAGTAATGTGGTGGATTACCGCCTCAATCGTTCCATAGGTTCGCTGAACGTGGATGTGTCCGCGGTGACGACCTACGCGAATGGTTTAGGGCTCACGTCGGACAATACCCTGGCCATTTATTTGCAGACAAACGCGGGGCCTTATGACACGGCCTCTTCTTACACCGCTCTTGTGAAAGTGACCAATGGAGCGCAGCTTCCCCAGAACGGGTGGACGCTTGCGACGAACGGGCGTGTTTGGGTCGACGGGAATTTTAATATGTATGATTACGGGAAGGGGCGGGCTTGCACTGCCGGGGAGTGGAATTACGGCGTCTGGGGGACCTCCACGTGCACGCTTCCTCCCGCGGCGATCTTTTGCGACAGTTTCGGCGTGCTATCGAACGGATGGGATGCCGGTGGATACGTTCTTGGGACCTTGCTAAGCGCTCGGTCAGTGGCTGCGGATGTTTACGTTAACGCGGCGATCATTACGGGCACGGTTTCCTCCCAGCTTGTCAAAGCTTACCCGAACTGCGACGGCGGTCCGTCCGGCGGCGGCGCTGTCGATTTTACGGGATGCAGGTACGCAGACAGCACGTATGCTCTGACGACAGTCCAGCAGTCCGCGAGAGTCGTAAACACCGGTGTTTATTGGAAGCCCATAAAATCTTATGCGGACACGAGCGGTTCGATGGGGGATTTTGTTTGCACAAACGGACTGACTGCCGCTACCGGAAAACCTGTGACCCCCGGTTTCTGTGAATACTGGCTGGACAATACTACGGGCATCTATTACTACAACAATCGACCCTTGGGAGCGGGTTCGCCTGCAAAAAGCTTTGCCCTTTATACTTCTTATGGCACAAAGTACGCTGCTGACAATCCTTCGTGGAACATCCCTCTTTTTGGGGCGGCAAAAGAACCTTATACAAAGGTTGCCGCCAGCCCTTATGCTGCGGAGATCAATTTCCGGGCAAATAACATGACCGGGAATGACGATTTTCCCGACACTCAAATTCCCGCTTCTTCTGTATTCCCTGGAATGAGTTCGGCTTGGACGATCTCACGCGCATTTCTTATTTCCAATGTCCTTCCCCCCGCCTCCGCTGGAAATTACTCGAGTGGCGGGTCGAATCTGGTGACGGTGAACGCGTCCAGTCCGGAAACTATTCCGTTGACGTTTAACCCCGATAACGGCGCTGTTGCAACGCCCCAAATTAGAGGAGCCGCTTACCTCGGGGATTTTGGCTACATGCCGCTTTGGGTGCCGATGTACAGCGGTGGGCTCGAGAATTTGATCAATCTTCAGGAGTCGTGGGGGAACACCCGGACGCTTCATGTGCGCGGGAGCTTGTTGCGCTTGTGGGATTCCGTAAGCCTGAAGGTTGTAACCGGCGGGGTCGAAACACCCGCTTTTTACCGGACGAGTTACTATGCCGCTCCGGCCCGCGATTTTCGTTTTGATACGTCGCTGCGAACGAATCCCCCGCCGGCCTCTCCGGACATTATCGAGGTCAAGCTGAGAGATCGTTGGTATTGAAGGCCTTCCTTGGCTTATGAGCGTGCGCTGTCCATGAAAATATTCCCGAAGTTTCTTGTAGTGTTTCTTGTCCCGGCCCTCCTTGTAAGCGGGTGCGCCTCGGTCACTGACCGGGATATTTCCAACATCACGCCGCAGGGCGAGCCCAAGACCGATGAGCAGGTCGTCGGCGAGCAGATCCACCAGCAGATCCTCGCATCGTTCTATCCTTATACGGATCCCAAGGTTGTCCGCTACGTCAACGATATCGGTCATAAACTGGCGGCACACGCCCAGCGGAAGAAACTCGAATATCAGTTCACCATTCTCTACAACGAAAAGATCTACGCGACTTCGGCGCCGGGCGGGTACATTTATATCACGACCGGCATGATGAATTTCCTTCAGAGCGAAGCCGAGCTGGCCGCAGTCCTGGCGCATGAGATCGGGGAGGTCCAGTGCCCGGACCCCCGTTTTTCCAATCATGAGATAATCAACTCCGCGATACAGGCCGGGGCCTCGATCGCTCCGATGTTCGGACCTTTTGGGTCCCTGGCGAGTTTGGGGCTGGTGCTGTTCCAGGCCTATAACGAAGGCTCGAAAAAGACTCCCGAAGAACGGCTTCTGGCCAGTGACGCGGCCGCTTTGCGCTATCTCGTGGAGAGCGGGTACGATCCTCAGGCCCTGATCAACGTGCAGGAAAATTTTCTCAGGGCGGAAAAAGCATTGACGCCCTATTTTTATGACTATTATCAATCGCGGCCGATCACGGAAAAGCGGATGAAGGCCTTGGCTAAGGGATTTGAGAAGCTATCCCTCGCGGAAAAAGAGCTGACGACAGCTCCGGCGGAATACCAGGAGATGACCCGGGGCATCCGGGAGATCTATAAAACCACCCCGCATTCCTGAAACGCCTCAGGCTTCTTTTTTCTGAAGCCTTTTCTTGTAAATTGACCGCTTCTTCAGTAGAATACCCGCTTCCAGGAAGTCGATTTCCAAGGGGACCGGTTCGCCGGAAGGCCTGTTCTTTTTTACTTCTGGGATGCATTTATCTATTGGAAATAAAAGGATTTATGCGCCCTTAGCTCAGTTGGTAGAGCAAGTGACTCTTAATCACTGGGTCGAAGGTTCGACTCCTTCAGGGCGCACTTTT
>CAIJDY010000072.1 GCA_903819565.1 Candidatus Omnitrophota bacterium | reverse complement strand
TCTTCAGCCGTATGGGTTTTGAAACGGTCGAGGGCCCGGAGATCGAGACTGAATTCCATAATTTTACGGCGCTCAATATTCCGCTCGATCATCCGTCGCGCGATGCGTTCGACACTTTTTATACGACGCACGGGCAGCTCCTGCGTTCCCAAACGTCCACGGTCCAGATCCGTGTGATGAAAGACCGGAAACCGCCGCTTAAGATCATCGCCCCGGGCCGCGTGTATCGTCCCGATACGGTGGATGCGAGCCATTCGTTCATGTTCCACCAGATCGAAGGGTTGATGGTCGATACCCAAGTGACGTTTAGCGATCTCAAAGGAGTGCTGCATTTATTTTTGCGTGAGCTTTTCGGCAGCCAGACAAAGATCCGTTTCCGCCCTCATTTTTTCCCGTTCACGGAGCCCAGCGTTGAGATCGATATTCAATGGGGCAAGGGATGGCTCGAGATCCTTGGGGCCGGAAGCGTGGACCCGAATGTGTTTGAGGAAGTGGGCTATGACAAGAATGTTGTAAAAGGTTTCGCGTTCGGGCTCGGCGTGGAGCGTATCGCCATGCTTCGCCACGGGATCAATGACATCCGCCACTTTTATGAGAACGACCTGAGATTTTTGAGACAATTTGCCTAAGACACCCTGTACACACCCGGTGTGTACAAGGGTGAAGGAGAAGGAAAAAGAGTGAAAATTAGCACGAACTGGCTAAAGGATTTTGTGGAGCTCGCGCCGCCCGTTTTGCGGATCGCGGAGCGCCTGACGCTTGCGGGTCTGGAGGTCAAGAAATGCGAACAACTTTCGCATCCCTCCGACACACTTTTTGAGATCGAGATCACTTCGAACCGCCCGGATTGGCTTTCTCATTGGGGCGTGGCGCGCGAGATCGCTGCCGTTGAGAATCTTTCCCTCAAAAATCCCGTGGTGGATCCGGAAACGGGGAGGATGCCGCCTCCGGGTTGGAAGATCCAGATCAAGGACGCGGCCGGTTGTCCGTATTACACCGGCGTGCTGATCGAAGGGATCACCGAGACCAAAACGCCTGATTTTATCGTGAACCGTCTCCTCGCCTGCGGCATTCGCAGTATCAACCTCATTGTGGATATCACCAATTATGTGCTCCTGGAAGTCGGGCAGCCGCTCCATGCGTTCGATGCGGATCTTTTGCGGGGAAAAGAGATCGTGGTTCGCCGTCCCAAGCAGGGCGAGAAATTCGCGCTTATTAACGGCGCTACGATCGAGCTGAAATCCGAGGACCTTCTGATCGCGGATAGTGACCGCGCTGTGGCGTTGGCGGGGGTGATGGGCGGAAAAGATTCCGAGATCAATGAAAAGACGCGCAACGTTTTTCTGGAATCCGCTTTTTTTAATCCCGGCCGTGTCCGGAAGACCTCGCGTCTTCATCAGGTTTCGTCCGATTCTTCCTATCGCTTCGAGCGTCGCGTGGATCCTGAAGCCGTCGATATCGGCCGAAGCCGGGCGTTGGCGCTCATCCAGAAATATGCCAAGCCGCGCCATATTAGCGCGG
>CAIJDY010000071.1 GCA_903819565.1 Candidatus Omnitrophota bacterium | reverse complement strand
GCTGCCCAAGTCTTTCCTTTCTTTTTATTTATGGTGACTTGGACTGTCCTGATTTCCTTACTAATTTTAAATTAATGGGAATCAGGGCTGCCCAAGTCTTTCCTTTCTTTTTATTTATGGTGACTTGGACTGTCCTGATTTCCTTACTAATTTTAAATTAATGGGAATCAGGGCTGTTCGGCCAGCGCGGCCTTCCCGAAAAGGCACATCCGCCGGGATTGGATGCCTTTGATCAAAAGCAGCGCCGCAAAACCGGTCGTCACGCTGCCGGCATTCCAGATCTCCACGGACTTTTTCCCGAGTTTCAACTTGAGACCGAACGCCTGGTCCGCGAGCGTTTTCCCGAAGTCTGACGCATCCAGGTAATCGTAGCCGGTGATCAACACGGCCGTGCCCTCTTTTTCCAGAGCGACCCCTTCGCCGGTCAGCTGGATCCCCTTCACTTCGGGCGGCGTGTCCATGGACTCCGCCGCGATCTGCATTTCGTGAAGAAATTTCTGCGCGGGAACTCCCGGAGCGACCGCGATCGCCGCGTCCAGAAGCGCCCGGATCCCCTGAACGCCCTGGAGCTTCTCGAAATAAAACCGCAGGTACGTCAGTTCGCGCGGCGTGTAATACGGATGGTTCAAAAGCCGGGTCGCTTTTTCCTGGGTAAAACCCGCCTTGATCAGAGCCTTCTCGTTCAGCTTGAAAAGATCGCTCCGGTCATTATCGTTCACGAGCTCGTCGGCGGCGCTATTGAGCCCGCTCGCCGTAAGCGCGACGGAAACGATGAGTCCGACCGGGATCAAAAACTCGGCGACCATCACCACCCCGCGTCCGCCCATGCGGGACTTGGCCATCGCCTCCAATTTGTCCTGAAGGTAAGTGTTCCGGCTGTAAACGTCCACGCCCAGTTTCTTGGCGATCTCCCGCTTGGTGCTGCCCAATAAAAAGCTGTCGCCTTTTTCTCCTTCTTCTTTCTTCTGGAAAACACCGCCGATCTTCCCGCCCAATTTTCCGATCCCCTTCCCGACTCCTTTGACGGAGTCCACGGGGTGGACCACCAGGTTCTTCGCCCCGCGTCCTGTTTCCTTCAGGGACTCGCCCGCGCCCGCCGCCATGCCGCCGCCGGTGCCCTCCTTTTGGGCGTTCAATTTTTCGATCACGTCGATCTCATGAAGGGTTTGGCGGAGGTCCGAAAGCCCCTGGACCGTGTAATGGCCGTGGGGCGCGGTCACCGAAAAAGTCAGGAAGCCCGGGAACGCGGGATCCGCCTGAACCGAATCGATCGTCACGTTCGGCGAAGGTGCCGGAAAAAAATCCTTAGGAAGACTCAGGTCCCGCACCGACAAGGCCCCATATCCAAGCGCCTGGTTCCAGATCAAAAATCCAACGATCAAAAGGCTCAGCTTTTTTTTCATGGGACAACTCCTTTTCGCGTTTTAATCTTTTTTTTCTTTGAGGATGGAAATAAGAACGTCCGCGATCGCGGGATTGAACTGCGCGTTCCGGTTGTCCCGCAATTCCTTGATGGCTTCTTCCCGGGAAAAAGCTTTCCGGTAGGGCCTCGTGGAGGTCATCGCGTCATAAGCGTCCGCGACCGACAGGGTCTGCGCCAGGATATGGATCTCATCCCCCGCCAGTTGGTCCGGATATCCCTTTCCGTCGTAACGTTCGTGATGCCCCCGCACGACCGCCAGCATTTCCGGATCGAAAAAGACCGGCCTCAGGATGTCCTCCCCGATCACCGGATGGTTCCGGAGGAGCTCCCATTCTTCGGCCGTGAGTTTCTCCGATTTTTTCAGGACCTCCTCGTGGATCCCCAGCTTCCCGATGTCGTGCAGCACCGCCGCCTGCCTCAGCATCTCCACCGATGGCTTGGAAAGGCCCATACGCGTCGCGATCTGAACGGCATATTCCGCGACCCTTTCCGAATGCCCGCGCGTGTAAGGGTCCCGGGCTTCCACGATGCGCACGAGGGACTGCATCACGCCGTAAAAATAATCCAGGTTCTTCTGCCGCGACAAGCGAAGGTCCTCGGCCATATGGTTGAAAGCCTGGCAGAGTTCGCTGATCTCGTCCTTCCCCGAAGTTTTGATCCGGTACTGCAGGTCCCCGTGGCTGACGCGACGGATGCCCTCCCCCAAAGCCTTCACTGGCCTGGTGAGCCCAAAGGAAAACCAAAGCCCCAGCCCCACCGACAACAGCGTCCCGGCCTGAAGCACGAGAAAAATCCAGCCGTTGATCGCCTGTTGTGCCTTATAAATGTCCGATGCCATGATATCAACGCCCAGGATCGCGATCGTCTTGCCCTCCCGGTCGGGGATGGGGGCGTATCCCGAAATCATTTTACCCCAGGCATCTTCCGAGATCTCCAGATCCACCGCAGGCTCTTTGAAAGCAGCCAACATTTGCGGAAAAGGAGTCGCGTCGTACTTGTCGCCCGGATACGCGGTCACATCTTTTTTCCGCACGAGGAAGGGATCCGCGTCGGCGACGAACTGCAGGGTCTTCTCCTGGTCCGTCCGCGCCAGGATATAAACAAAACCGATCATGGGATTTTCCTGCTTGATCGACACCAGTTTTTCGCTGACCGTCCGGTAGGCTTCCGTCTTGACCCCTTCGCGGTTCAGCGGGATCGCCCGGACCATTTCGGGATCGAGCGACAAGGCCACCGCGTTCGCCAGGACTTTGAGATTCCCGCGCAGCTGTTCTAACTGCGCCTTCAAAGCGAACTGGCGCACCACCAGTCCGGTCGTCAGCACCATAAAGAACATGCCGAGAACAAGGACCAGCATGACCCTAATCCGGAAGCTTTCCAAAATAGTTCTGATATGTTTCATCATTTCGAAAGATCTTTCGTTGCGACGCTCGTCCTGTTCCCGGCGCGTCCTCAGGAAAGCGCCGGCTTCAAGACAAAAAGGCCAGATCCGGTCGACCTGGCCTTTTTTATCATTTTTTAAAATACCAGGATCAGGAAACTTTCTTCGAGGTCTCCGCCGTAGAGGCTTCCGTTTCGTTCCCCGCCTTCATCATGGGACACATTGTGCCGCCCATGGGCGCCTTGATCTCGACTTCTTTCCCAACGTTCAGGTCCGCGTCGTATTTGATGAGTTTGTTCCCCGCGAGGACGATAACGCCCCCTTCATCGGTCGCGACCATGCTCGCCTTGGGC
>CAIJDY010000070.1 GCA_903819565.1 Candidatus Omnitrophota bacterium | reverse complement strand
TACGGACGCAAAAACCATTACAGCCACGCGAAAGAACAGCGGAGGCGGCACTTATGACGGTGAGGTGATAACACTATCTGAAGCAGGTGCGTGGACCTGTTCTGCAAAATATGCGGCGGTTGCCAATAATGGGGGTTGCCGCGTTGCCTCGTAACGTTGATGGGACTTATGATGTGTGCGCTGCGTTCCTTTTTTCCGGTGAGGCGGCCTAGGCGGAGGGGTTGCGGAGGATAAATCGGCGATGTAGACTTTATCGTAGAGGGGTGGAGGCTGTTTCTTAAGGTGCTCCGGGACCCCGTAGATTCGGGATAAGGAAAGGTAAGACGAAAATGATGCGAGAGCGTACAGGTTATACACTTACCGAAATATTGGTGGTGATAGTCATTTTGGCGGTTCTTGCCTCCATTGTCGTCCCCCGGATGTTGCCGCAAACGGAAAAAGCCAATGCCGCGGAAGGAGCCGGGATGTTAGGGGCGATCCGCCAGGGCGAAATGGCTTATCGCTTGGACACGGGATCTTATCTGAGCCCGGGGAGCGATGCCGATTGGGGGAAATTGGGTCTTGATAATCCGAATAATCTTGCAACGCGAAAATTTGACTACGCCGTGGACGGTGCTTCTGGGACCGCGACGGCGACCCGGGTCGCTAGCGGCGGAACTTACGCCGGGAATACGATCACTTTAACGATCACCGGAACATGGGGAGGGACTCACCCGTATCATCCCACCTAGGGGGCAACGATTGGAATGTGGTTGGGGTGGCGGTTGGTAGAATAGCTGCGAAGTCGGGAAGATTGGGGGATGTATGGGTAGGAAGTTTTTCGGGAAGTCCGGAGCGTCGATGATGGAGATCATGATCGCTCTGGTCGTTGCGGCCGCCTTGTCGGCGGTTGCCGCCCCCAGTTGGCAAAAGGCCGCTGACAAGAAACGGGCGGACCGGGCGCTTGCGGCGCTGATGACGATCTCGGAATGTATCAAACAGTACAAGGTGGAGTACCGCCTTGGAGGCAACCCGTCGATCACTTACGGCAACCTGGAATCCGTTGGCTGCCTGAAGATCAGCGAATTTCCGTCAGGGTTCGCTTTCCCGGCTGCCGGCACGACGATCCCCGCTGCCGGAGAATCTCTCGCGATTTTATCCACCGATGGTACCCGCATGGTTTGCGCGACGCGTGTCGGGGAACTGAACGCTTCCGTGCCCGCCTACTTTATCGATGCTCCCGCAGGTAGCTGCGATGCAGCTAGCCCGAATATTTACCGAAAAATCAGTGAAGACGAGATCGGTAAACAAAGGGGATCCTGAGGCCGTTCGTGAGCTATGGCGCCTAAAAGGGTCCTACTTCTAGAACCAATAGAAGGTCCGTGGGCGGCTTTTCTGGAAGATTATTTCAGCGATGTCCCCGGGGGCTTCGAAGCAGTTCACGAACCGGCACAAGCCGCGGGGCAGTTTGACAAGAGGTTGCCTGCGGTTCTTTTTTTGTGCGCACCGTTCCTCACGAAGTCCATGCTTTCAAAGATCAAAGTTCGCAGGCACACGGATCCCACCTTTCGTGCTTACTACCTCGGAGAGCCGCTTCCCGAAGAGAACAGGCCTTATTTTGACAGGGTCTTTTCAGGGACGCCGGAACTTTCCGCTTTCGGCAAGCGGTTTGTGGAGACGCTTCCCATGCCGGAGACAGCGCGTGTGCTTGTGGTGGACGATGAAAATGAGATTGGCGCCATGGTCAGTGACTATTTCGACGGCAGGAAGGATCCCCGTTTCGAGGTGCTTTATGCCCCTAATGGCCGGGAAGCCCTGACGGTCATAGCACGCCAACGACCGGAGGTCATCATCCTTGATATCAAGATGCCGGTCATGGACGGCCGCGAGTTTTATGCAAGGCTCAATGAGCGGCGGTTGGACATTCCTGTGATCGTGTTTTTCGATTCGATCTCGAGTGAGGAGCTTGCAGAGATCCGGAAGTGCGGGAATCCGTCGGTCGTCGAAAAAGGTTTCCAGGGAAGTTCTCTCGCTGCACTTCTTCAGCTGGTGAAAAAGCTGATCTATTTTTGTGCCTAGTACACGGTACCCGACACAGGAGATGGAAAAAATCAGCTGTTCAAAACCATTAAGAACAATGAAAAAATTCTAGAGCATGCGTCTTCTTCGTCGTTTTTTACCGATTGCTATGGGCCAGGCCCTATGCATCGTTCTGATAAATCCTTTCGTTCTCTTCGCGCAAGAGACGTCTCCCTCGGGGCATGATGCGTTCCTCGAAAAGGTTGAGGAGCAGACTTTCCGCTATTTTGAAAAAGAGGTGAACCCTTATAACGGGCTCGTTCGTGACAGCGCGCCGAACCAAGAGGGAACCAGCAGCGCGCCTGCCAGTGTCGGGACGGTGGGATTCGCTTTGAGCGTATACCCCGTGGCCGTGGAGCGGGGATGGATGAACCGCGCGAAGGCGCTCGCCCTCACGGTCAGGACGCTTGAATTCTTTTTACGGCAGGCCCCGGGACACAACGGTTTTTTTTATCATTTCCTGAACTTCGAGACCGGCGAGCGTGTGAACCAGTCCGAGCTTTCTTCTATCGACACAGCCCTTCTTCTCGCTGGAGCTCTTTTTGCGGCGGAATATTTTGACGATGTGAAGGTCCGCGAGCTGACGCGCGAGCTTTACGAGCGCGTCGATTTTCCGTGGATGATGAACCGCGGGAAAACTTTCGCGATGGGGTGGACCCCCGAATCGGGATTTCTCCGGAGCCGCTGGGATGTTCTTTCCGAAGGACTGCTTCTCTACGTGCTGGCAATCGGTTCGCCGGCGCATCCCGTGCCCTCGGAGAGCTGGCGGGAGATGATGCGTCCCGCGGGAAGTTACCGGGACTACCGACTCATCCAGATGCCGCCGCTTTTCACGCACCAATACCCGCAAATCTGGCTCGACCTGCGCGAAAAAAACGACGGTCTCGCGGATTATTTCCAGAATTCCGTGAACGCCACGCACGCCAACCGCGCTTTCTGCATAGACCAGGCCTCGAGATTCGCGGGCTACGGACCGGACGTGTGGGGACTTTCGGCTTCGGACGGGCCTTCCGGTTATCGTGCGTACGGCGCGCCGCCCGGATGGTCGGTCTTGGACGATGGGACCGTCTCGCCGGCGGCCTGCGGGGGCTCTATTGTTTTCACGCCGGCGGAATCTATCGCGTGCATGGATCATATTTATGAAACCTACGGAAACAAAGTGTGGGGCCGTTACGGATTTTCGGACGCCATGAACCTCGGCAAGAATTGGTTCAGTCCTCTGGCGCTGGGGATCGACGAAGGGGCGTTGCTCCTCATGATCGAAAATTACAGGACGGGACTTCTCTGGAAAACCCTGGGGAGGAGTGAACCCGTTCAAAAGGCGCTGGAAAAGATCGGTTTCCGCAAGGGGACGATGGCCCTCCCGTGGCCGGACCCGCCGGAATATCGTGCGCCGTTCATCGCTCAGGGGATTCGCGTGGACGCGCTCCTCAGGGATTGGCCTTCGGGAGGAGGGGCTATTGTCATGACGCCGGCCGCTAACAGTGAATCCGGTGATTTTGGCGACGGGAAAAGTGTCGCGGCGACAGTGCGGTTCGCGTGGAATTCCAAGTATCTCTATTTTGTCGCGAAGGTGACCGATGAGGATGTGGTGGTCAAGCGGATCGGGAAAAGTATCTGGCGGGACGATCTTCTGGAGATCTTCGTGGATCCGGAAGGGGACGGTCTTTTCTGGAATGATCCGAGGGATTTTCAACTGGGGTTCAGGCCGCGGAAAGAGGATATGGGCACGGCTGTATGGTCGTGGTTTCAGGGCGGCGAGGACCCCACGAGCAACGGGAGGATCCTTGCGGAGAGCTACACGGATGAAAAAGGCTATATCGTCGAAGGCGCCATCCGGTGGGATTTTCTCGGGATCACCCCGCGTGCCGGAGAGGCGGTCCGTCTGACGCCGGCGATCCACGCGATCAACCGGAAGAACATGGATGGAAAAATGGTGTGGTTTTTTCGCAATGAAGAGAAGCTATTCAGGTTTGTGCTCGGGAAGGTCATTCTGGAGGCACCTCAAGATGGACCTAAAGGTTAGCGGCGCCGTCATGAGCTGAAAAAATAATAAAATACGGCAAGGTACCGGAAAGGACGGGCTGAAGATGGAAAAAAACAGGAAAGAAAAAAAAGAACAAAGCATGGTCGAATCCCGTCTAGATGTGGGGGCCGCGGTTCGGCGGTTGCGGGAGGAACTGGGTCTCAGTGGCGCGGCGCTTTGCCGGCGCGGGCAGAAACTGGACCCCAAGACGCTGACGGCCCTTGAGAAGGGAAGGATCAAAAATCCGTCGATCGTCACGCTGCAGGCGCTCGCGAGAGGTTTCGGCATGACCGTCAGCGACCTTTTTCGTCAAATGGAGCTCCAGCAGCGGGATTTTTTCTCTCTGGGGTCCCAGAAAGGGTTTTGCAAGATCGATTTTCCCACCAGCAAGGTCCAACTGGTTTCTTTTACCCCACTGAACGGGGCGGTTTTCTGCGGGAAAATGATCCTCGATGGACAGCAGGGTTTCGACGAGAGACTTTTGGACCATGCCGGGGCTTTTTTTATGATGACGCTTATCGGCCAGATCGAAGGGGATATCGAAGGGAAGAAAGTGATCCTCAGGGAAGGCGATAATCTCTTTTTTAATGGGGGGATGAAATTCCGCTTCACGAATCGACTGCAGCGCAATGCGACCCTTCTTATGGTCACGGCGCCTTCCTGTTTGCAGGGGCGGCGTCCCGGTGTTTCCGGCGTAATGCGGCTTTAGTTGCGGCCCCTTTTTGCCGATAGAACACCGACAGTGCATTTTGACTTCGGCTGTGGTAAAATGCCACCACTTAAAAACTTATGAGAAAAAATCTTATTATCTTTTTAGGAACATTCGCAGCGCTCGTGTTGTCTCTTCATCCCGTTCAGGCGGAAGAGACTGCGGTTCCTCAGGGCGCAGCCGTCAAGATTTCTGACGCCGCTGCTTCTCTGTCTCCCGCAATCACGGTCGCCGGGGCGAATAATTCCGCAACGGAAGAGCCGAAGGCGACGAAAAAGGAAAAGGGCGAGGTCCCCGAGGAAAAGAAGGAGAAGACTCCCAAGAAGGGTGACGATGGGAAGGCCCTTGAAAGGGCCCAGGACGAGGCCCTGAAAGACGCCGTGGGAAAGCAGGTCCAGGCCCTGCGGGAAGAACGGTCCCACATGATGCCTTATTTGGACCGCATTTACATCGCAAGCACGGTCACCCCGGTCAAGATCCAGCAAAAAGATATTTTCCTCAAAGAAGGGCCGAAGAGCCTCAAAGATCTGATCCTCCGCGCTGAAGCCGTCCACACCCAGGCGAAGGCGGCGCACGAAAATATCGCCCTGTCGAACCGGCGTGTGCTCTACGCTTTACGCAAGCTTTTTCCCGAGGCGAGTATCAATATCAACGAGCGCACGGGAACTCTCAGCAGCAATCCTTTCACGGGGCAGGATTGGCACATCTCCCTGCGCCAGCCCATTTTTAACGGCGGTGTTCTGTGGAATACGTTCCTCCAGGAAAAGGCGACCCTGGAAGCCGCGAAGAAACAATATGACAAAACGATCGCGGAGCTCGTGTTCGATATTTCCCGTGCCTACTTTGAATATCAGAGGACATTGCAGACGGTTGAGGAGAACAAAGCAATCGTCGAGAAAATGAAGCGGTTCGCGGAAATGTCGGAGGAAAAGTTCAAAGAAAACCTTATTTCCGAGATCGAGCGGCTCAACGTACAGTCTCTGTACAGCCAAATGCAGTTTGATCTTGAGTCTGCGAGCCAGGAACAAGAGATCGCGGAGCTGGATCTTCAGAAGTATCTTGACCTTTCCGTCAATGATGTGATCTCGCTGACGCCGGTCTACAACCTGGACAATATTGCCGCGGAGCAAGTCGCGGGCCAGGCGGCGGAAGGTCCCGGAGGCAAGGGGATCACACCCGTTTTTAAAGATGAGAAGAAGGCGCCGGATCTTTCGAAGCTGATCGATCTTTCCTACGGCAGCCGTCCGGAGTTGCAGGTCGAGGCCGCCAAACTTCAGGCCACGCGGCTCGGCGAGAGGATTCGCTGGGGCGAATTTCTGCCGAAGGTCTTTTTGACTTATGACTACGGGAAACTGGGAGAGGCGTATACCGGATCGGCGTCACAGGAAAATGTCGTGGGCCCTGGGTATATTGACGAGCCGCAGCTTAAAAAGGAATGGCGTGTTTTCCTCGAAGTGAACTGGAACGCAGGCGGGAACAAGATAGCCTACACATTTGATCACGACAAAAAGGCACCTTCGATCACGCAATTCCAGCAGGCGTCGGGAACCCTGCTGGTTAAGAACGGACTGAACATCGGGGTTTTGGACGGCTTGGATGCTTTTGTCAACGTGAAGCAGGCCGAGGTCGATAAGCTCAATCAGGTTGTGGAACTGGAGAAGGCCGAGAAGCAGGTACTCCAGGACGTCAAGCAAGCCTTTTACGATTATCAGAAATCATTGATCCAAGTGCGTTCGACGTTGAAGCGCATGGAATACCGCAAGCGCCTCCGCGATTTCGTGGAACACCGTCTGAGCCAGAAAGAGGTCGAGCTTTCCGAATATCTTCAGGCGGAAGCAGATCTTGTGCGCGAGAGGACCGAACTGCACAAGGCCTTCAAGGATTATTTCACCGCAAAAGCGTCACTTAATCACGCAATCGGCATTCAGGACTACTTAGGGATCGAGAACCCCCATGGAACATAACAGACGTTCGGACGACCCGCAGCCGCCGCATTTCAAGTCGGACCCCAGCAAGTTGAAAGATTTGTTCCATCGGGCCCAGCCGAAAGATCCCAAGGAAGGCTCGAAGCCCGAGGAGGCTCCCAAAGCCCCCCCTGCGCGGGTGCCGGTGGAACCTTCGGAGCCGATCGTTTTTCCGCTGCCACCACTAACGGGGCAGACCGGAGAAACAAAGACGCAGGAGCAAAAAGAACCTTCGAAATCCCGACCGGAAAAAACAGCGCCCTTTGCGGCGAAATTCAAGCACGCCACGGAAGGACCCGTTCCCGTGTCCCTTGGCCTGCCAGAGGCCGTGAGGAGTTCCTGGCTTTTCCGGAATAAAGCGAATTTTATCATCATCGCGGTAGTAATCCTGGGGGTTGCGATCTTTTTCGGTAAATCCATGATCTCCGGGCTCGTGCAGAAAACGAAACCTTCCCTCAAGGAGACCATGCAGCATCAACAGCAGGCCGCGAAGGACGCGCCGGTGGCGGTGAAGGGTTTCAAAGTGGGGCGTTTCAATTA
>CAIJDY010000069.1 GCA_903819565.1 Candidatus Omnitrophota bacterium | reverse complement strand
TGCGTGTACTGCGAACCGAAATCTAAGACAACAATGTTCTGTTCCATAATTTTAGCGTATAGGCATTAGCGTATAGGGTATAGAAAAACCGGAATCTTTTAATGCTTTTTCCTAACCGCTCTACGCTATCCGCTATCCCCTATTATTTACACATTCCGAGTTTTTGTGCGGTCTGAAAAAGTTTCCCTTCCGTTTTGATCGCCGGGGCGATCACGATCTCGGTCATCTGCATCTCGCGAATATTGCGGGCGCCCACGTTCCCCATCGACGTGCGAAGCGCGCCGACAAGGTTCTGCGTCCCGTCGTCCAGATGGGCCGGCCCGTTAAGGATCTCTTCAAGCGTTCCGGTGGTCCCGACGTGGATCCGGGTCCCGCGGGGCAGGTTCGCGTGCGGCGTCGCCATGCCCCAGTGGAATCCCCGGCCCGGCGCTTCTTTCGCGCGGGCAAAAGCAGAACCCACCATGACACCGTCCGCCCCGGAAGCGATCGCCTTGCAGATATCGCCCCCGGTGGACATCCCGCCGTCCGCGATGATCGAAACGTAGCGGCCGGTCTTCTTGTGATAGAACTCACGCGCTGCGGCACAATCCGCGATCGCGGTCACCTGCGGCACGCCGATACCGAGGACCCCGCGCGAAGTACAGGCGGATCCAGGACCGATCCCGATAAGAAGACCCGCGCAACCGGTTTCCGCAAGCTCCAGCGCCGCCTTATAAGTCACACAGTTGCCTATAACAACAGGAATCTTCATCTTCTTGCAAAGTTTCGAGAAATCCACCACTTGGTAGGCCTTCGAAATGTGCCGCACGGTCGTCACCGTCGCTTGCACCACAAAAATATCCGCGCCGGCCTCTTCGGCGATCTTGCCGAACCGCTCCGCCCGCTGCGGAATCGCGCTGACGGCGCAAAGGACTTTGGCTTTCTTGATCTCTTCGACGCGTTTGGCGATCAGTTTTTCATCGATGGGTTTCACGTAAAGTTTCTGGACGAGCTGCGTCGCCTTCTCCGGCGAGGCCTTGGAGATCTCTTCGAGGATCGTTTTGTAATCCGCGTAGCGGGTGTAAATCCCCTCAAGATTAAGAACGGCCAGTCCGCCGAGCTTTCCCATCGCCTTCGCGAAGCTAGGATCCACGACTCCGTCCATCGCGGAAACGAGGAACGGAATGTCCAGGGTCATGTCCCCCAGCGGCATCCGGATGTCCACTTCATCCGGGTTGATGGTCACATCGCCCGGCACCAGGGCGATCTCGTCGAATCCGTAGGATCTCCGTGCTTTGCGGTCGCGTCCGATAAAAACTGACATAGTCTTCTCCTCCGGTTAATCGTTATGAGTGAAAGGATCCAAAGATCCGAAGCGGCTTGGGCGTGTTGACAACGCGAAAAAAAACAGCCGGACGACCCGCGCGTGCGAACCTTGGAGTGTGAAAAGGCGTGTAAGTCGAAGTGATTGATGTCCCATTTGCGGTATCATACAAAACACTTCGCACATTGTCAACTTCGCGTCCGATGCCTGAGGTTACTTCTTTTCTCTTGGCATATTTCCATAAAATCGGTAAGCGTAAAAACGAACTGTCGTCTTACGGTTGAAATAGTCTTTGTATGGCGGCGGTTCCAGCTTCAGCTCAGTTACTGTTTGGGCCAGAGACTGAGAACTTAAGCGGTGTGTCCAAAAAGCAAGAAAGGATTGGGTATCACCAAGCAAGGGCGAAAGCAAAAAACCGCTACTCGACATGCCGGCCGGCAATGCGTACTGATGCTTTTCGCCATCCTTCGTTATCACAACGAGTGTGGCCCTTTGTCCTTGACCCAAAAAGTCGAACCATTCCCCGGAGAGGGTGGGCCTGAGTTCAATCTCAACCCATAGGGGCCCCGCAAAAGCAGGAACGAAAATGGACTTTCCAAATTCTGCTTGGACGATAGCCAGGGGTTGGAGCGAGTAGGTTCTAGGTTGTGATGATTTTTTTAATAACACCGTTTCGTCATCAATGTCTGCAATAAAGTCGTAGCGCGACGTAACTTCAAGGAGAAAAAGACTGTCATCCAAAGTGGGATAATGACCGAGAATCAGCCCTCCCTTTCCATAAACGGTCGCAAAAATGAGATACTCTGGCGCCTTGGTGCTTCTTAGAAACTCCGCATTTTTTCGGAGCAAATAGGGACTGTAAGCTGTACCGCTTTGAATGG
>CAIJDY010000068.1 GCA_903819565.1 Candidatus Omnitrophota bacterium | reverse complement strand
TGCGGATTATCTTGCGGTTGACGGTGCCATATTCTTTGCCCTTTGGAAGCTTGCACCATCTTGGCACTGTCCCTAGCGCATTGCAGGAGGTCTTTTAGATTTTATCGGAGGTTGAACGGGGCGGAAGAAAGAAGAAATAGAAGGAAGGTGCCCGGTCCCTCTTGTTAAGCGTGCCGCGTCTTGATGTCGAGGCGCTTGCTGATCGAGCTCAGAAGGTCCGCGATCTTTTCATACTTGATGAACTGGGGCTCGTGGAAGGCCTGCATGGCGTCCTTTACGGCCCCGCCCTCGCAGAAAACGTAAAAGGGGATCTTCGCGAGGAGATGGTTCTCCTCCAGGCGGTTCGCGAGCGTTTTCGTGTCGAGAGCGCTTCCCTCCCACGCCTCATCCCAATAATGACAGAGGATTGCGTCCGGATAAAGCGAGACCGCCAGATTGTAGGCGTCATCATGATGGTCGTCGGAAAAATAGACCTCCCACCCGGCGGCTTTAAAGTATTCCGCGACTTTCGTCTTGAGGAATTTATCCAGTGTGACGATAAGGACCCGCTTCGGGCTGGCCGCTTCCGTGTGCGACGGCTTGCCGATCAGTTTCTCGATCTTCGGGAGAAGGTCTTCCATCCCGAAAGGCTTGCGGAGGAACTCCTCGATGTTGAAGTCGGAAAAGAAATCCTTCATGTTCGGTTTGGCGGACATCATGATCACGGGGATCTTCCGCATGGTTTCGTTCTCGCGGAGCCTCTTCATGAACTGGAGGCCGTTCATTTTCGGCAGGAGGGCGTCAAGGATGATGAGGTCGGGGTCTTCAATGATGATCTGCGAGAGCCCGTCAAATCCGTCCGCTGATGTGGCCACCGCGTAGCCTTTTGTCTGCAGGTACGCTTTCAGGATGGGCGGAAGCGTCGGGTCGTCGTCAATGATCAGGATTCTTTTTGAGGGCATAGGCCTCCTCCTTTCCATGGGCGTTTGTACACGTGCACCGCTATATGTTACGGCCGATAACTCTTTTTACCTGAGCGCCTTGACCCCGCCCAACCTTCGGGGTTGGACCCTCACCCAACCCCGGGGGTTGGAATTGAGTGGGAGCCTCCCGCAGGGCGGCCATTTTCGCGCTGGAATTCCGGAAAAATTTTGGATATATTTTTTACCGTTAGGGATGATTCCCTTTCGAACAGCGTTTTCGCGAAGCTTGTTGTCAATTTATTGCTCGTCACCTTTTCCGCGTACTTCCTCTGGATCGAGCATGATGGCGGGGTGCTGACCACTTTTATTTTTTCCGTCCTCCTCTGCACCTTGATCGAGATGGCGGCCCATTATCTCAAAGAACATCGCGTCAGGTCCGGGGACATTTCGCTCACGACCTGGCTCATCATCGCGATCGCGATGTCCGGAAAGACGCCGTGGTGGGTGTTCCTCGGGATCACGTTCGTGGTCCTGGTGCTCAAATACTTTACCCGGTCGCGCGGGCGGGGTTTTTTTAATCCGGCGGCCTTGGGTATTTTTCTCGCGTCCTGGTGTTCGGGCAGGAAACGGACTGGAAAATGGCCCACGCGTGGTATGTCCTTGTTCCCGCGGGCCTTTACCTCGCTTACCTGACCGGACAGCTGGAGGTCTTCGCGGGGTATTTTGCCGCGGGGGCCGCTCTTTTTGTCACGGAGGCCCTGCGGGGGCACGCCGGGATGTGGAGCACTCTCGGGAGTTTGAATTATTTTTTCATCTTCATGATGCTGCCCGAGCCCAAAAACGCGCCGTCCCGCCGCTGGCCGAAAGTCCTTTATGGCGGGGGCGTTGCGGGGCTTAGTTATATCCTCGGGAGATGGGGCTTCCGGTATGAACCGGCGCTCTTCGCTCTCCTTGTCTTCAACGCCCTTTCGCCGGCGTTTGATAAGATCCCGGACCCGGATTCCCGGGGGTCCGCAGACAGAGCCTTTGCGCTGGCGGGATCGCTCCGGGGCAGTGTCTCCGGCCTCAAACCTCTTCCCGTTCCCGGTCGAACGCCAAAAAGAAGTCAAGAACGACCCGCCCAACCTCGGGGGCTGGAATTGGGGGATGGCAGGTATTCTTCCTCAATAAACGCCCTTTTGTTCCGATAACCTCAATATTGGCGTGGATTTACAACGAGACAAAAGCCAGAAGCCAGGGGCAGGGAGCTAGGATTGTCTCCGGGCGCAGCGTCCTCCAAGCTCAGCGTTGAGCGTCCTCCCTTCTCCATTTCTGATACTCATAATGGAAATTAACTAAGAAACCAGGAGAAAAAATATGGACACCGAAGCCGCAAGCAACGCAACACTCCGCGACTACTTACGCGTTCTCTTCCCTCAAAAAGCGGTGGTGATCACCGCCCTCCTGACCGTGACACTCACGGTCTTGTCGGGCTGAAGCTCAAGACGCCGGCCTATAGGTTGGGACGTTTGTAAGATGTATCCTTTATAGGGTTGCTCATCACGGGCAGCTCCTTTTTTGTTTCTATCTCGATCAAGTAAGCTGAAACGAATCGTCTGGAGGGAGCCGCTAGAGGGAGATTAGGGGAGAATTGTATTTGGGGATTTGCTGCTGAAGGAGTATCCTCCCTTGGTCGATAAAATAACCCATGATAAAACATCAGAAAGTAGCACTGCCAAATGGGTAATCTCCAGATACGGAAGTTACCTTTTTTTGTCTCAGCTAATGTTGTTTGTGAAGCTGACCTTGGGAACAAGATCATGAAAAGTATGCGCTTGACCGTACTGCTGATTTTGGCTGTGGCCGCGACGTGTTCTCAAGGCTACGCGGCGCCGACGCCCAACGCGAGCCAGCAAATGGGCGGTATGACGAGGACCCGTGAACTCGAGGCCGGATCCAAGAAATTAACGGCAGAGATCCAGCAAAAAAAGAAAAAGCCTGGCATCGAAGAGAATCTTCCGGCCGAAGCCCCGCCCATCCTTCCCGGCGAAAAGGTCCTCATCAAGCACATCGTGGTGAGCGGAGCCACGATCATCCCGGAAAAGGAAATAAGGGACATTGTCGCGCCCTTCGAGAACAAGGAGATCCCTCTGTCGGAAATGCAAAAGGCAGCCGATCTGATCTCGGAGGCCTACCGCACCAAAGGGTATATCACGTCGCGCGCTTATCTCTCCCCGCAGAAGATCGAAAATGAGACGCTGGAGATTAAGGTCATTGAAGGAAAAATGGGGGACATTTCCGTTGCCGGGAACCGCTACTACAAAGACTCCCTTTACAAAAAAAAATCCACCTGAATAAGGGTGAAAATTTCGACTACAACCAGCTCGCCAAGGGCTTGCGGAAGATCAATGATCAGCCAGACAGGACCGCCAAGGCGGTCTTGTCTCCCGGCAAGGAAACGGGTACCACGGATGTTGTTTTGGAGGCGAAAGACACCCTGCCCATCCACGCGGGTTTCACTTACGATAACTACGGCTCCCGGTATATTCTCAGGAACCGTTACCAGTTCAATGCTTCCCACAACAATCTCCTGGGTTTCGAAGATGTCTTCCAATTCCTGTACCAATTCGCGGAGGGAGGCGCTTACAATCTCATCGGGGGAAGCTATGTGATCCCGGTGACCCAAAAGCTGAAGGTCGGATGCTCCGCTTTCTGGAGCAAACTGCACTTGCTGAACGACTATAAGTCCCTGGACGTAAAGGGGGACAGCGGGCTCTACAGCCTGTTCGCCACGCAGTCGCTCCTTGACACCGAGAAATACAGCGTGAACCTGAACGCCGGATTCGACGTCAAAGATATCTTCAACTACCAGCAAGGCCAAAAGACGAGTTACGACAAGATGCGGGTCGCGAAGATCGGCGTGGACGCGGACCTAACGGACCGGTTCGGGCGCAACATCTTTACGAACGGGATCGAGATGGGCATTCCCGGATTCATGGGAGGTCTTAGCGCCAAGGATTCCCACGCTTCCGCGACCGGGTCCGGGGGGGCGTTCGTCAAATACGTCATGAACCTTTACCGGCTTCAGCCGATGCCGTTCGGGTCGGTGCTCCTTTGCAAAAACCAGCTCCAGGTTTCCAACCGGCCGCTGACCTCCACCGAGCAGTTCCAGGTGGGCGGCATCATCAACGCGAGGGGCTTCACTCCCGCGGAGATCGTGGGCGACATCGGTTTTTCAACCACGGCCGAATGGTCCTTTCCGGTCTATGGAGTGCCGAAAAATTGGAAAATTCCGGCCACAAAAACAAATTTTTACGATGCCACGCGGCTGGTCGCTTTCTATGATTACGGCAACACCCGCTTCTTAAATAGCGCTGGCGCCACCCGGGAAAAATTTGACCAGCTCAGCGACTTGGGATGGGGCGTCCGGTTCAACCTTTCGCGGTACCTTACCGTGAAGGCCGACTTCGCTTATCCGCTCAGCGCCGGCGCCGCCGGCGGCAAAACCCAGCAGCGCGCCTGGGTCTCCGTTTCCGCGAATTACTGAACTAGTACACCCGATACCGTTTACCGCCGTTTACGCGAATTGGGAGGAGGCTTCTTGCCGGTCCTGGCGTGGGGCGCCGGCTCCGACCCGGCCTTTCGTTGAACTTTTTCCCACGATTCCGACATGAATTCCAAGGGGAACTTTTCAAGACGAACGGCTATCCGGTCGCCGTCTTCATAGAAAACGACCTTCATTCCGTCTGATAAGGGCAGCATTTTCCGGAGTTTTTCAGGGATCGCCAGGGCGATTCCCGATGACCCGACGCCGTTGGATTTTTTACGGGAACCCGACATCTCCGTCCTATAACCTCCTCCAGATACGTCCTTCCCGAGCGGTTCGATCCTGAACGAAGGCTTGGAATCGCGGACGACCGTGAATCTTTCGCCTGCTTCCGCCCGCTTGGCGATCGTGGCTAATGTCAGGCGGATATCTTTCATCGAAATGATCGTGTCCATAATGAGCGTTCCCCCCAAGTTTTAAACGTACGTTTAAGCGTATTGTAGCACAACGTTCTCGGAATATCAAATTCCCGATGCCACTGGCGCCGGACTGCTTCCTAAAGAGCAGTTGAACCCGTCTCCCGGGGGTTGAACAGGGGAGTAATAAATGCGTATGTTTAAACGTATTGTCATGAGCTCTCGCCGGATCATCCAAAAAACACCGGTTCAACCTCCGGGGTTGAACTGGGTCGCGGCACCATTTTTGCTGTTTCGCGAACCCACAGACATTTCTCCGGCGGTCATTGTTCGACCCTGTCAAGCCCCGGAAGCTCTTTTTTTTAAAAAAATTACACGCAGCGCCGTTTCATTGGAACTGCTTATATTGCATGAGGTTACGGTGGTCCCGGCGAGTCCTTTTTGCAGCATTTGGCTGGATTTTTTAAAAAATAATGCCCCGGTCATTTGCATTTCCAAAAAAGATGTGGTAGGTTTTCGGGCCTAAGAATTAAAAATAGGGATTTTCATAATGCGAAATAAAATTCCGATACAACTGACCTTGTTGGCCGCGCTTTTTCTGGCGACTTCTTCCGCCGTTTTATACGCCGGAGAGGCGCCTGCCGCTGTCAATTTGCCGACCGGCGAAAAAGTCATTACCGGCGATGTTTCTTTCGACCGTTCGGTCCCGAATACCTGCAACGTCAACATTGCCTCTCAGAAAGCCATCGTTGAATGGGCCAATTTTTCCGTCGCCTCCGGCTTCGCGGTCAATTTTAATTTTAATATCGCCCAACCTTCGCTTGGCAGCATTCTCAACACCGTCACCGGCTCGACAGTTTCCGCCATCAACGGCGCGGTCAACTCGAACGGCAGCGTCTTTCTCGTGAACCCGAACGGCATCGTCTTTGGCGCGTCCGCGCAGGTCAACGCCTCCTCGTTCGTTGCATCGACCCTGAAGATGGACTATGACAATTTCTCGAACCCCGCGAACGGCCAATACAAATTCTTCAAGGACGGCGCGGTTAACGGGTTTATCAAGAACGCCGGCAAGATCGCGGCGCAACCCGGCGGCTATATCGCGCTCCTTTCGCAGGCCGTGGAGAACACCGGAACGCTCGCCGTCAGCAGCATCGACGCCAAGGTCGGGCACATTGTCCTGGCTTCCGGCGAGAAGATGACCGTTGCCATGGACGACCGGAGCCTGATCTCCATCGCGATCGACGAAGGCGTGAAAGAGGCCATTTTCGGGCCCGACGGCAACCGGATGGATTCTGGCGTCAAGAACAGCGGTTCGATCCTGGCCGACGGCGGCAAAGTTACCCTGACCGCCAAGACTCTGAACAAGGTTTTTGATTACGCCATTAACAATACCGGCGTCGTCCAAGCTCGCTCGTTGGTCAAACACGACGGCGTGATCGAACTCGTCGCCGAAGGCGCCCCGGTCATCAACACCGGCACCCTCGAGGCCGGCACGATCACGGTCAAGGTCACGGGGGCAGGCTTTATCAACAAAGGCAATGTCATTGCCAATGGAACCCTGGATGTTGCCACTGGTGCTCTTGAGCTTGCCAATGGCGGCAAGATTGCCATTGATGCCGCCACGTTCTTACAGCAGGGCACGATCTCCGCCAACGCCGCCGAAGGCGGGAAGGCGGGCGAGGTCAGCATCGTTTCGGACACATCGACCGTTTTTGATACCGGCTCCAGGACCGAAGCCCGAGCCGCAGGCCTGGCGGGCGACGGCGGCCGTGTGACCATCGATTCGAAGAACGGCAGTACCCGTGTGAATATCGGGGCTGTTATTGATATATCGGCAGGAACGGAATCCGGCAATGCCGGTTCTTTGGAAGTCGGAGCCTTCGATCAGTTGGGCTTTTATGGTGTCCTCAACGGCCGCGCCCCTCCGAGCGGGACCGTTGCAATCGTAAAATTCACCTATCATTCTCCCTCAGTCCCGCCGGTCATTATCATCACTGACAAGGCGGATTATCACGCTACTGGAACACCAATCATTTCAGGCACCGGCTTCCAGCCCGGACAACAAGTCACCGTAAACATTTTCGCTCCAGATGGAATCCAAGCCACCGTATCTGCGATCGCTGACGCCCAGGGCAACTTCTCCTTCACTTACATACCCGCCATCGGGTTAATTGGCGGTTCTTATTTTGCCATTGGCAGTGATGGAATCCGCAGTGCGGTAACGACGTTTACGGATGCTCCGGGCATAGCGAGTGTAAGCGGACTTTGGAGTAATACTGCGACATGGGGCGGGAGTCCGGTTCCAACATCTGCTACTGCGGTTACCATCAATAACGGTATCACTGTAACGGTTGATATTAATTCGGCTTGCAATTCTATAACATTTGCCAGTGCTTCGGGCACAATTTCAGTGAACTCAGGCATCACTCTTAACGTAACCAACGGCATTACTCTTCAGAACGCTGCGAGCGCGAATACGGCCGCGACCATTGCTGGAGCAGGCACAATCAACTGCGCATCGGTCACGGTGGGCGGGACAACCACTCCGAGTGCTAACTCCACCCAAACTACTATCCTGACTTCTACAATTGCAACCCTCTCGCTAACGGGAAATCTGACAGTAACAGGTCGTCATGCGAGCGGCAACAGACAGAACGACGCGACGTTTGCACTCGGTTCCGGGGCATTGACGGTCGTAGGAGTAGCGTTGGCCACTCCAGACAATACGGGTGTCGCTACTATTACCTTGGCAACAGGAGCTCAAACAGGGTCTCTTTCAGTATCGGGAGCAACGCCATTTTCAACTTCCGGAAATGGCACTAATACTTTTACTCTCAACGGAACTGGTGCGACTGTCATTTATTCCGGTGCCGCCCAAACGGTGAATTCTTTTACTTATGCGAACTTGACGTTTTCCGGCTCTGGAACAAAGACGTTGGGGGGAGCTACTGTAGTCAATGGCGGTCTTAACGTTGGCAGTGGAGTCACGTTGAGTACTTCTGGAAGCAACTACGCGCTGACTTTCGGTGGTAACTTTGTCAATGATGGCACAGATTCTTTCGGTAACTCTACAGTCACGATTAGCGGTACGGGAACGCAGAGCATTGATGGATTCACGACAACGGGCACCGTGTCGATGACGAAGACTGGCGGTACTGCGACATTCACGGGCAATGTGAACGGTGGCGGACTGACAATCAACGGCTCGGGCGGAACGCTCAACCTCGGCACTGGCTTGACGCATACATTTACCGGAACATGGACGAGAACTAACGGCACGCTTAACGGCGGTTCAAGCACATTGAAACTTGGCAATACGACTGCGGTAAGTGGCACTGGCGGAACGTTCACGGCTGGTACCGGCACCGTTGAATACAATGCGGTCGGGACGCAGACTATTGCAGCCGTCGCTTACAACAATCTAGTTCTTTCAGGCAGTGGCGCAAAGACGATGCTGGCCAGCACTTCTGTGACCGGCAATTTGAGCATCGCTCCTACAGGATCTGCTACCGCCAGTGTTGCTGCCGGCCAAACTCTCAGCGTGGGAACCCTTATGCTTGGAGGCTTGGGGCGAGTTAATGGTTCTTGGGGCTCCACCACTGCCACTACCGCGACCTATCAGAACAACACGTACTTCGCTGCGACGACTGGTCGCTTAAATGTTTCGGCGGATACGCGGACTACTCCGACGCTATCTGTGAGTAACTCGCCGGTGACTTACAACGGCCTAACACGAGCTGCAACTGTTTCTGCCTCGGTGGCCGGCAGTATTACCAACATCTTAACCGGCGGGGCCGCGAATCAGACCAATGCCGGTACTTATGCGGTCACGGCAAACTTTGCGTCTACCGATACGACGAGTTACATGAACCTTACCAATGCTTCGGCCGGCAACTTCATCATCAATAAAGCGCCTCTGACGGTAACCGCCAGTAATCAGACTAAAACCTACGGCGATTCGAGTTTAGGCACGAGCGCTTTTACGAGCGCGGGCCTGCAGAACGGGCAGACCATTGGCTCAGTTACTCTTGCTACCAATGCCACGACAAGCACTTCAGGTAACTATAAAGTCGGAACCTGGACAATTACTCCGAGCGCTGCCACTGGCGGCACGTTCTCGGCTTCTAATTATGAAATCAGCTATGCCAACGCCTCGACCGGTCTGACCGTCAATCCCAAGACACTTACTGTCACTGCGACAGGGGTTAACAGGGAATATAACGGTGATACAACGGCAACGGTCACCCTGTCAAATAACAAAATAGGCACCGACGTTGTTAATAATAGCTACACTAGCGCTTTTTTCACCCTTAACAAGAACGTCGGCATCGGAAAAGTGGTCAGTGTCAGCGGGATCTCGATCTCGGGGACCGATGCGGGGAACTACACGCTGGGCAATACCACAGCTTCCACCACCGCGAATATCACGCCGGCGGCTCTGACGATCAACGCCGTGACCGACTCAAAGACTTATGATGGCGGCACGACTTCAGCGTTAACTCCTGCGGTAAGTGGCTTGCAAGGCTCTGACACAGTGACCGGCAAGACGCAGGCGTTCGGTTCGAAGGATGTTTTAGGTGCCGGGTTGAGCACCCTTTCAGTTACCGCCTACACCGTCAACGACGGCAATTCCGGAAATAACTATACCGTCACAGCCCATACATCCTCCGGAATGATCACGCCGAAGGGCGCGACGTTAAGCGGGATCACGGCATCTGACAAAGAGTACGATCAAACGATCGGCGCGACGGTGGATGTATCTGGGGCGACGTTCAGCGGCATGATTGCCGGTGACAAACTGACGGTCTCTT
>CAIJDY010000067.1 GCA_903819565.1 Candidatus Omnitrophota bacterium | reverse complement strand
GTAAAGCCGGGAAAAAGTTCCGTGGTGCGTGAGGCGATCGAAGCCGCCGGTTATGCAGGGATCACGGTTTCGCAGGCGGAGGGCCACGGAACCCAGAAAGGGCTGACCCGGGAGAAGAGCACCGGGAACTACCGGTTGGAATTAGTTCCCAAGGTCCGGCTGGAAGTGATCGTTCCGGACTCCGCGGTGGAGCCGGTCATTGAAGCGGTCATCAAAGCGGCAAAAACGGGACAGTCCGGTGACGGCAAGATCTTCGTGTCGGACGTCCTGGAGGTGGTCCGTATCCGCACCGGGGAGCGCGGCGAGAAGGCCGTTTGATTTTTCGAGGGGGGACACGTTATGGAAATCCAAGGCTCGGATCAGATAGGGAGTTTCAGGGTGGAGCACGGGGGGCTTTCCAGAAAAGGGAAGCTCCCGGATGCGATCCATGATCTGGAGAGACACATGATCGAGGAGGCTATGGCGCGTTCCGGCGGGAATCAGCGCGTAGCCTCCGGGATCCTGGGGATCACGGAACGGATGCTGGGGTATCGTTTGAAGCAGTACGGGCTGAAGTTTTGAGGAAAAGTTTAAATAAATCAACAGAGCTTGCCTACCGGCAGGCAGGGAGGAAGTGAACAATGAAAAAGATGTTGAGGGGTTTTCTGGGGGTTTTTTTGATAGGAACGTGTCTTGTTCCTGGGACGGCTTTCGCGGAGGTGGGAGAGGTCGCGGCGCTCAAGGCCCAGATCGACACGCTTACGCGGAAACTCGACGCGATGGAAAGCAAGATGATGGCGATGGAAAAGCCGGCCCCTGCGCCGGTCACTTACATCCCGCCGTCAGGTCCGGAAAAAAAGAGCTTTCTGCAAACGGCCATGGACGACATCCATATGGGCGGTTATGTGGAGACGCAATATACCGGGAATCTGGACGCGGGGAAGGGCGGCAACATCGGCCGGTCCCTCTCGGACAAATCCAAGGATACTTTCTCGGTTCCCGCAGCCAAGGTCTGGTTTGAGAAGCTGGCCAATCCCGAAGGGGGTGCCGGGTTCCGCATCGATATGATGATGGGAAGCGACACGCGCTACTTCTTCAACAACTATCAGCTGGATAATCTCGGAGGCGTGAACGGCGGAAGCAGCGGCAATTCCTCGTTTGCTTTCGAGCAGGCTTATGTCCAGCTTGTGGCCCCTCTGAAATTTTTTGAGGGCAGCAAGTTCCTGCCGCACACCGTCGACATCAAGGCGGGCCGCCTGACCACGCTGGCCGGCAACGAGGTGATCGAGGGCTACAACGACTGGAACATTTCGCGGTCGGTGAGCTTCGGGTACGCGATCCCTTTCACGCATACCGGGGTCCGGGCGCAGTATAGCCTGTTCGACGGTTTTCTGACCGTCTATAACGGCGTGAATAACGGTTGGGACAACGACATCGACACCAATACCTACAAGACGTTGGAGAATGCGGTCAGCTTCAGTCCCTTCAAGAACACGAAGTGGACCACGGCAACGTATTTTGGTCCCGAGACGACGAATGCGTTACAGGTCGACGGTCCCAACGGGCGCAAGCGTTTTCTCATCACGAACGTTGCCAGCTGGGACGCGACGAACAAGTTGTCGTTCACCGGAGAATTCGATTATGGCAATCAGAACCGCTTCCAGGTCAACACGGACGGGAACCTGGACCATCGCGCCACCTGGTACGATCTTGCGGCTTATGCCAAATATAAGCTGACCGATAAACTCGCGGTGGCTTATCGCGCGGAGTGGTTCGATGACGCGCAGCGGTACCGCAACTGGACCAATAGCGCGACCGGCCTGAGCGGCACGCCGCGGGACCTGGCCAACACCCTGACGCTCGAATACAAGCCGTATGACAACGTGATCGCGCGGGGCGAATACCGGATCGATCACGCCAACGCGGGAGTGTTCAACACCGATACCCGCAACCAGAACACTTTGGGAGGGCAGCTGATCTATTTATTCGGCTAACGGAAAATTTTAGGGACCCGGCCCGGTTCGCCTCCCCTGGTGATCATGAGAAGCACCCCTTCTCAGGGCCGGGTGTCCTTATTTAGGGAATAATATAGAAAAGACGGCTCAGTCCCAGCCAGCCCTTGATTTATATTCGAAGGCTGGGGCAGCACTTGCCCTCAGATAAAAATTAAGGGTTGGCAAGTACAGTCCCGACAACCGTTAAATTTATTAATAATGTCGGGGCCGGGCCGGGTTTCCCTCCAACATCCCTCCCACTCGGGGTTATCAAAAAGACGCGGTAACCCCCCCCCTCTCTGTTTCCAGCATCTAGTTTCTGTTCCGCTGGAATTTTTTCGAGGCCGGCTCGGAAATCCGAATATAGCAAGATATAGCGACATTGATCACCATAGTGAATGAGCAGAGTCCTATCGGAGGCTCATTTGCAATTATTTAGATCGCAGGCTAACTTTCCCGCATCTTATCCCTCGGTCGAAAAGGAGTCTCAAATATACTCAATGAAAAGTTGTTTAATGGAGAAATATCTCTTTCGTAAAACAGCCGCGATTGCAACGGTTGTTTTTTTTATCTCCGGAGGAATTTTTTCGCCGACCTGCTTTGCGGCCGGAAATGAACCGACCCTCAACGAAGTACAGCAGACCGTACCCACCCTTACCCTGCAGCAGGCGAATACCCAAGCAGTGGTCACGCAAAACATAGTTCCATCAGGGGCAGCGATCCAGGCCTCAAGTCCTTTGTCTTCTGCGACCGTGAATGATCCCGTGGTTCCTGCAATCTCCGGGATTGCGGCGGGAGATACGGTAAGTGGCACGATCACGGTCGGCCCCGATCTCGGGACTTTCGGGCCGATCCTGAAGGCGAAGTATTTCATGGATGGGGTGAGCACCGGCGTCGTGAATCTTGTTTCACCTTTCACGCTGGGCGGCGCTAGTGGCTATAACACCAAAACGCTTACGAACGCGTCCCACACGATTCGGATGGTTATCACGGAAACCTCGGGACTTATTCGAGAGGTCAGCACGACCTTCATGGTAAATAACCAGATGTCGGTTACTCCGGCACTTACGGGACTCACGGCAGGGACAACGGTGGCGGGAACGATGACGGTGGGTCCTGATCTTGAGACCTTCGGCACGATCCAGAGCGCTGAATACTTTGTGGACGGAGTGAGTAAAGGCGTTTCGACGACTTCGCCTTTCACGTTCGGCGGTG
>CAIJDY010000066.1 GCA_903819565.1 Candidatus Omnitrophota bacterium | reverse complement strand
CTCGGATTACTCTTTTCCTTTATTCCCTTCGACAACTGGCAAGGGGCGGGCAAAACCAGCCAGTGAGGGTCGGGTGAAAACCGGCCATTTTGAAGGGAGATGCTGTATATCAGTTCTCAAAAGGAGAACGATGATATATGGCAAACGAACTCAAGATGGCTATCGTCAATACAATCACAGGATTGCTGGAGAAGGGCTGGAAGCATCGGCGGATCGCCCGGGAGCTTGGCGTCAATCGGGAAACCGTTGGCCGCTATGCCCGGCTCCGGCGTGAAGTCGGTTCAAAACCAGCCAACCCGACCCCCGGCTCGGAAGGCCCACCAACTCCAAACCCAGCCAACCCGACCGCCGGCTTTTGCGTGGGTCCCGCCAGTCTTTGCGAGCCTTTTCGCGAAAGCATCACCCAAAAACTCGCGGGGAATCTCGAAGGTGTCCGGATCTGGCAAGATCTGGTTCAAGACGGATTTAACGGGTCTTACTCTTCGGTCAAACGCTTCCTTCGCCACTTGCGCCCCACGCAAGATCTTCCGTTCCGGAGGATGGAATGCCCTCCCGGAGAGGAAGCCCAGGTTGATTTCGGAACCGGCGCCTGGACTCTCGTAGACGGCAAGAAGCGTCGTCCCTACATTTTCCGGATCGTTCTGAGTTATTCCCGGAAAGCCTATAGTGAGGCCGTCTGGCGGCAGACGACGGAAAACTTCATCCGGTGTCTCGAAAACGCATTCCGGGCTTTTGGAGGCACGCCCAAAACACTCGTGATCGATAATTTGAGAGCCGCCGTCACCCACGCGGATTGGTTCGATCCCGAACTCAATCCCAAGATCATGGACTTCGCAAAGCATTACGGGATCGTGATCCTTCCCACCAAGCCTTACACCCCGCGGCATAAAGGCAAGGTCGAGAATAGCGTCAAATATATCAAGAACAACGCCCTTAAAGGCCGCTCCTTCGGAAGCCTTGAAGAGCAGAACGTTTTTCTCGCGCATTGGGAATCCCAGATCGCGGACACCCGCATTCACGGCACCACGCGTCAGCAAGTCCTGAAGCTTTTCGGGATCGAGAAAACTTCATTGCAAGCGTTGCCGCTGGAAACTTTCCCGTTTTTTAGCGAAGGGCGGCGCAGTGTTCACCGGGACGGGCATATCGAAGTGGCCAAGGCCTATTACTCGGTGCCGCCCGAGTATCTCGGCCATGAGCTTTGGGCGCGTTGGGATTCGAAGCTGGTGCGAATTTTCGGCAAGGATCTCAAACAGGTGGCGGTGCATTGCCGGGTGCTTCCCGGAAGATTCCACACTCTGCGCGAGCACCTGGATAACCGGAAAATCTCCGGAGTAGAGCGCGGCGCAGAATATCTCCTCTCCAGAGCCTTCAGGATCGGACCCTCTACAGGACGTTGGGCCAAAGCCATGTTTGATGCCCGCGGCATCGAGGGCATCCGGGTAATGCAGGGACTCCTCTGCATGGCGGCCAAGCAGCCAGTCGCGGTGCTGGAACGCGCCACGGAATACGCTCTGAATTCCGAATGCTTCCGGCTCCGGTCCTTGCGGGAACTATGCCAGAGTTTTTCCAAAAAACACGCTCCCGCAGGCTTCATCCAGGAAGATCCTCTGATCCGCCCGCTTTCGGAATATCAGGATCTGCTTCATGTTTCATTCAAACCACAACCCTCAACCACAAAGGAGCTTTTTAATGCGAGCGCAACTCATTGATAACCTCAAACGGCTGCATCTTTCCGGGATCCGGAATACCCTGGATGTCCGGATTCAGGAAGCGGCCGGTAACCAGCTCAGTCCTCTGGAGTTCCTGGAGCTTGTGCTTCAGGATGAGATCACCATGCGAAACGACCGTGCTTTCGCCAAACGAATCAAGGCGGCGCAGTTCCGCGATCTGAAAACCATCGAGGATTTTGATTTCACGTTCAACTCCTCTATCAAACGCAAACAGATCATGGATCTCGCGGCCGGTCATTTCATACGACAGCACCAGGATGTCCTATTGATTGGCCCTCCGGGGGTCGGAAAATCGCATCTGGCGCAAGGCCTTGGATATCAGGCTTCCAAAATGGGGTTCACGGTCTTTTATCGCTCGATCTTCACGGCGGTTTCGGAGCTCATGCAGGCGGAGGCCATGAATGAAACCGCGGCCAAGTTGAAGCGATATCTCGCGCCGGAGGTCTTGATCAT
>CAIJDY010000065.1 GCA_903819565.1 Candidatus Omnitrophota bacterium | reverse complement strand
TATGTATAAAGCCGGAATAAAAAGCAGATAACCTGCAGCCGCTGTCAGTCTGTCAAAAAAAACAATATGTTCATCCATCCTCACTCCTTACCTCCTGCTCCTTAATCTTGTCGGGGGCCGGAATCGAACCGGCGACCTAGGGCTTATGAGTCCCTCGCTCTAACCAACTGAGCTACCCCGGCGCGAAAAAAAAGACCTAAAGAACTATTGAGAAACGACCGCGGTTTCCCGCCTCGGTCGCAGGGGAAACCCTTAAAAGCGGGGTATGATATCACAGCACCGTCAAACTGCACAAGGGTGCTCGAAAAACGGGCGCCTCCGGGAAAAATCCGGCCGAAATCGTCCTTTACAGAACCCCCTGAAGTGCGTACACTGAACCCATGAAATTGAAGGCTCACCCGAAACCCAAGAAGCAAAATCCCCCGGTCGAAAAAAAAGGCTTCGACGCCGTCATTTTTGATATCGACAACGTCCTGATCGACACCCGGCACTCCTACCTGGACGCCATCCGCGAGACCGTGGAGCTTTACCTGACGCACGGCCCGGTCCCCTTCTTCAGCCGTCCGATGACCGGGAAGTTCCCGGGCCTTTTGACCGCCGAAGACGTGGACCAGTTCAAGCTCCTCGGAGGTTTCAACGACGACTGGGACTGCTGTTACGGCCTTCTGGTCTATCTTTTGTCACTGCCCGTAAGCAACCGCACGATCGAAGCGCTCAAAAAATCCTCCAACATCGAGAAATTCTCCAAGACCATCAAGGAAAGGCCGCTCCGGGTCTCGGGCATCACGGCCCTTTTCGGCCGTCCGACGACCGTCACCATCGAAAAAGTGGCACGCATTTTCCAGGAGATCTATCTCGGCAAAGACCTTTTTCCGCGCCTGACGCAAAACAGGATGCGCTACTGGAAAAAACGGGGCCTGATCTACCGCGAAAAGCTCATTTTCAAAAAGCCCGTCCTCCAAAAAATGAGGGACCACGGATTGAAATTGGGGATCGCGACCGGCCGCTCCCTTTATGAGGCCAATCACGCCTTAAAATCTTTCGGGATCGCGGATCTTTTCGAAGGGATGACGACCATGGACGACGTCAAAAAAGAAGAGCGGGAGAAAAAAGAATCTCTCCGCAAACCTCATCCTTTTTCACTTCTCAAAACAGCCCACATGCTCGGTTCCAAAAAGAGATTTCTTTACGTGGGCGATCTTCCGGACGATATCTTGGCGGCAAGCCGCGCCAAAGCCACGATCGATATCCGTTCCGCCGCTTTCCCCATGCTGGCCGCCAACCCCTTTCAGGCCATGAAAGAGATCGAGGCGGCCCATCCCGATTTCCTCGTCAAAACGCCTTCGGAGCTCTACCGTCTTCTTGGAATGAAGTAGACTCCCTTAACGCTTCTCTTGGAACCCTGAAGCGTCGTCGCTTTTTTCGGGCTTGGAAAGCCGCCACGCCGCATAGATCGTGCCCAGACTGATGAGCGCCATGACCCCCCAGATGGAAAGAATGTCCAACCGGGGAGACAGGATCTGACACATCCCCCGGAGACCAAACATCACAAAAATGACCGCGGAGATCCACTTGATCGTCTTTTCCGGAATATGCTTCCGCATCACAATCCCGAGGATGATCCCCACAGCGTCCGCGATCACCATCCCGAGCGTGGTCCCCATAAGCACATGGATCATGTTTTTGTATTCCACGGCAAGACTGATGGTGGCAAGCTGCGTCTTGTCGCCCATTTCAGCGAGAAAAAACGCGATCCCCACCGTCAGAACGGGACCGAACCGGCTTTCTTTTTTGTCTTCCCTTTCAAGCTTGTCGCCCCGGATCGTCCACAAACCAAAAATGATAAATGAAAAAGCCGCCGCGAAAGAAATAACGTCCAGAGGGATCACGGTGGTCAAGAAATGGCCCGTTAAGACCGCAAGCCCGTGATTGACAAGTGTCGCAAAAAAAACGGCCAGAAGCACTTTGTGAGCGCTGTAGCGCGTTGCGAAAGCCATGGCAAGCAGCTGGGTTTTGTCTCCCATTTCCGCCAGGACCACAAACATCAGGGAGGCTATAAATGCCGTCATCCCATTCTCTCCTGTTGATCGAACAGTTCAGACTTCCGCCTTCCGCCGCACGAACGCTGTGCTCGATCCCGCGTAAAAGGACCGCGTAGACTAACATAAAACTGAAAAAAGTGAAAAGGCGGAGAGAAGATGCTTTTCAGTCAGCTTAACAGGGAGATCCCAGGAGTTTTCTGATGCGGTCGGTGGAGAGGTCCAGTTCCCCCATCAGCTGAAAAAGCAGTCCTTCCTGCTCGCGGACCACTTGCGGGATAGCCTGCGGGAGCCCCTTCCAGGACCTGAAAAAAGCGAAAAGGTCGTCCTGGCATTCGCGCTTGTCCAGAAAGATATCGATCTTTTTCGCGAGCCGGACGATCGCGAGCAGTTTTTGAAGCGCTTCGGGATCCAGCTGCGCGATGAATTCCTGAACGCCTTTCGTCAACTCATCGCTTAAATAACGGGCCAGAGGCTCCTTGTGGATCTGAACGTCCAGCGCCCGAGCGGAATCCATGATACGGAAAATGGACAGCGTGCGCTTGCTCGAAAAACCCTTCTCTCCCCACTCCCGGACCGCTTCCATCATCCGCTTGCTCAACGTGTGTTCGGCAGCGTAGCGGAACTCGACCGGGATCGGCACGTTGATCGAACGGTAGATCTCGTTCATACGAAGATTTTCTTCATAAATATTCTCGTAGAAATTGCTGACTTTTGAGATCGTTTCATGGGTCAGGATGCTGATGATCTTGGCGCGGTCCCCGAGCCGGAGGTCTTTGAGCGCGTAATAGGCCTCCCCGAAAGAAGCGTCGATCTTTTTGGAGAGGTCCAGGATCGGAAGCTGGTAAAGCGCCTCAAAAAGACCTTTTTCAAGAGCGTCGAACTCCTCTTCGGACGTGAACGGTTTGACCGAACAGCGGAAGTCATAGAACCCGATCTGGATCACCACGAAAATAAGGTCCTGCTCCTCCAGAAGCTCCTGGGAAACGACGCGCACCCGGCCGAAATTCATGGTCACAGTGCCGAAAAACTCCTTGCGCTGGTGAATCACGTGAAGGTCCGAATTGAAGATCTTGATCACGTCGGTCTTGGGATCCGTGGCGTAAAAGTGATCGAAGATCGACCCGATGGCGTAATAGCTCACGACGTGGTGGAGCGTGGCCATGGCCGGTTTCACGAACCGTTCATAGACCCCCTGTCCGTCCCGGTAGTGCTCGATATTGCTTTTCGCCAGGGCAAGATGCTCCAGGAAAGCCGGCTCAAAATTCATGCCGCACACTTCTTTCGCCAGATGGATCGCCCGGGCCGCGTACTGAAGGATCTGGACGGTCTCGATCCCGGAAAGTTCGGAAAAGAACCACCCGCAGCTCGTGTACATGAGCATGAGGCAGCGCTGCATTTCAAGAAGCTTGAGACAGGTCGTGATCTCCTGTTTGGAAAGTTCCCGCGCGGCTTGGCGGAGGAAAAAATTATTGAGGACCGTTTCGCTGCGATCCAGCACGACATGAATGTAATCGTCCCGCGCGGCCCAGACATCTTTCAGGTATTTGGCCCCCTCTTTTTCGTACAGTTGCGCCATTTCATCGCGCAACCAATCGAGCGCCCAACGCAGGGGTTTGCGCCAGTGCTGGGTCCAGTTCGAAGGCCCGTCCCCGCGGCAGCCGCAGTGGTCCTTCCACCGGGCCACGCCATGAGCGCAGCTCCAGGAGGTCCCCTCATCGTTTTCGCCTTCGATCAGCCGGACCTCGCGCCGCGGAGGATTCTCTTCGAGGAATTCGGCGTAATTGACCAGCCGGTAACCTCGCCGCGGGATCTCCACGTAGGTCAGATAAGCGAGCACGCGGTCGCCGTAGGCCTTGTGGTGGCCATAAGTCTCTCCGTCCGTCGCGATATGGATCAGCTGGGGCCGGTCCCCCCAATCCACGATCGCGCTCTCAAGCCGGTCCATGAAATGCTTCGCTTCAAAAAGAATGTTCTCGAACCCGACCGCGCGGGAGATCGGGCCGTCGTAGAAAAAAATGTCGATGTAAAGTGAGGGATTGTTCTTCAGGAAATAGCGGTACGGTTCCCGCGGGTCGATACGCCCTCCCAGCACCTCTTCCCACGCTCCGCCCTCGAGGGACCTCACGGCACGGGCCTGATACGGGGACAGGATGATGAACTGAACCTTTTCGGCGACCAGGATTTCCAGCGTTTCTTCATTGCAGGCCGTCTCCGGCAGCCAGACGCTTTCCGGAAAACGACCGAATCTGTGGCGGAAATCCTCGATCCCCCAGCGGACCTGCGTCCGTTTGTCCCGCAGATTCGCGAGCGGCATGATCATGTGATTATAAACTTGCGCGATCGCGTTCCCGTGCCCGTGATGGGTCTCGCGGCTCAAACGGTCGGCGTCAAGAATGCTCTGGTAGGTGTCGGGGTGTTTGGACTGGAGCCAGGAAAGCAGCGTCGGGCCGAAATTGAAGCTCGTCCGCTCGAAATTATTGACGATGTCGACGATCTTGCCTTTCCCGTCGAGCGCCCGAGCGCGGGAATTCGGATGGTAGCATTCGTAGTGAATGCGCTCGTTCCAGTCGTGGAAGGGAGCCGCGCTGTCCTGTTGCTCGATCTCATCGATCCAGGGATTTTCACGCGGCGGCTGGTAGAAATGCCCGTGAAGACAAATGCTAACTGGTTTCGCCATCAGTGATCACCGCTTTCAGTGACGCGCATCGTGCCGGATCAGTTCCAGCAAAGCCTGCGCCGATATCTCCGGCCCCTTCTTTTCCAGACCGGGGACGCCGAGCCGCGTGCGCACCTGGCCCACGAATATCCCCTTCTGGAAAAAAGCGCCGAAGAACTTTTTCGCGAGAATGTCGTGCTCGTTCCGGTACTGCAGCGGCCCGAACACGTTGGAAAAATAGGTGTGGACCAGTCCGGTCGTCTGGGTGGTTCCCTTGCTCATCACGGTGCCTTCGCGAAAAACCTTGAGGGCTTCTTCCGGCGTCTGGAACTGTTCGATGACGGGATGGTCCTCATCGATGTCTTCATAGTTGTTGGCATAAAGGACAAAATCCACCTCGTGTCCCCGGATCACATTCTCGAAGGTCGTGATCGGAAGCGCGATGCGCGCGTTCGTCTTCGAAGGGCTCATGATGATCGCACGGTCGATCTGCCCCAGCGCGTACCCGGGCTTCAGGTCATCCAACCGGAGAAAAGCCCCGGTCTCGGTCCCGTAACCGGCCACGGTCCCGTCGGCCTTGAGTTCCAGCGAACCCATGTCGTCGGCGATCACGACAACGTCCTGGATCAGTTCCGCGCCGAAGCCGCGCATCGCCTCGAGCGACTCGGATTTTCCGGCCCCGGTGTCGCCGATCAGCAAAAGCGTCGCCGGCTTGACGCCTTTCAGATAGAGTTTCATGAAAGCGCCGTGGAACGGCATCCGGCCGGCCTTGATCTTTTTGATGTTGTGAAGCGTCAGGATCATCTTCTTCAGATAGCCAAAATAACCGAACTCATCCCGCGCCGGCACGGCCCCGACCAGGATGTCCTGCTGCTCGTCGTCGTAGAAAACCGTCGGAAAAACGTCTTTCGCCTTGAAGTCCCCGCTCGGAACGCCGTAAAGGTAGACCGCGTCGGGCTTCCGTTTCAGGTCTTCATCGCCTGCCAGTTCGAACAGGTTCGCCATCGACAGTCCCATCTCGAAAAATTTCTCACTAAAATACACATGGATCAAAAGGTCCCCGGCCTTCACGGGATAGCAAAGCCATTCTTCGCGGTCGAATGTAACCCACTGCAGCGGATTCTCGAAGATCCTTTCGAATTTCCCCTCGCGCTTATTGTTAAGCTGGTTCAGCACAAGCGGCGGGTAAAAAAGGATCTGCCGGATCACCGGGATCGCGTTCAGTTTTTTATAAAGGTCCGTCGCATAAGGCACGTCCTGGGGCAACGCAATGACCGCCATTTCCGCGCCGGCCGCGATCTGGCGGTAGATCCGCGGGTGCGTGCCGGTGATGTTCTCCTGGATCTCGCGGTAGGTCATGCGGACAAGCCCGGTCAGGCCTTCGATCGTGTCGTTGAACGTGCGGAAGGGCCTCTTGTCCAGCCGGTCCCCTTCGGAATCGCAGATGATGAAACGGTCGAAACTTCTCCAGAAATTGTAGAGGTATTCGACGAATTCATTGAGGAGGTTCTTGTCCTTCAACAAGGCTTCCGACCCCTGGACGACCCGGCCGACGAGCTCGAGCGGCATCTTTTCGAGGAATTCCAGCGTCTGGATCAACAAACGGACCCGGGTTTCGTTGATCTCCTGGGGCCCGAAGATCTTGAGCAGGATGGAGCTGCGGCGTTCCAGCGAAGCGACGGCCCGCTTGATGATCTCGAAGCAAAGGTCGCTGCGCAAAAGCTCTTCGGAAGAGTCGCAGACCCGGTTGCGCAGGCGGATGAAGACCTTTTTCTCGGCGACCTTAAAAGAACCGGCAAACATGACAGCATCCTCTCATGATTCCCTTTCAGGCGGGAAACGTGTCGGTGATCCGGGCGACGTCCTCGAGCATTTTCAAGCGCTCTTCCTGCGTCACGGTCGGCACGGAACCGAAATAATGATGACCGATCATTTCCATTCCGCAAAACCGGAACGTTTCCTGGTCCGTCAGTTGTTCCATGCTTTTAAAAATCCCGGAAGTTTCGTAAGCGGCCCGCGGCGCCCCCATCGTATTGAAGATCAGGACCTTTTTGCCGCTCAAAAGCCCTTTCAGGCCCTCTGCGCCAAAATCGTAGGCGAATCCTTTGCTGAACACGCGGTCGATGTAGCCGCGCAGGATGGCCGGCATCCCCGCCCACCAGACGGGATGAATGAAGATCAGCACTTCGGCCCAGCGGACATGTTCTTGTTCGATCTCGACGTCGCGGGACACCC
>CAIJDY010000064.1 GCA_903819565.1 Candidatus Omnitrophota bacterium | reverse complement strand
TTTCTCAGCCTTATCCTTAATATCCTGGAACCAATCGTACTTTTCCAACCCATTCCCAAGGTAGCTTTCCAAATAATTCCGCATTTCGGAACGAACAGCAGGCTGCACCCACAGGTCGTCCTTGGGCCCGGACTTCGGAGCCCCGAGCTTCGTATCCTCGACTGCCGTCCCGCTCCGCCCATTGACCTGCGCCGCGCGGTTGATGATGGCGCCGAATGCGCGCTCTATCGCGGCCTTCTTGGCTTCCCCGCCGGCGGCCTCTCCGATTCTCATGGAGTGATCGTTAAGGATGGAATCAAGCTCATGGGCGCCGGCAAGATCGTCAAGCGCGACGCGAAACTCTGTTAACGCCTTTAAGCTGTCGTTCCCGGACCTTTTTACAACATCCTGTACAAGTTCCATGACACTCATCAGCTGGTCCGGATCCGTGATCCCAAGGGACCCTTTGCCCCCGAGCATGTTCCCGAATATCTCGATGGTCTCAGCTTCGCTTTGGAAGACGCACTGGCAGACCTCGCGGATCACTTCTAAAAATTCACCCATGAGCCGCACGCCTGCTTCAGCGCGCGCGATCCGGTTAAAGGCCTCCCCGGCAAGCATCCGCCGGAACGATTCAAATGCCGGCTGATTACGAAACGCGGACATTATCCCGGCGCTTATGATCCGTCCGAATTCGTTGAGCGTCCGCGTCCTATCCGCCGGGTCCGTGATCCGGTTGAAGGCCGCACCGCTCAGCAATGCCCCCAAGGATTCAAAGCCACCCCGGTCGACCCAAGACATCGAACGATCCGTTATTTTCTCGATCTCAAAGAATTCTTTCAATACCCGGATCCTTTCCCCCGGGTCCGTGATCCGGAGGAACGCGTCCCCGTTGATCAATGCCCCGAGCGCCTCGATCCCGCCATGCCAGCGGGTCGCCAGAATGATCCGGAAGATCAACCGCCGCTCCCGGGGATCCGTGATCCGGTTGAATCCCGCGCTGCCGACAAAACTTCCGAGAGACATATCCCGATTTGTGAATCGGTTTAGATTTGTGGAGATCTCGGTGAATTTATTGAGCACCCACCTTCTCTCCGCCGCGTCTACAATGCCTCCGTATCCCTCTCCCCCGATCAAGTCATTGAACGCCTTGAGGGCCGCCGTACTGTCAGCCCCCGCAGCCGGGACGATCTTGAGAACGTTTTCCAGGATCCGCCTTTTCTCCGGCGGCGAACTCCGGATAAATCCATTTCCCCTGAGTAATTGCTCGAGAATTTCAACATCAAAAGAAAAGGGCTTTCCATTACGAGCCGTATGACGGGAGATCTCGCGAGCGATCTCCAAAGCGCTGCTTCTCTCTCGGGACGTGAGCCGGTTGAATCCTTCCCCGCCGATCAATTCCCCGAGGGATTCCACTTCCCGCGTGAATTGAGGTGACGTATGACCGGAGATCTCCCTGACGATTTCCAAAGCCCTCTTTCTCTCTTGAGGCGTGAGCCGGCCAAACCCTTCCCCGCCAAGAAGTGAATTGAGAGCATTCAATTCGACCTTCACCGAGGTTAATGAAATCTGGACCCAGCATAGCCTCTTTACGCTCTCCAGCATCAAAACACGCCCCGTGTGATCCGGTATTTTCTCAAACGAATCTTTTTCAATCCTGCGGAACTGCCGCCTGGCATTGAGGACGGCAAGTCCGGAATCCTTATCCGCGATCTCAGCTTCGATCTCCGCAGCCAACCGTTCCAGTTCGGCTTTTTGAGCTTCCGCCGTTTTTTCCGGTCCTTGAATCATCTGCGCGATCACCGAAATCCAGTCCTGGATTATCATCCCAGGATTGCTCCGCATCTCGGACCGCGCGAGACCCCACGCTCCCGTTCCAGACGTTTGCGCCCACAGGTCCTTCCCGACGTCCCCTTTTTCCGACGGCGTCGGCCCTTCCTTGATCTCGGCACCGCCCCGGGCTCCCCGCTGTTTGGCGAGATTCACGATCACGGTAAAAGCTTTTTCGGCCGCGGCGATCCTCGCCTGCGGGTCATCGGTAGTTTCGATCGCGCTCGAAAACTTCGCGAGGATAGAGTTGAATTCCTCGTCGCCGGAAAATTGCCCGAGCAAATGACCGAGCGTTTCCACATTTGCCCCGCGATCGGCCTTAGATACTATCAAGAGCTGCCGCACTAACTCTAAGAGGGTCATCCTCCGCGCGGCTGTGCACCGTCTCAATTCCCTCGTCGCAAGAAATTTCCTGTAAACATCAATGGCATTTTCGGGATAAGGCAGCGCATGAATCACGCTATCTTTGGCGGTCTTGAGAATCATGACTCTCTCCGCGTGGTCGGATGTCCTGGAAAAAGATTCGTTCACCAAACCATGAAAATGCATGAGGACCAAACGCCGGACGCCCGGATGGCCCATATCAGTGTGCGAGTAACTCCGGGCATACCGGTCGATCTCCGTCTCCACCTCCGCGATCAACCGGTCCAGCTCCGCTTTGCGCTCCGGATGCAGAATATTCGCCAACCAGTCCTGCACTCCGATAACCAAGCCCCGGACCACGCCCTCAAGACCGAGACGGGCTTCAGACCTCGCCGCGCGCTCTTCCCCGGTCATCCCCGCGACGCCGGCCAAGCTGAAGCCGCGCGCCGCCATCCTGACGGCAAATACAGGCAAGCCCAACCACAGATCCCCCTCGCCTTGGACTGAAGCGGTGGGCTGTTGGCGGTCGGCCACCGGCCGCGCCTTGCGAACGACGCGCTGTTTCGAGCGCTCGGCGATCCGGAGGAAAGCGTTATTGATCGCTGCCGCGGCCTTCGCCCGATCTCCCGCGGCTTCCCCGATCGCAGTCAAAGAACCATTGAGGATCGCTCCGAATTCAGTATCTCCCGCAAGAACGTTCAGCGCATTGCTCAACTTTTTGACCTTGGTCTTGAAGTCTTTTCCGTTCCATCTCATGATCAGCCGTATCAATTCCAAAACCTTCATCCGCTCCCCGGGATCCGTGATCTTTCCGAAGCCCTTCCCGCGAAGCAATTCCCCGAACCTATTAAATGGCTCCTCGTTGTATGCTTTCGTTTTGCCTTGGATCTCTTTGGCGATTTCCGTAAATTTACCGATGAGCCTCTCGCGCTCCGAAGGGTCCGCGATCTTTCCGAACCCCTTCCCGTCAAGCAATGCCCCAAAAGCTGAAAATGCCCTCCAACTGTATCCTTCCGCGGAAACGGGGATCTTTTGGGCGATTTCTTCGAATTTGTCTAATACCCACATCCTCACCGCAGGATCCTTGATCTTCCCGAAGCCTTCCCCGCTCAACAATTCCTCAAAAACATAAAACGCATATTCGGTGCTTTCTTTCGCATAGCCAGGGATCCTTTTGAGGATCTCTAATACCTTTCCACGCTCGCCGGGATCCGTGATCTTTCCGAAACCTTCCCGATCAAGCAATCCTTTGAGCGATCGAAAGGCATCCCAGCTTTTTCCTTTCCCGTGCCGGGCGATCTCTTGGGCGATCTCTAACACCTTCACGCGGCTCGCATGTCCCGCGATCTCGCTGAACCAATTCCCGGCAAGCAAATCAAAAAAATGTGCGGATGCAGACACGCTATTCTCTCTCACATGATCAAAGATCTCTCGTCGGACCGCCGTGACCAACTTTTCCAGTTCTGCCTGTTGGGCCTCATTGGCCCACCTGAACCAGGCGTATTTGCTAAGATCGACAAAATCGAGCCGTACTTCGGACCGCGCCGCGCGCTCTTCCCCGACCATCCCGGCGACGCCCGCCAAGCTGAAGCCGCGCGCCAGGTGATTCGTTCCAGGTGCGCCGGGTGCGTAGACGCCGCGGATGACTTCCTGAAGGATACGTTTGAGCTCGGCCGGAAGTTTCTGGATCTCGTCATCCTTCAGAACGATGGAGTGCCGGCCGCCGTAGTTCTCGATCACGGGCCCGCAATCGTTCCCCAAGCCGATCGCGATGAACTCCACCTGGGTCCCGCCGATCCTTCCGTTCGTCAGACGCAGAGCCTCCATGTGCTCTTTGATCGCTTTTTCATCCCCCATGCCGTCCGTGATAATAATGATGTAATGCTTCTCGCCTCCCGCTCCCGCCACGTCCCGGAACGCGGCCTCCAGCGCGGGACCTTCGTTATTGCCGCCGCGGCCGATACTGCCGTGAAGGTCATCGATAAGGGACTCCTTTTCCCGGCGCGTCGTATAGCCGTCCGGGATCTCGGTGCGGCCCGGTTCCAGATATTCGTCTTGCTTCCCGGCGGGGATCCGCTGACCTTTGAAACGTTTGTGGAGGTGCGTGGTGTCGTAATAACCCCTTACCGCGAAATCGATCCCCAGCGATTCCAGGACCTCCATAAGAAGCGTTACGCCCATCAATGTCCGGTACCCTTTGGCGGAGGCGTTCTGGCCCGGATCTTTTCCGCGCTCTCCCATTCCGGCCATACTGCCGCTCTCGTCCAGAATGATCGTGAATTTCACGTCCTTTTTCTGCGGGAGAATGCGCTGTTTGTAAAAGCGCATGTCCGTGAACCCGCGCGCCATGGAATTAATCAGGCGCCGCATGTCGATCCGGCCCCGCTTCAGACCCGTGATCTCCTTGGGACGCACGGAGTTCTGGATGATGTCCCGCAGGTAGCCCGCGAGTTCGGTGGTCATTTTCCCGAGGAACCCCATCATCCGGTCGCGCTCGCTCATCGGCTTTCCGATCGCGGCGTCCTGTGAGGCCTCTTTGAAATCCTTGGCGTCTTTCGCTGTCCGGTCCTTGGATTTTTCGACGGCTTGCTTGTCAATCTTGTCTACCAGTTTCTTTTTGTCTTCGGCGGAGAGATTGTCCCATATTTTTTTCCAATCATCCGGCTTCATGGGTTTCGCGTCTTTTCCCGGTTTCCCGGACTCGGGTTTTCCGTTTTGATCGTCCTTCGGTTCGCCGCTATCTTTACTATCGCCCTTCTGAGGCTCCCCTTTTCCTTTCGGAGGCTTTCTGGAAATC
>CAIJDY010000063.1 GCA_903819565.1 Candidatus Omnitrophota bacterium | reverse complement strand
GGATCGATTTCGATCCTTTCGTCAAGACTTTGGTAGCCTCTTTCACGACAAGCGGTCCGGAGGTCGTCGATAAGGCCAAGTACCTTCAGCATGCCGGAGAGCACATGAGCGCGCTCCGGGAATTTGAAGGGCAGCCGTTCATGACGGTGACGCACCTGACGCGGCTTTTTGATATCCGCGGGCCGGTGTCTAATTGTCTGACGGCTTGCGCGGCATCCTCCCAGGCGGTTGGGGAGGCTTTCGAGTGGATCCGCCGCGGGGACGCGGACGTGATGATGGCAGGCGGTTCTCATTCCATGGTTTACCCGATGGGACTCGCGGGATTCAGTTTGCTGACGGCGCTCTCCACGCGCAATGACGCGCCGGAGAAGGCTTCGCGGCCGTTCGATAAAAAACGCGACGGGTTCGTGATTGCAGAAGGTGCGGGCGTTCTGATTCTCGAGCTTCTGGATCATGCCCTGGAACGCGGGGCGCCCATTTACGGAGAAGTGATCGGGTACGGCTCCACCGCGGATGCCTACCGGCTTACGGATATGGACCCCGAAGGAAAGGGCGCGGCGCGGGCCATGATGATAGCGATGGAGAAGGCCGGGGTCGGACCCGCCAACATCGATTACATCAACGCACACGGGACTTCGACCACCGTGAATGATTCGCTGGAAACGCTCGTGATCAAAAAAGTGTTTGGGGAGTATGCCTCCAAAGTGCCTGTGAGCTCGACAAAATCCATGTTAGGGCATATGATTGCAGCTGCGGGCGGCGTCGAGGCGATCATTTGCCTGTTGGCGATGCGCGATTCGCTGCTGCCGCCGACCATTAATTACGAAGAGCCCGATCCGGAATGCGACCTGGATTACGTGCCCAACACGGCGCGGCGTTCCGACGTGAGCGTGGCGCTTTCAAATTCCTTCGGCTTCGGGGGACAAAACATTTGTTTGGTATTGAGGAAGTACAATGGCGCATGAACTGATCTTCATGACCGGCGCGACCGGCGTTCTGGGGCAGGACCTCGTCAAGGAATTGCTTGAGACGACGAAAGCGGACATCGCGATCCTCGCCCGCGCGAAGGGCCGGAAATCCCATTCGGACCGCGTCGCAAAGATCCTGAAGGAAATGGGCCTGGACAGGCACTTGGGCGCGCGGATCCGCGTGATCGAAGGCGACGTGACGCACCACAAATTCGGGATCAAGAAAGAAGATCTCGAATTTCTCGAACGCGAATGCGAGGTTTTCTACCACATCGCGGCGCTGACGGCGCTCAACGGCACGGAAAAAGAATGCCAGTTGATCAATGTGGGCGGGACCGAGCACGCGCTGGAACTTGCCTGGGACCTCCGCAAAAAGGGGAAGCTCGGACGGTTTGTTTATTTCAGCACGGCGTTCGTGGCGGGAAGCATCTGGAACCATTGTTCGAAAGAGGACGCACTGCCCAAAAATCCCGGGTTTGCGAATTATTACGAATCCAGCAAGTACAAGGCGGAGACGAAGGTCCGCGAGGCCATGACGAAAGGGATGCCGACGACCATTATCCGGCCGAGCATCGTGGTCGGTCATTCCGTGACGGGAGTGGTTTCGGATTTTAATGTCATCTACCCCTTCTTCAAGCTTTTTGCCCACGGCGCCCTCTCGAAATTGCCGACCCATCTCGAGAATACGTTCAACATCGTGCCGATTGATTTCGTGATCAAGGCCACGTGCGAGATCGTGAAAAATCCGAAAAGCCTGAACAAGACTTTCCACCTCGTATCGCCGCATCCGCCCACGATCGGCGCGCTCCTGAAAATGGCAAAGGACGAGTATCCGAATGTTCCCCCGATCGAGATCATCGATCCGAAGGATTTCCAGAAGTCGAAGATGACCGCGCAGGAGCAGATGGTTTTCAGCATTATGGAACCTTACCTGGGTTATCTGAACGGGCATCTGACGTTCGATATGACCAACACCCGCGAGATCTTGAGGGGTACGGGAAACCATCTTCCTAAAACGGATTCCGCATTCCTCAAGACCATGATCCATTACGCCGTCAAAGCCGGCTATCTTGTCCTTTAACGTTTTATTTTCGGGGAGATGATCTCATGAAAAAAATAATGATTCTGGCCGTGGCTTTTTCGATTTTGGGGTTTGGGGGCGCGGCTGCAAACGCGGAGTCCGCCAAGGACATGCTGGATCCGATGATCCCGATCGATGCGCAGGAGAACGCTGATGTGAAGGTCCCGAGTCTTTCGGCGAACGCTGCCCCTGAGACGATGAAACCCGAAAGGGCCAAGATCGAAAAGGCGAGAATTGAAAAGGCCAGGATTGAAAAGGTCAACATCGAAAAAGCGCGGAAAGCCAAAGAGATGTCCAAGGAAAAAATCAAGGACAAGGATAAAGAAAAGAAACAAAAGAAGGACGCTGCTCAAAGGGACAGTGTCAGCGACAACTCCAAGCGCGCCAAGACCAAGAAACAAACCGATTTTCCGCAGTAAATAGCCGCAAGCTTTCAAGCCGGGACATAGAATATTTCACCAGGAAAGTTTCGACCCGATATTTTTCCCCGAGAGGATCGCCCGGCACCTCCGGAGTTTTCGAGGTGCCTGTTAGCGCCAGAAAGTGGGGCGTTTGAGGACGGCCATCCGGGACGCGTCGCAAAGGATCCCCGCGAAAACGAGCGCGGCGAAGGGGTGCAGAAAGGCGTAGCGTTGCCGGGCTTTGACGATCGCGTAAGCCTTGAACGCAGTGCCGAAGATGATCGCCATCAGGATGGTGCCCAGGACCCAAGAGATCGAAAAGTGTGCCATCGAGGCGACAAAGATCCCTACCGGCAGAACGGAAAAGAAGAGGACGCTCAAGACGCATTTTAAAAGCGATGCGGGTCTTTGCTCGAAGGCGTGCAGAAAGATCCGCCGCCAGCCGCGCCACAGCGCGTTGAACGAGTCGTACATCCGCGTGCCATAGATCTCCATCCCGAAACCGCACATGCCGCGTGCTCCCATTTGCTTGGTTCTTTTCATGAGCGCGAAATCTTCAAGGAAGGCTTCCTTGACGGCCACGTGCCCGCCGGTCTTTTGGTAATGGTCCTTTCGGATCAAAAGGTATTGCCCGTTCGCGAAAAAAGTCTTGGAGCTCGGGTCGTTGATCTTGCGGAGAGGGAACCAGAGCCCCATATAAGCCATGGCGCAGGGCTGCATGAGATTTTCCCAGAATCCTTGCGCAAGGCAGCGGGGAAGCAGCGTCAGAAGATCGAGAGTGTTCTCTTCGGCGAAGGCGACGGCGGCATCGACGCTTCCGGCTTCATGCCGCGTGTCCGCGTCCGTAAAAAGAAACCAATCGCCCGCGGCAAAAGGGACGCCCAGATGAAGCGCGAAATTCTTTCCGGTCCAGCCTTCCGGCGTCTGCGGGGTATTCAGGTATTTCAGCTTCGCGCTTTGGCGGCCGCGGGAGGAAGACTCCTGGCCGGAGAGTTCTTGCGCGCCCATTTCTTTGAGGAGGACCTCGGTGTTGTCGGCGGAACCATTATTGATGACGATCACTTCATCGTTCTCGCGAAGCTGGGAAAGCAGCGGCTTCACGCAATCCACGATATTCTTGGATTCGTTTTTCGCGGGGATGAGGATCGAAACAGAGCCCCGGCGGGAACTTTGGCCGCGGAGTCTCAGGGTAGGGGCATGCTTCAGTTCGGAAAGGGCGCGCCAGCTCCGGTAGATCCAACCCGCCAGGAGGAAGCAGAGTACGGCGATGAGTACGTTATCAGGGTTCATATGAGGTGGAATGATAACACAAACGATGCCGTCAAAAAAGGGTTCCGGCACGTTTGCCCGTAAAGCGTGCTTTCCGTGTCGTTGAACGGCAGCCTTTTTTTCATAGCCGCAGCAGTTTTTCCCGCAGGGCATTCATCCCCGGACAATGAGTGATCTTGAGAAACAGGAAGTTAAGGGCGGGACTGGAGGAAACTTTGGTCACGATGATTCCAATTAAAATCCACCAAAGAGGCCTGAACCCCTTGTAGATCCGGTAATGGAACCATAGGTAGGCCTCCTGGATTTGTGCTTTGGAAAAATGAGGGTAATCAATGACGGGTTGTCGCCGTTCCATGCAGTTATGAACGGGGGCTTTTATATAACCGTCCCGAAGGCACCGCTCATAGAGTTCCGTTCCGGTATAAGGGAAAAAGATCTCCGTAAAATGCCGATCCGGCTGGCATTGGCGGT
>CAIJDY010000062.1 GCA_903819565.1 Candidatus Omnitrophota bacterium | reverse complement strand
TTTTCTTGCAGCGGCCTGGGCCCCCACGCTGATCGCTTTCGCCGTTTGGGGCCTTGCGCTGTTCCTTTCGCACATTATTTCAATATCGTCCCTCATCGCGGCCTTCGTTTTTCCCTTTATGATCGCTTTGTTCTACCGGTCAACGCCCGACCTTCGTACGCTACTTCCGGTCAGCGTGGCCCTTGCGATCTTTATCTTTTACACCCACCGGGCCAACATCAAGCGGCTGTTTCAGGGTACGGAAAAAAAGCTTTTTTGACTCACCGCTTGACATTTTAAATAAATCATATATTATATCCCATATCGTCATATTCTATTGACAGCCTTGCCTGAAATTGTCTTTACAGAAGCGAGGTTGACCGATAGAATTTTAAATTCACGGCTTCATCAAGGAGACAAAAAATGAGCGAAAGAAAAAAAGCAGAAAAACCGGTTTCCCACGAATCCAAAAAACCCACCGAAAAGCAAAAGGCCCTCGAATTAACGCTGCAGCAGATCGAAAAACAATTCGGAAAGGGTTCCATCATGAAGCTCGGTGACAGTCATCACGAAAACGTCGCCGCGATCCCCACAAGCGCGTTAAGTCTTGATATTGCGACGGGCATCGGCGGGATCCCGCGCGGGCGTATCGTGGAGATCTTCGGCCCCGAATCGAGCGGCAAGACCACGCTTACTCTTAACGTAGTTGCCCGCATCCAGGCGATGGGCGGTGTCGCGGCTTTTATCGACGCGGAGCACGCGCTCGACCCTCAGTACGCGCAGAAGATCGGCGTCAAGGTCGACGACCTGTTGATCTCGCAGCCGGATTCCGGCGAGCAAGCCCTGCAGATCGCGGAAATGCTCGTTCGCTCCAACGCTGTGGACCTGATCGTCGTCGACTCGGTCGCGGCCCTCGTGCCGCGCGCGGAGATCGAAGGCGAGATGGGGCAGGCCCAGATGGGGCTCCAGGCGCGTCTTATGTCGCAGGCCATGCGCAAGCTCACCGCCATCATCAACAAATCCAAGACCTGCATTATTTTCATCAACCAGCTTCGCGAGAAGATCGGCGTCATGTTCGGTAATCCGGAGACCACGCCGGGCGGTAAGGCACTCAAATTTTACGCGTCCATGCGACTGGATATCCGCCGGATCGCAAGTCTCAAAAAGGGCGATGTGGTCGTTGGCAACCGCGTGCGCGTCAAGGTCGTCAAGAACAAGGTCGCAGCCCCATTCCGACAGGCGGAATTCGACATCCTGTTTTGCGAGGGAATTTCCCGCGCGGCAAACGTTGTGGAACTCGGGACCCAGTACCAGGTCATCGAAAAATCGGGAACCTGGCTCGCATATAACAACGAGAAGCTCGGCCAGGGCAAGGACGCGGCGCGGATGTTCCTGAAGGAAAACCCGAAGCTGATCGAAGAGATCGAGCTGAAGATCCTGGAAAAAGTAGCGTCCGGAGAAGCGGTCGTTGTCGGCGCTGAAGCGGAATAACACAAATCCCTCTGTGCTTGGGCGTTTTGCCGTTCGATAGGCGGTCTTATCATCTATGGATGCAAGCCAGGAAGCGGAACAGCAAAAGCAAGCGATCATCACTTCTTTACGGCTACTTGCCGCCAGCCCTAAAAGCGGAACCGAACTAAAAAAAAAGCTGGTCTCTAAGGGTTTTACAGAGTCGGTCGCTGAACGTGCGCTGAAAGATTTGGCGGAGCAGGGACTTCTGGACGAAAGCGTCTACGCCAGGGACCTCGTGAGCCGGCTGACGCAATCGCGGGCTGCCGGGAAATACCGGGTCGCGTTCGAATTAAAACGGCACGGGGTTCCCGCCAAGATCCGGAACGAGTTGCTGGAATCGATCACCCCGGCGGCCGAAGCGGAGCGAGCACTGGAACAGGCCCGTCTGAAGAGCGCCGGTTGGCTCAAGCTCGACCCGCAGAAGCGCAAAAAGCGTCTCTATGATTTTTTGATAAGGAAAGGATACGATTTTCAGATCGCTCAGGATGTTCTTTTGAAGCTGGATAGAGAATCCTTTTGCGACTGAATCAGGCTTTTATGACCAAACCAACCGCTACGGATGATCTGCGAAAGGCCTTTTTGGAATTTTTCCGATCCAAGGGGCACGCGATCGTCGCCAGCGATTCCCTGGTTCCCCAGAACGATCCCTCGCTTCTTTTTACCGGGGCCGGGATGAACCAGTTCAAAGAATACTTTCTCGGCTTTAAAAAGGACCTCCAGCGGGCCACGACGTCACAGAAATGCCTCAGGACGGGCGATCTGGACGAAGTCGGACGTACCCCTTTCCACCATTCTTTCTTTGAGATGCTCGGCAATTTTTCGTTCGGGGATTACTTCAAGAAGGAAGCCATCGAATGGGCGTGGGAATTTCTGACCCAGAGGCTGCAGATCCCCCAGGAGCGCCTGCGGGTCACGGTCCATGAAAAGGATCGGGAGGCCTTCGATATCTGGCGCCAGGTGGTCGGGATCCCCGAAGCCTGGATCACAAAGTGCGGCGACAAATCAAATTTCTGGCCCGCGAATGCCCCCGCGCTGGGGCCGAACGGACCCTGCGGGCCTTGCTCGGAGATCTATTTTGACCAGAACCCTTCGATGCAGGGAACTCCCGTGGATGACTCTGGGAAATACGCTGAGATCTGGAATCTTGTCTTCACCCAGTACGACCGTCAAGAAGGCGGCAAGCTGGTTCCTCTCAAGAATAAAAATATCGATACCGGCATGGGGCTCGAGCGTCTTGCCTGTGTTCTCCAGGGGAAAGCTTCCAATTTCGAGATCGATATTTTTGTTCCGATCCAGGATGCTATTCTCAAGATCCTGTCCCTGGATGCCAAGAAAGTGCCGCAAAAATCCCTTTACTGCATCTCCGACCACCTACGCGCCGCGGTTTTTTCGATCGCAGACGGCGTGGTCCCGTCCAACGAAGGACGCGGTTATGTGATCCGGAAGCTCATCCGCCGGGCGATCTGGCAGGCTTATGAGCTTATGGACCCCAAGGGCCGTTTGCAACTGACCAAGGCTTTTTTGTATAAAGCGGTCCCGGCGATCATAAAAGCCATGGAGCCCGCGTATCCGGAGCTCCGGGACGCCTCGGAGAACGTCAAATCCGTGCTCTCCCAAGAAGAGGAACGTTTCCTCCGGACAATCAAAGACGGCTTGAACCTTCTGAAAGGTCATCTGGACGCTCTCAAAGAAGAAGGCGTTCAAATGTTACCTGCGGATATTGTTTTCGAGCTCTACGATACCTTCGGGTTTCCCGAGGAGCTGACCCTCAAGATCGCCGAACAGCAAAATTTCAAGATCGACCGGGAAGGCTTCGGGAAGCTCATGGAAAATCAGCGCGCGCGCTCGAAAGAATCGAGCAAGATCAGCGCCGAGATCTTTTCGAGTTCCGGGCTCGATAAAATTCCGCCGAGCGTTCCGGGAACGATTTTTCTTGGCTACGAGTCACTTGAGGCGGAGGGGAAGATCCTGTGGCATCAGTCCGAAGGATCGAAGGCGACCGTGATCCTCGACCGGACGCCGTTTTACGCTGAAAGCGGCGGCCAAATGGGCGATCAGGGGCACCTGGAAGGCAAGGGTCTGAAATTGCGCGTTCAAGACACCAAAAAGCTCGATAAATATTTCCTGCATGCGGTGGAGATCCTCGATGGGGCGATCGCGGACGGAGTAACTGTCCGGGCTTCCGTGGACCGCGTTTTGCGCGAGGGGATCATGAGGAACCACACGGCCACGCACCTTCTGCATGCTGCGCTCCGTCAAGCGCTCGGCAATTCCGTGCGCCAGCTCGGTTCGATGGTGGCGTCCGACCGTTTTCGTTTTGATTATTCATTCGGGCGCGCTCTGACTGCCGAAGAGCTTCGAGCCATTGAGAGCGCGGTCAACGAACAGGTCCAGGCGAACCTCGCGGTTCGGAAGCAGGTTCAAAGTCTTGAAGCGGCTAAAAAGGAGGGGGCGCTTGCGTTCTTCGGTGACAAGTACGGGGACGAGGTTCGCATAATCAGCATCGAAAAGGTCAGCAAGGAGCTCTGCGGCGGGACCCATTGCGACGCGACGGGGCAGATCGGCCTTTTCCTTATCACCGCCGAAACATCCGTGGCGAGCGGCGTGCGGCGCATCGAGGTCGTGACCGGTTCGGCGGCCTTGCGCTATGTCCGGAGCATGCAGGACCAACTCTCCAAAGTCGCGGAGACGTTGAAGGTCGGGGTTTCCGATATTGCTTTCCGTGCGGAGAAACTGATGGAAAGCCTGAAGAAACAAAAGGCCCAGGGCGGACCGGCACCGGTGACCGAGGCGGAAGTTCAGAGGCTCCTGTCGGCTGCGCCCAAAGCGGGTACTTGCGCCGTGCTTTTGCATGAGATAGGGGAGGCGGATGTCAATGCCCTCAGGAATCTTTCGGACATGCTGCGGAATGTGGGCTACCGTCTTGTTTACCTGATCGCTGCCAGCCAGGACGGGAAACTGAACGTCATCGGCGGCGCGAGTAAAGATCTTTTAAAATCCTCCTTGGACATGAAAGACCTTTTTGGTAGGCTATCCGAACTGCTCGGTGTCAGCGGCGGAGGCCGGCGGGACTTTGTCCAGGGCGGCGGCCGTGACCAGGGCCAATTCGCAAAGGTTACCGGACAGATCGAGCGGATCATCGCCGACTATCTCGCGGAAAAGGGAGTTTGATCCATGCAGGTCTTGAATTGGGACAAATTAACGCAAAAGAAGGTCAAGCGCGACTACGCGTCCGTTTTTGACGGCAAGATCTTCAAGAAGGTGAGCCGTATTTTGTCGGAGGTCCGGCAGAGCGGCGACCTCGCGGTGCGTCGATATACCCGCGAATTTGACGGCATCGACCTTCCTTTGAAAAGGCTCGCGGTCACGCAAGGCGATATCAACCGCGCTTTCGAGAAGATCCAGGTCAAATTCGTTCCGCTTCTCAAGCAGATCACGGAGAACGTCCGGGAATATTACGAGAAAGAATTGAGCAAGTCCTTTGAGATCGACGGCCCGAATGGAGTTCATTTGGGGAAGCGCTACGCCCCGCTGGACCGGGTCGGCATTTATATCCCGGCCGGGACCGCGCCCCTCGTCTCGACAGTGTACATGACCGTGATCCCGGCGAAGGTCGCCGGCGTCAAACAGATCGCCATTGTTACGCCGCCGCGCCGGGATACGGGGGAGATCAATCCCCACATTTTGGCGGTCGCCAATCTTTTGGGAGTTAACGAGATCTATCGCATGGGCGGCGTGCAGGCGATCGGAGCTCTCGCGTTCGGGACCAAGACCGTTCCGAAGGTCGACAAGATCGTTGGCCCCGGGAATGCTTATGTGACCGAGGCGAAGCGTCAGGTCTATGGTTTTGTGGATATCGATATGGTCGCCGGTCCCAGCGAGGTGACCATCCTCGCCGACGGAACAGCGAACGCGGATTTTGTCACGTGTGATCTGCTGGCCCAGACGGAACATCACGGCGGGACCGGCTATTTGGTCACCAATTCGAAGAAGCTGGTCGAGGTCATGCGTAAACGCGTGGATGCGGGGTTCATTATCCAGGTCAAATCGATCGCCGAAGGCTGCGAAGTCGTCAACGAGATCGCTCCCGAACACCTTGAGATCATGACCGAAGAACCGGAAAAGGTCGCCCAATCCATCCGGAACGCGGCCGCCATCTTTCTCGGGCCTTATTCACCGGCCGTGATCGGGGATTATATCGCCGGTCCGAGCCATGTGTTACCGACGGGCGGCACGGCGCGTTATTTCTCGCCGCTGAGCGCTTCTACATTCGTCAAGAGTTCCCAGATCATCCAGTACACCAAGGACGCTCTGGAGGGTGCCAAAGAGCACGTCCAGAAGTTGACCGACATGGAGGGGCTTTTTCTGCACAGGATTTCCCTTGAGGCGAGGCTCGTCAAAAAATCCGTGGAACCCGAGAAGGAGTCAACCTCATGAAAAAGAGGGCGGCATCTCTTGATCGCAAGACTTCAGAGACTTCCATTCAGATCAAATTGGCTCTGGACGGGACCGGACGGTCACGGATCGATACCCAGATACCGTTCCTTGACCACATGCTGACGCTTCTTGCCAAACACGGTCTTTTGGACCTCCAGATCAAGGCGCGCGGCGACCTTCAGGTCGATATTCATCACACGAACGAAGACCTCGGGATCACGCTTGGACAAGCCCTGGCCAGATCGCTCGGTGACAAAAAGGGGATCCGCCGGTACGGTTCCTTTGCTGTTCCGATGGACGAGGCCTTGACCCGCGTTACGCTGGATATTTCGGGAAGGCCGTCCCTTTTCGTCACAAAGGAAAAAGGCGTCCGTCTTTCGCGTCAGCCCAAGTACTCGTTCGATGACGCGGTGGACTTCCTGAGATCCTTTTGCCAGCACGCGGGGATCAACATGCACATCGGCGTTCTGGCCGGAGAAGACACGCACCACATCATCGAAGGGATGTTCAAAGGTCTTGCCAAGGCTTTGGATATGGCAACCTCCATGGATCCCCGGGTGCGCGGCGTCCCGTCGACCAAGGGCACGCTTTCGTAAGCAACCTCCGACGGTTCCGCATTTTAAACGAAGGAGCTTGTACCTCGCATGATCGCCATCATCGATTACGGCATGGGGAATCTTCGCAGTGTCTCCAAAGCTCTCGAGTATCTCGGGGCCCCGTACAGGTTTTGCGCCCAAGGAAAGGACCTTGCCTGCGCGGAGAAGGTGATACTCCCTGGCGTCGGCGCGTTCGGTGATGCCATGAAAGAGCTTAAGATCCGCGGGTTTATCGAGCCTCTCCGGGAACTGGTGAAGAAAAAGACCAAACTCGCGGGCATTTGCCTTGGCCTTCAATTATTCTTTGAAAAAAGCGAAGAAGCCCCCGGGGTTCAGGGGCTCGGTCTTTTTAAGGGGAAAGTGCAGGCGTTCCGTTCGAAGAACGTCAAGGTACCGCACATGGGATGGAATGATCTTCGTATCCGAAAAAAACACCCGCTGCTCGAGGGGATCGTCACCGGGGACTATTTCTATTTTGTTCATTCGTATTACGCCAAGCCGGCATCAGCCGCCTTCAATCTGGCGATGTGCAAGTACGGCCGCGAAACATTTCCGGCGGTGGTTGGGAACGATCATATGTTCGCGGCGCAATTCCATCCGGAAAAAAGTCAGGACGCGGGGCTGCGGATCCTGAAGAACTTTATCGGGTGGTGACCATGAACCTTTATCCGGCGATCGATCTTTATCAGGGGAAAGTCGTGCGCCTCCGGCAGGGCGATTTCAATGCGTGTACCGTGTATTCGCAGGATCCTGCAGAGATGGCACGCCACTGGGAGCAGGAGGGCGCTCGATGGATTCACGTCGTCGACCTCGAAGGCGCCAAGACCGGTTCGTTCACGAACGGGGCGGCTCTTTCCGCGATCCTTCAAAACGTGAAGGCGAAGGTCCAATTCGGCGGCGGGGTCCGCGACCTCCGGAACATCGAGACGCTGCTCGAGTGTGGTGTTTCGCGTGTTGTCGTGGGGACCAAAGCGATGGACAAGACGTTCCTCGAATCTGCGGCGCAGCAGTTCGGCGAGCGGCTCGCCGTGGGCCTCGACGTACGGGGCGATCACGTAAAGACCGCGGGCTGGGTCAAGGACGGCAGCCTCACGCTCGCGGAGGCGCTAAAGCTCTTTAACGAATGCGGGATTAAGACGCTGATCTATACCGACATTGAAAAGGACGGCGTGCTCCACGGTCCGAACTGGGAAAAACTTCAGGGGGTTCTGCGCGAAAGCCGGGCCCGCGTCATTCTCTCGGGCGGGATCAGCCAGTTAACGGACATCGAAAAATGCCGTACTATCCAAGAGAAAAACTTCGAAGGCGCGATCATCGGCAAGGCGCTGTATGACAAAAGGTTCACGCTCGCCGAAGCGATCCGGTTAATTCTATAAAAGGAGAGGGGCAGAACGCATGGACAACATCAAGAGCTTTTGGGACATGGTCCTCACACAGCGCACGTGGTCTTGGGCCGTGGTGGGCATCGCCTATCTCATCGTTTTCCTTCTGGTACGGAATTTTTTCTTTCACAGCCTTCTCAGCCGGGCGCGGGCCCTTAATTCCAAATGGTATCAGGAGATCAAAAAAGTCTACGTCAAAAAATGCATTCCGGGGTGGGTCCTTTTTCTGGTGTCGTTCATGCTCGTCATCTTTTTCTGGCGAAGCGCCAATTTGAAGCAGCCCTCGCTCTACGAGGCCTCCATGGTTTGCATCATCGTCCTGACCATCCTTTTATCCATCACGTCCCACCTGATCGCTTTCGCCTCATCCACGGTGCATGTTCTCAAGCAGCTCGAGAACAACCAGATGACCTTTTGACATGTTCGCCAGGCGCATCATCCCATGTCTTGACGTTTGCGAAGGACGGGTCGTTAAAGGCGTGAAGTTCGTCTCCCTCAAGGACGCAGGCGACCCCGTGTCGTGCGCCCAGGCCTATGACGCCCAGAAGGCCGACGAGCTGATCTTCCTGGATATCACCGCGTCGCATGAAAATCGTCGGACCATGATCGCGGTCGCGGAAAAAGTCGCCGCAACGGTCTTCATTCCGTTCACCGTCGGCGGTGGCATCAACACCCTTCAGGATATCCGCGACCTTCTGAAAACCGGATGCGACAAGGTTTCCATCAACACCGGCGCCATCAGGGATCCGAACTTTATTCTGGAAGCGAGCAAACGGTTCGGCAGCCAGTGCATCGTTGTCGCCATTGACGCGAAGCGTGAAGCGAAGAACCGCTGGGGGGTTTACACGCACGGCGGCAGACATCCGGCAGGGCTCGACGCCGTGCAGTGGGCGAAGCGGGCGGAGCAGCTCGGTGCTGGAGAGATCCTACTGACCAGCATGGACTGTGACGGGACCGAGGACGGTTATGATCTCGAGCTTACGCGCCGCATCTCCGAATCCGTCCGAATCCCGGTCATTGCCTCGGGTGGCGCCGGGAATCTGAACCATCTCTACGAAGCCTTTACGGCGGGCAAGGCGGACGCGTGCCTTGCCGCTTCCATCTTCCATTTCGGGGAGTTCACGATCCCCGAAACGAAGGCTTTTCTCAGGAGCAAGGGCATTCCCGTCAGGACCTGATTTGCCACGGGATTTTGGGGACCCGAACGTATGCTGACACTGAAAATAAAATTTCTCCGGCCTTTGCTGTCGATCCTCTTCGTGGCGGCGGGATTTCTTCTCTGGAATTATATCAGCGACCTGCAGTCCCGGTTCCCGGATATGGATTATTCGCGATCACGACTCGGGATCGCTTCCTGGTACAGCGAAACGGACCGGAACATCAACGAGTGGACGGCCAGCGGTGAAAAGTTCAACGATCGCGACAGTACCTGCGCCTCCTGGGATTTTCCTTTCGGAGAAAAGCTCCTGGTCATTAACACGCTGAACGGGAAGTGGGTCGTATGCCGGGTGAATGATCGCGGTCCCAGCAAACGGTTGCGGCGAGAGATCGACCTTACAAAGGCGGCTTTCAAAAAGATCGCCAGTACCGACCGGGGGTTGACCATCGTGGCGGTTCTGCCGGTCAAAAAGAAATAGTGCGGCCTCTGTTCTTTTATGGGGGAGTTCTTGCATCGGGGGCGAACCTGTAGCATAATGGGTCTGGCTTCTTCTAGGAAGCTGGAGTTCATTGATGTTTCATCGAAGCAAAAGGAGGCAACATGGCTTTTCAGCAAGGTGGCGGCGGATTCAGTGGTCGGCCCCGTGAGATGCACAAAGCGATTTGTGGGGAATGTAAAAAGGAATGTGAGGTTCCCTTCAAGCCTAGCGAGGATCGTCCCGTTTATTGCAAGGAATGCTTTGCGAAGCGGAAAGACGGCGGTCGCTAAACAAGATTTCTAGTGCCGTTCTCCATTATTTTACGGGTGAGCGGTACGGCGCTTGCATGTCCTGAAAGAGGCGATGGCGAGGGCGGTACCGCGAACCTTTAAAATCAGTCGTTCGCAATACGAGGTTCTTCCCGAAGTGATTTTTCTCGCGGGGTTGGTGTGCCTGCGCGAGCCCTGAAATTTGACGAGGGCACTTTCCGACGACCGTTCCCAGCACGGCGTATTCCACATCCGGTAGCTTGATCCAACGGCAAGTCAAAGGACTGTAACGATATCTATGATTTCCGCGAATGGTGTGACCTTACAATTCGGGAAAAGGGTTCTTTTCGAGAACGTGAATATCATGTTCACCCCTGGGAACTGTTACGGCCTGATCGGGGCCAACGGCTCGGGGAAGTCCACCTTTCTTAAAATATTGTCCGGCGAGATCGAATCCAACGCGGGTTCCGTCGCCGTGGGGAAGAAAGAGCGTATCTCGACGCTCAAGCAGGACCAGTTCGCTTTTGATGATTTCACGGTGCTCCGGACCGTGATCATGGGCCATCAAAAACTTTATGATATTATTCGCGAGAAGGAAGCGATCTATGTAAAGCCGGATTTTTCGGACGCGGACGGGATCCGCGCATCGGAACTTGAACATGAGTTCTCGGAAATGCACGGTTGGGACGCCGATTCGGAGGCCGCTAAGCTTCTAAGCGACCTCGGTATTTCGGACCCGCTGCACGAGGTTCCGATGAAGCAGCTCGAAGCCGGCCAAAAGGTTCGCGTGCTTCTCGCACAGGCCTTGTTCGGTAACCCCGACGTACTACTTCTCGACGAACCGACGAACCATCTGGATGTCGAAACCTGTCTTTGGCTCGAAGATTTTCTTTACGATTTCAAGAACACGGCGATCGTGGTCTCCCATGACCGACACTTTTTGGACAGGGTCTGCACCCACATCGCGGACATTGATTTTGGCAAGATCCAGCTCTACACGGGCAACTACACGTTCTGGTACGAGTCGAGCCAATTGGCGGCGAGGCAAAAGAGCGAGTCGAATAAAAATATTGAAGAAAAGCGCAAAGAGCTTCAGGCGTTCATCGCCCGGTTCAGCGCGAACGCCTCCAAATCGCGGCAAGCGACTTCGCGTAAAAAATTGCTCGAAAAACTGACGCTGGATGATATCCGCCCTTCGTCACGCCGGTACCCGAATATCCTGTTCAAACCCGAGCGGGAAGCGGGCAATGACCTGCTAGAGATCGAACTGCTCGGAAAATCGATCGAAGGAGAGGTCATGTTCAAGGGCCTCGATCTGCGGGTGGACAAAGGGGACAAGATCGCATTTATCGGTTCTCTGGACCGTGTGAAATCCACGCTTTTTGAGGTCCTCATGGGCGAAACCGCTCCGGACAGCGGGCGTTTCAAATGGGGGGTCTCGACGATCCGTGCCTATTTTCCGAAAGAGAACCGCAAATTCTTTGAAACCGATCTCGACCTGGTGGACTGGCTTCGCCAGTTCTCCAAAGAAAAGGACGAGAATTTCGTGCGCGGATTCTTGGGACGCATGCTTTTCTCCGGCGAGGAATCGTTAAAAAAAGCGTCGGTTCTTTCGGGCGGCGAGAGGGTGCGCTGCATGCTGGCGCGTATGATGCTCTCCGGCGCCAATGTCCTGATCATGGACGAGCCGACGAACCACTTGGACCTTGAAT
>CAIJDY010000061.1 GCA_903819565.1 Candidatus Omnitrophota bacterium | reverse complement strand
GCGCCTGTCGTGGCGGTCCTATCCAAAGACTTTATGGCCGGAGACAAGGTTGTGATCCCCAAAGACTCGAAATTTCTTGGGGAAGCGAACGTGCTGAAGTCTCTTGATCGGATCAATGTTCGGTTCCATCTCCTGGTGCTCCCGGAGGGGCGCGAGATCCGAGTGAACGCGCTCGCGTTATCTGAAGACGGGGCGGCGGGAATCAAGGGGAAGGTGGAAAAACACACGGACATGAAAATGATAAAAGCGGTCGGAGAGTCCGTCCTTTCCATGGGCGCGCTCTTTTTAGGCGGCCGGTCGCAGGATCCCTTCAATATGCAGAATCAGCTGGAATTGAACGTCGCGCAGAACCTTTCGGATGAGGCGCGAAGGGATTTAAGGAGCGTGAACGTCGAAAAGTCCGTGACTGCGGAAGCCTCAAAGCCGATCTTCGTATTTTTGCTAGAGGCCGTATAAATCAAAACAAAAAAAGGAGAAAAACCAATGGAGAAGGAAAAGAAAGACAAGGGATTTGTTGAAAAAGAGAAGGTGCGTGTGATCCCGACGCGCATCGGGGAGGAACTGCATTTTACGGTGGTGGAAGTGAACGGAAAAAGACGGGGAGACATCCGTTTCTTCATGAAAAACGAAGAGGATGAGGGGGTGTTCGCCGCGAAGCGGGGAATCACCATCCTTCCCCGGCATTTTAAGGCATTCCAGGAAGGGGTAACGGAGCTCGCCGCGAAATTAGCGGGCAATAAGGAAAAGGAAGCGGAATAAACCGGAAACACGGGATTTCCGAAGAGACCAAGCAAAGGAGAAAGTGCCATGGCGAAGTGTTTCAAAGAGAGAAAGGGATTTTGGAAGAGCGCCGTCTGGGTAGGACTTGCGGTAACGGTTCTAACGGCATCCGTCAGTCCCGGTGCGCAGGCGGCGGAAGCGGTTCAGCCGTCCGGGGCGCTCCTTAGCATTGACGAGGCGGTTGCAAAGGCGCTTAAGGATTCAAGCGAGATAAAACGAGCGCTCGCGCGTCTTGGAAAGGAGGAGGCTCTATATAAAGGGACGCTTTCCGAATTTTTCCCGAAGATCAAGGCCGAGGGGGAGGCGGGCGCCGCCACGGGGGAGAGGAATTTTCTCGCCTATCTGGATACGGGGATCGAGCAGCCGATCTTTCAGGGCGGGAAAGCAGTCGCGGAAAAGCGCAGACAGAAGGCCGTCTGCGAAATCGAGAAGCTCATGCTCGAAGAAGTAAAACTCGATCTGGAGCTTGCGGTACGGATCCTTTACGCGCAGGCGCTTGAAGAAAAAGAACTCACGAGGATCGCTCAGGGAGAAGTTAAGGAACTTACAGAGGAATGCGAACGGATCAAGAAACTTTCCGGTAAGGAGGTGCTTTCACGCCTTGAATTATTCAGGATCGAATCGCATCTTGAAAACGTGAAACATTCGCTTGTGAAGCACAAAGAGAGCTACGACTACCTGCTTACGGTCCTAAGGGAAACAGTGGGGATCGGGGAAGGAGAGTCTCTCGATCTCGAGGCCTACGGCAGTGTTCCGGAAGTCGAGAGCGGGCTTGAGTCATTCCTTGATGCGTCGCGCGAAACAGACCCCATCTATAAGGAGGGCGATCTCAAGATCCGGGCGAAGCAGTATGAAAAACGTTCTCTTCAGGCGGAAAGGTTCCCTCAATTAAGCATATCAACGCGCTGGAACAGCGTCCGGGACGTGTATGTGGACACGAACCGCATGATCGTGGGGATCGAAGGGAAATGGAATATCTGGGATTTCGGACGGCTTGGTTCCAAGATCCGCGCGAAGGAGCGCGAGATTGAGGAAACCAAATGGGCCGAGGATATACGGATTCGGGAACATGAAAAAGAGATCAGGCGGCTCTTTCATGAGGCGAGGGCCATGCGCCAGAAGATCCGGATGACGGAGGCTTTTTTAAAGGAACACGAGGAAGATTACAAGAACGAGAAAACACGCCTTGTCACGGGCGGCAAAGGAGCCGGGGAACTTCTTGATTCCTTTGTCGCTTTAGAGGAGGCGAGGGCCGCTTCCGTGCAGGCGATAGCGGAATACCGGATACAGATGGCACGCCTTGAACGAGCCAGAGATTTCAAACCGCTGGCTGTGGAAACTTCTTCGGTGAAGATCTCCGCGGACGATGAGGAGGAAAGATCGTGAAACCCTGTCCCGCCGTTTCGGGAGGTCGTTTTCCGTTAAGTCCCAAGACACGCACCGTGTTATTTCTTGGCGCGGTTGCGTTTCTGACAGCTCTTGCGGTCCGGTTGATATTCTCGACCATCGTGTGGACGGGAGACTTCCTTTGGTTCGGGATCATATGGGTTTTTGGCTTCGGTTTTTTATTTGTTGACGTCGCGTTTCTTTTTTCGTTGAGCGTTGTCCGGCCTTTCCTCAAAGATCCGGTCCTTAAGGAATCCTGCATTCAAGAATTTCCGAAGACCGCGATCGTCTATCCCGTCCGCGACGAATCTCACGGTATTTTCGAAAGGATCGAGTATTCCTTTTCAGGGAACAAGCTTCCTCATACCGATCTTTGGGTGCTGTCCGATTCTTCGGCAGGGTTTGAGACTTATGAACGGGAGATTGTCGCAAAGCTTTCTGCGAGCCATCCCGGGCGTATTTTTTACAGAAGACGGGAATCTCCCGTCGAACGCAAACAGGGGAACATCGCGGAATTCCTGGCTTCACATCCTGAATATGTCTATCTCTATATTTGCGATGCCGACGGAATGATCCCGAAAGGGACGCTTCTCAACCTTCTCAGAAAGGCCGAGCATCCGGAGAATAAAGATATTGCGATTTTTCAGGCGTTTATCAGGATCGCTCATGCCAATAGCTGGTACGCCCGTTTCGAAAAGATCGGGGCAGACTTTGCGCAGCGGTTCAATTTTACCTCCTTCCAAACGATTTTCGGCCGGACCATCTCTTTCGGGCACCATCAACTGGCGCGCGCCAACCTTCTTTCGAGGATCAAGCTTCCGAAGGGACTGCTTTCCCATGACAACTGGGATACGGTTATCTTGGATCAAATGGGATATCGTGTGGCGTTTTGCGCGGATGTTCAAGCGTACGACGAAGCGCCGTCAAACTATCTGGAGGCGAGAGCTAGGGCACGGCGGTGGGCGCAAGGAACGCTGCAGGGGATACCGCTTATTTTTATGCCGCGGGTCAGCCTCGCCTCGCGTTTTCTGGCGTTTTTTGGGATCTACCTTTATGTCGCTGATATCGTGTTCTTATTTTGGCTCATTCTTGGTTTTCTGGCCCATTCCTGTGTGGCGGGGGAGCTGATCCATTTCGAGATCGACTCCATCTGGCTCGGGGCCTGCACAAACAGCATTCTTAAATGGGCGCTCCT
>CAIJDY010000060.1 GCA_903819565.1 Candidatus Omnitrophota bacterium | reverse complement strand
TGCAGGGAGCTCCGGGGGTGCTGTCGGCGCGCTTTTCGGGTGAGGAAAAAAGCGATGACGCGAACAATCGGAAACTTCTTCAAAGGATGGAAGCGGTGCCGGACGCAGAACGAGGCGCCCATTATGAATCCGCCGTAGCGATCGCCGAACCCGGCAAGTTGATCGGCAGGGTGAGCGGCCAAGTGCACGGGATTATCACGCGGGAACTCTGCGGGAATGGAGGGTTCGGCTACGACCCTCTTTTCTTTTACCCACCTTTCGGGAAGACGTTCGGCCAGGTCCCGATCGAACTCAAACACCGCGTCTCCCACCGCAGTCAGGCTTTGGCGAAGGTCCGCGGCCTTTTGACGCGATACCTCGAAGGGGCTTAACGAAGGCGTTTCAGCTCTTGAGGCTTATGCCGATACTGAATGAGGCAGTTTTGTGAGGCCGGAGCTGCCGAAATTTGCTAGAATACTCCCCACGGTATTTCAATAACAATCAGCGGGACAGGATAAATGAAAAAGAAGATCTTATTGGTGGATGATGAACCGGATATACGGCTCCTTGTCGCGGCCCGGCTGAATTCGATGGGGTATGACACGATTTCCGCGGGAGACGGGCAGGAAGGATTGAATCTGGCGCGCAAAGAGTCGCCCGACCTTATTTTGCTGGATCTGATGCTGCCCAAGCTGGACGGTTATAAAGTCTGTCGCATGCTCAAATTTGATAAGGCCTATGAACATATCCCGGTGGTCATCTTTTCGTCGAAGGGAAGCGAAGCCGATAAGCAGTTGGCCAAAGAAGTGGGGGCGGACGGCTACATGACAAAGCCCTTCGAACAAGCGGTGTTTACCAGCACGATCCAGAAATTATTGGGGACCTCAACCACCTAATTCAAAATCAAGAGCGAGCGACGACCATGTTTCCAGACGCAAAAGTTCTAGAATTGTTGCTTCAGCAGGAATTGGTCCGGCCCGAGCAGGCGGAAAAGGCGATTAAAGAAGTCGCGCGTACCGGCCAGACGCTTGAAAGTGTTCTGGTCAAGAACGGTTTTGTGTCCGAAGAGGATCTCTCCAATATCAAAGCCGCTTATCTGGGTGTCCCTTATATCGATCTCAACAACTACGAGCTCGACCGTTCTCTCGTCAAATTGATCCCCGAGAGTGACGCCAAACGGTACAGCGTGATCCCTCTTTTTACGACCGGGAAGACGATCTCCATCGGGATGATCGATCCTCAGAATATTGTGGCGCTCGATCATGTCCGCAAGATCACCGGTTTTGACGCCGTGGACCCGATCCTGATCTCGAATGCCGGATTCCAGAGGGCTTTTAACGTTTACTACCGGTCGTTTGGCTCTGTCGATGATATCGTAAAATCCATCGAAAAGGAAAATACTGCCGCGATCGAAGAGGCGGCCATGGGCGAGATCACGGAACAGACGCCCGTCAGCAAGCTGGTGGACAGCCTTCTCTCCCGGGCCATCCAAGTCCGTGCTTCGGATATTCATGTGGAGCCGGAAGAGAGCATCGTGTCGGTCCGCTTTCGCGTGGACGGGATGCTGAAACAGGTGACTTCATTCCCTTCGACCATTCTCCCTGCGGTTGTTTCGAGGATCAAGATCCTCGGCGGCATGGATATTACGGAAAACCGGAAACCGCAGGACGGAAAGATCCACACGCAGTTGGAAGGGAAGGACCTGGACATTCGCGTTTCAAGCTTTCCCACGGTGTTCGGCGAAAATATGGTCATGCGCCTTCTGGACAAACGGGCCATGCTGCCGAACTTACTGGAGCTTGGTTTCTCCAAGGAAACGTTGGAGGCTTACACGAAATTGATCGTCAGGCCTTACGGGATAATTTTAGTCACAGGTCCGACCGGCAGCGGTAAGACAACGACTCTCTATGGTTCCCTTTCCAAGATCAACACGGAAGATAAGAACATCGTGACCATCGAGGACCCCGTGGAATTTGTGATTCCCCGGATCCGTCAGACACAGGTTAATGTAAAGGCAGGGATCACATTCGCCGGTGGGTTGCGCGGTTTTCTGCGCCAGGATCCGGATATTATGATGGTGGGGGAGATTCGCGACCGGGAAACGGTCGAAGTGGCGATCCAGGCGGCACTGACGGGACATCTTGTCTTTTCGACTTTGCACACGAACGATTCATCGGCGGCTCTGACCCGTCTTGTGGACATTGGGGTTGAGCCTTTTTTGATCTCCAGCTCCGTCATCGGCATTTTGGCACAGCGCTTAGTGCGGGTGAATTGTAGCAAGTGTCATGAAACGTATACGCCTGCGGCGGCAGTACTCAAGAGCGTGGGGTTTCCGCCAAATTCTGAATTGATGCGCGGTAGGGGTTGTTCCCGGTGCAACCAGACTGGATTTATGGGGCGTACCGGCGTTTACGAGTTGATGCCCATGACCGATGAGATCAAGGTGATGGTTGACGAGAGATGTTCCGCCTCTGAGATCAGGAAAAAAGCCATTCAGCAGGGATTGAGGACTTTGCGACAGGACGGTTTCGATAAAGTTCTGCAGGGGGTCACGACGCTCGAAGAGGTCCTTCGCGTTACCGAGATCGAATAATGGAGCATTCTTTTCGTTACAAAGCCCGGGACAAGTTTGGGGCGGTCGTCAGAGGGGTCATGACGGCGGAAAGCCCCGTGGCGGTTGCTGCAAAATTGAAGCTTGACGGATGTACCCCATTTTCGATAGAAACGGAATCCCGCGCTTTCTCACTTGATTTTTTATCCCGTTTCCGGCGGCTCAAGCTTTCGGACGTCAACGCCTTTACCCGCGAGTTTTACACCCTTAACAAGGCGGGACTGACGGTTCTCGCGTCTCTCGAGG
>CAIJDY010000059.1 GCA_903819565.1 Candidatus Omnitrophota bacterium | reverse complement strand
TTGGGAAGGGCTAAAGCCTACTGGCGATTTCAAATCGATTACAGACATTTTGAGTGATAACATGTTAACCTTCAACGAGTTGCGAAAAAATCAAAGTCGAACGTTGGGACAGCAGTGATTCTTTCTATAAAATGAATCTAGTGCTTTCGGATCATTCCGCAGCCGTTCCGGAGCGTGAGCCCGCAATAAAACCTCTTAGGAATTGCAGTAAATTCCGCTATACTAAACGACAATTTCGGGCCCAACGCGGCCCTGTTTTTTCATGTAGTGACACTTATTTTTTAAAAACATAAGGTGGGACCATGGACCCCGAGCATAGCGCCGAAGACCCCTTGCCCGAATCTGTCAAAAAACCGTTGCTGACCGAAAAAAGCGTCACCTCGTCCCGCCATTGGCTCGAAGTGCGTGACGTCATGAGCCGTCAGGTGGCGACCGTTTCCCCCGATCATACGGTGGTGGAGGCGGCCAAGATGATGAAGACGCGGAATATTTCCTGTGCCGTGGTGCTGGACAACAAGGACCGGGTGGTGGGGATCCTCACCGAGCGGGACCTGCTCCAGCGCGTCGCGGCAAAGGAAGGGGATTTCGGCGAAAAAAAGGTCAGCGAAGCCATGACCTTTCCCGTGCAGAGCATTTCTCCCGCGATATCCATTTTTGAAGCGAGTACCATTCTGGAGTCGAAGAAGATCCGGCGCCTTCCGGTCGTGGAGAACGGGGAGCTTGTCGGTATTGTGACCCAAACGGACCTGACACGGGTGCTGGCCTCTTACGGGATGTGGCGTACTGTCGGGGATGTCATGAGCCCGAACGTCTCGACGATCCAGCAAACAGAATCGGTATGGATCGCGTCCGTGGAGATGTCGAAGCGGAACGTTTCGTGCGTGGTCGTCATGGACGGGGAGAAGGTCTCCGGAATATTGACCGAGCGGGACGTGATGAAAAAGATCGTAGCCTTGCAAAGGGACCCTCGTGAGATCCGCATTACCGAGGTGATGTCTTCGCCGGTCCTTTGTATCGCGGCCGACCATTCGGTTTTCAGCGCGATCAAATTGATCGAGGAAAAAAAGATCCGCCGCCTGGTTGTCATGGAAGGCGCGAAGTTGAGGGGAGTCCTGACACAGACCGATATTTTCAGGACCGTCAAGCAGAAGCTCCAGGAAGAGGAAGAGAGCTATGTCAACATGCTCGAGCAGTCCGAGAACGCGATCTACACCGCCGACCTGAACGGGCTCACCACGTACGTCAATCCCGCTTTTTTGAGGATCCTCCAGATCGAGAACCGTTCCGACCTCATAGGCCAGGAATTCCTGCCGGAGCGTTTTTGGATGGACCCGAAGGACCGCATCCGGTTGATGGGGCAACTGCGCCGTGGCGTCAGCATCGAGATTAAGGACCTTATTTTGAAATCGGCCAAGGACCGGAAGATCTTCGCGACGCTTTTCTGGACGTTCACCAAGAACGTTCACGGCGAGGTCAACGGGAACCAGGGACTGCTCTACGATATCACGCAGAAAAAGGAGCTTGTGTCGCTTCGCGAAGCTGAGGATCACCTTCGCAAAAGCAACGAAGCTCTCCACCGGCTCAACGAGATGAAATCCGATTTCGTTTCGATGGTGACCCACGAACTACGGACGCCGATGACCGTGGTCCGCGGCCGCATCGACTTGATCCTGGCGCAGGATTACGGCGCGATCAACGAGGAACAAAGGAGATCCCTTCAAGTGGCCGTGGAACATATCGACCGGCTCGCGAGAATGATCGACAACCTGCTCGACCTTTCCAAAATGGAGGCAGGGAAATTCACTCTTAAGTGCGACTGGCTTGACCTGGCCGCCGTGGCGCAGCACGCGAACGAATCTTTTTCGATCAAAGCCCGGGAGAAGAATTTGGACCTCAAGCTCGAAGCTCCGGAGGGAAGGCTGGTTTACGCGGACGAGGACCGTCTGATCCAGGTATTGACCAATCTTTTGGGCAACGCGATCAAGTTCACGGAACGCGGAGAAGTGAAGATATCGATCCTTGAAAGGGAAGAGGATTTTGAATGCGTGGTCTCGGACACGGGGCCCGGTATTTCGAAGGACGATATCGGGAAGCTCTTTGAAAAATATGAGCAGGCCAAACAGCAGCTGAAGATCCCGGAAAAGGGAACGGGCCTCGGGCTTTCGATCACCAAAGAGATCGTGACGATGCACGGGGGGAAGATCTGGCTGACCAGCGAGCTCCGGGTCGGAACGCAGGTTCATTTCACACTTCCCAAGCGCACGGTGCTCGAGGTCTTTCGTAAAACCGTCAAAGAAGCGATCCGGGAGGCCATGGAAAAAGACATGAGGGTCTCGCTGGTGATGATGCCGGTGGAACTGCTTCCGGGAGAGGATCCGCCGGTC
>CAIJDY010000058.1 GCA_903819565.1 Candidatus Omnitrophota bacterium | reverse complement strand
GGTAGGAGGGGGGTGGGGGTAGGCCGCAGGATGGCCGGGCGATTTGGATCTGGACGGATTTGATCATGACGGCTTGCTCCTCAGCGGCTAATTTGGACTTCATAGTTCAATTGTGCGCTTTCAGGTGGTAATTATCTGCATTTTGAAATGAGTGTAAGTCGTGTAAAATGAGTTGGATAAGAATTGGTTGTATTTTTTCATTTCTGGATGGGGCGGCCCGGAAGCAGTGGAGGGCGGACAGTGGACAGAAGTGCGCGGGGTTTAGTTGGTTGCTGTCCCACCCATTCCGTAAAGAACACGGAATGGATGGGCACGGATCTCGAGTTTTGCGGGCGGATCAATAAAACGGGGCCAGGCAATTCGCCGCGAATATGGAAGCGCGGACGCTGAATCTGCCGTAAATTCAATTACTTGACAGAAGCACAATGCGGCGAGAGTATGGTCGCAACAAAAAAAACTGCATCTTTTCGCGTTCATTTCAGAAATGAGGCAATCATCATGGCAGGTACCTTGCCAATCATTGTGAATAATTCCATAGCTGAGATTTCAGGGCTCACCAAGCGACCAGTGTTCTTCGTGAAGATGGCTCTAGGAAACCCGGGCCGAACTACGAAGAGGTGGGATGTTGTGTTCAAGGGCGAATACGCCTCTGCCGCGACGGCAACTCCCGGAGGCGGCGTGCAGGACGCCCAGCGGTTGCGCCAGACGGAGAACTCCATTCATTGGGGTTCAAAGCTGATGAAGAACGTCAACAATGAGCTGGTCAACACCAAGATCATGACTCCAGGCGAGGTGGTCGTGTTTCGCGCCAAGGTCCAAACCACCTTCGCCGCCGGCACCCCGCAGTACAACAATGCCATGACCGCACCCTATGTCTGGACGAAGATCCCGTTTGTCGAAGGCCTGACCGATGCGGAGGCCGTTGATTCCGGCGATCGTTTGAACCTCACGATGATGCAGAACGCCGTAATGCGGCTGATGCATCACAGCGCCTGGCGCGAACTGGGCCGGATCGTGGCGGTCGATATTTTTACAGCCAACAATGATCGTTTCGAGATCCAGAGCGATAATCCGGGGAAATGGATCAACAAGGGCAATCTCCTCTTCCTGAACAAGGGCGACACCAAGGTGATCGGCCTGGATACTTTTGAAGGGAGCAACGCCGCGTCGTTGATCTCCGAGCAGCTTACCCGGGTCGACCCTGGACTCGAATACAGTTATCTGCTGCCCCTGATCGACAAAAATAAGCAAAGTGCTTTCGGCAGGAAGGCAACCGCTTCGGTTGGCACGAAGTTACACCAGGAATGGCAGGAGCACCTGACTGACAAAGATGCTGCGGGAAGGACTCTGCCCACTCAGATTCAAGTGATGGTGAAGGGCTTTCTGGGCAGGGAAGAGAGCAAGACCATCAGCATCGATCAGGTGCCGGGGCTCTTCCTGGCTTACAGCGGCGATATGGCTGAGGGGATCAAGACCGGGGCCGAGGATATGAAGAAGTATCTGCAGGGCAAGTACAAGCAGTATGCGGCCTCAATGGTTGCGCCGGCCCGCCCGGGGCTTCCTCCGCGGCCCGGGCTTCCACCGCGTCCGGGGGGCATACCGCTGCCTGGCATGGCGGGCGGAGTCTTTCCGCCGCCTCCGGGGCACGGCTTCCAGCACGGCCCGCCGCCCAACCGGCCCGCGCCGCACATTCCCATTCCGAGGGGAATTCTGGAGCGGATGCAGTTTTTGGGGTGGATGCCGAAGTAGAAGCCGGCTGGAAGAATCCCAGGTTCCGAAATTGGGACCTGGGGCACTGGGAAAAAGTGCAGAATTCCGTATCGCATGCAAATTCCAGGTTTCAGGAGCGAGACCTGGAATTCGCGGCCTCTGTACAGGCTCAGTCACCGCCTAAAATATCTTCCCATCCAAGCCCGCAATAAAAGGAAGACCCTGAATTTTCTGCTTCCTAATGTCCAAATCGTTTGTGACAAACAAGTTGACCTTAGCCAAGATGGCCGTTGCTGCATGAATTGCATCGGCGGCCTTTAGTCTGGTCTGGGCACGGACGGCACTGTATTGTTCAGCTGTCTCGAAGGTAAACGGCAGCAGTTCGACCTCACCGCCGAGCATAAATTTACGTATCGTCTCATAGGCGGCATTATCCTTGACCATTCTCGGCCTTACAAGGATTTCCCCGAGCGTAAATACACTGGTACAGATTGTGTCTCCGCGCTGCGAGAATGCTTTATATGCTTCCCGCGCCGGTTGGCCGAAAACAGGGTTCCCTTCAAGGATGTAGGCGAACAG
>CAIJDY010000057.1 GCA_903819565.1 Candidatus Omnitrophota bacterium | reverse complement strand
TGACGGAGGCCTTGAAACGCGGGAAACCAGTGGTGGCGCTAAATTATGGGGGAGCAGGAGCGATTCTTTATCAAGCTAAAATAAGCGGTAAGATCCCTCAAGTTTTGCAGGATCATGGGATTGATGAGACGGCATTGAAATTTATTATCCCAGGGGACATAAGTAACATATCACAGGTTTTGGATCATGCCCGCGCGTTGGTGTCTGATGATGCTCAAGTTATGGATAAAGGCCGCAGCGAATTAACCCGGGACAAGGCGACGCTTTCCGACGTTACAGCATTACCTAATCCGTCCTCTAGTTTGCTATCCAGTATTGAAAGTCTTGCTAATCAAACAGTTGCCGATATGAAACGGGACGCCAATCCAGAAGACCAACGCCTCATTCGTGAGATCAATGATCGGATTCAAAAAGATTTACAAACATTGAAATTGAGAGCGGACAAAGGATCCTTTATCGTAGGAAATCTTGAGGACCTTTTACGCGGAGAAGAAAAAATAATGGAACAGCTTAGAAAGGCCCCGCCTGTTATCTTGGAATTCCACGGGACGTTTGATCCTCCGCATTTAAACCATATGAATGCTATGCTGCAAGCGTTGGTTGGCGTTTCGGACACCGCTGAACCGCGGACATATTACGCTGTTTTCTCTCCCATTGGCGATGGATTTATAGGCGACGGAGATGCCGGGGCTAGGTGGAAACCAAATAAATTACCTTTTGAACATCGATATCAAATGACTAGGTTGATTTCGGAAACTTATAGCCCCCTGCTTTCTGCAATCGATGCGAACCGGGACAGAAGCGACGATAAAGGGGCCATCGGTATTCTGACATCTGTTCTGGCTTCGGATTTAAAGCCCCTGACGGATTTTTATACTCTTATAGGAGCTGATAATGTTAAGCACTTGGCAACTTACATTGAAAAGGATCTAAGCGCTGCCCCACCGGGGGGGATCAGGATGCATTTCGCAATACTTAATGATTTCAGTCTTCCTGATGTCGTTGCTCGCCTGAGCAGCAACTACCCTGACAATATTACTGTCGTTAATGATTATACGAAAGGCCTTAGATCAACGGGGATAAGAAAAAAGCAGCGCTTTGGTGTTCTGCCCTTTTCTATGCAGGAATATATTCAAAAAAATGCGCTTTATGGAACAGGAGCTCAAACAATTCAAGCTGCAAATGCAGCGACTAAGTCTGAAGGTGTGCGGTCGGAGGTGCTCACCGGACGCCGTTCGGAGGGAGATGTTAGCGACAAATCCCGTTCCGAAGTCCGGCAGACCGGCGCCGATGAAGAAGCATCCCCATCGGCCATGGTTAGCCGTGTGATCGACGAGTTTGTGAGAATTATGGAAGATGCCTACGGTGCCGGCGAAACCGATCAATATGCCGCTGATTATTTGGATCAGCCCTTTATCCGCAAACTGGAGCTTGGTCAAGGCCCCATCGATTTCCTGATGTCCCCTGATTATCTCAAAGACGCTATTGAAAGCGAAACGGGCGAATATGCGGATAAATGGTTCAACAAGCATGATGACGAATTGTTCGCTGCGCTCGAAGCGTGGGCGGAGAAGCGCCTGCAGTTACGTAGTATCCAAGTTGCCGCTGACGCTCTGGCTCTCCAGGTCAAGGCTGGGGTACAGGCGGTTCCCGCGCTAATCGAAGTCATGGAAAGGAGTCAAGATCACGGAACGCTGATAGTCACCGCCCTTGCTTTGGGTGCGCTCAAAGATCAACGAGCGGTACCGGCATTGCTTGCGGCGATGAAGCATGCGCATCAATCGTTTTGGTCTCATGTGGTGCTGGCTCTTGGCGAAATCGGTGATCCGCGGGCGCTTCCCGCGTTGGTCAAAGCTCTCAGGGAGGAAATGGCATATCATTATCCTAACGAACAGAAAGAAGTCATTATCGCGATCAGCAAAATCGGCGGCCCCGAAGCCGTTGCCTTACTGACCGATGCCCTCAAAGACCAGAATGAGGACATTCGCAACCGGGCGTCGGATGCTCTTGAGATGATGAAAAATCGAGGAACCACCGGCCGCTCGGAAGTCCGCAAAGGGCTTGCGCAGGGCGTCAACAAGGCGATCATCGACCATCAGGGGTTCAGGATCGATGTGCAAGACCGTTTGGGCAACAAGCGGCAGTATGCAAAACATATTGAGCCGGGTGAGGTTTACCAATACGCGCCTTTCTGGGTCCGCTCGGTCCGGGAGCTGAAAGAGGAAGGGATCGGAAGCCTTCTTCCCGCCCATGCGCTCAAGATGCCGATGAGGAGTCCCCGGGAGTTGGAGAAGCTCAGGAAGGAACTCGAAAGGCAGGCGGAAGACCTTTGGGGGAAAGATTCCCTGGATGATGACAATGATTACGTTTTTTTTGCCACCAATGCCGCTTCCTCAATCGAGCGACCTTTTGCCCCGAAGCTTGTTTGTGGTGTCAAAACTATGGAATTCAGGCGCGGTGGCAGTCCGGAAGATGATGCCGTCGAGATCAGCCTTTTCAACGGGAAAAAGTTGCGCCTGCAGGGATACCGTCTCGACGACGGGTTCGGGCTTTTCTATCGTGAGATGAATGATGCGGGTTCCATGCCCGCTGTCCGTTCCGAATTGCGGGGAAGTCTGAAGTTGAAGCTAGTGCTGCTGACGATCGCCGGGATCATGGCGAGCACCGTCAGGATAAGCGATGTGCAGGTTCCCGCGCTGCTAAAGCCCGAGACCGTTCAGGTTTCTTCTGCTGATACGGTCAAACCGGTACCGCGAAAGACCGGCGCGTTCCGTCAGGACACGACATTGAATCAGGCGGTATATAAGAACGCATTGATGGCCAAAAATCCCGAAAAGGTGATCGAGTTCTTGCACCGTCTGCCGCGGGGGACGAGGGCGGAATTGGGCGACGCCAGTTTTTTTATCGAACATCAAACGTCCTGGGCCGAAGTTGCCTACAAATTCGGGGCAGAGGCGGCCGGAAGCCTCGGCCAGGAAGCGCCGCTGACCGAAGAGGGCTATCGGAGCGTCGCAGAGACCCGGAACCCGTTTGAGCTGCTGTCCTTTCTGCACCGTCTGCCGCTGGGTTCTGCCGCGAAACTGGGCGACGCCAGTTATTTTCTCGAGAACCGGTTCTCTTGGATCAGGATCATACAGAAATATGGAACGCCGGCCGCCGGAAACGCCGGTCGCTCGGAGGTAAGATCGGCGGCGGACAAGGAATTCCGGAACGCGCTCTCAGACCTGCAGATTAAATGGTGGGATGGCTGGTTCGAACTTCATGGCCTGGGGCGCCGCGTTGCCGCCGTCAGAACGCTTGTTCGCCTGAACGATCCCCGCGCGGTTCCTGTGTTGGCCGCCGCTCTGCGGAAGGACCCTGCTTCCCGCGTTGGCGTCGCGATCGTTAAATTTCTCTGGAAGGTTGAAGATGCGGGTGTCGTCCCGGTATTGATCGACGCGTTGAATGATGTAAACCTTGATCCGACGGTCCGCTGGGTTGCCGCGGATTCTCTTGAAAAACTCAAGGATCTTCGCGCCGTTCCCGCGCTGATCGGGGCCCTGAAAGATAAGAACATGGTGATCCGTCAATCCGCGGCTTACGCACTCGCCGAACTCAAGGGCCCCCGAGTGGGGCCCGCATTGATCGAGGCTCTTCAGGACAAATCTTCCTATGTTCGCCGTGCCGCAGCGTATGCGCTCGGGACTCTCAAGTATGCCGGTGCCGTTGACCCGCTGATCGGGATGTTGCAGGATGAGGACTGGTATGCCCGCCGGGATGCCGCCACTGCGCTCGAAAAGATGGGGGATCCTCGCGCGGCTTCCGCGTTGGACGCATTCAAGCTTCGCATCCAAAAGGAAAGACTCGAGAAGGAAAGCCTGGAGCCGGCGGCGGACAGTACGACCGGTCATGGGGACAGTCCTCGCGGCCAGACCCTGGAGGGGCTCTCCGCTATCGCGGCCCTTCCGTTCGCGCGTGGGTTTTGGGATGATGGGGGTTATGCCATTGCCGATCTAAAAGAGGTTCTCATTTTTGGCGCGGCGATGGTCATTTTGGGTGTGGCGGCTTATCTGTATCTGAAAAAGCTGAACCGGGATGAAGCGGTCGCAAGACTGGAAGATATCAGGTCTTCGGATATTGACGTGGTCCGCAGCCGGCAGATCGGAGCGGCGATCGAGGACATACAGTCCGCGAGCGAGGAAGTGCGGACCCGAGCGTCCGCGGCCCTTATCGATCTCAAGGCTACGGAGGCGCTGGACATACTCACCGTGATGTTGGAGGACGCGGATCTTTACGCAGCCACCCGGCAGGCGATCGCGATCGTTCTTGGCAAGATCGGCGATGCACAGGCGCTCCTGTCTCTCCGGAATGTTCTGGGGGATAAGGATGTCGGCGCCTACGCCAAGGCGGCACTTGAAGAGTTCAATAGGAATTCCCGTTCGGAGGCACGCCTGCCAACCGACGCTTCAGCGGCGGGGCTCGCGTCAGCGGTGGAAACCCATTTGAGGAGGGCCCTGAAGGACCTTCAGCCCAAGTGGTGGGATGGTTTGTCGATTGATGGGGGCGTGAATCGCCGCATTGAGGCCATCAAAATATTGGGGGGCATCAACCATCCTTCTGTGGTCGTCCCCGCATTGTCCGCCGTCGCCCTGAATGACCTTGATCGCTATGTTCGGATGGAAGCGGCCATAGAAATATGTCGTATCAAAGATCCGAGCGTCGTTCCGGCTTTGATCAAGGTTTTGGTGGACACGAACGGCCCGCTGGGTGTCCGTTGGGCCGCAGCTATGGAGCTTCGTAAGCGGAACGATCCGAGGTCCGTTCCCGCGTTCCTCGTCATCCTGAATGATAAAAGTGTCATGCTCCGGACTGTGGCTGCCGAGGCTCTTACTGATCAGACCGCTCCCGAAATAGTTCCCGCGCTGATCGAGAAACTGGAAGATCCGAACCGGCTTGTTCGTGACGCCGCCGCAGCCGCGCTGGAAAAGACCGGCGATCTTCGGGCCGTTTCCGAGCTCAAAGGGTATCAGAAGCAAAGCGCCGCGGGGGCCTCGGGAGGGACGGACACGAGCGCCCGGTCCGAAGTGAGGCTCACGCCCATGCAGGAAAAGGAATTCCGCAAGGCGGTGACGAACCTGAAGTTTCCCTGGTATGGATTTTCCTTTAACGCTGAGCGGGACATTAGAGAACGTGCTGCCGCCGCGAAAACGCTTGCCGGGCTCCGGGACCGCCGCGCCGTTCCCGTACTTGTCGCGGCTCTGAAAGACAAAGAGGCTGAGGTGCGCGAAGCCGTGATCGAGGCGCTTCTTGAGCTTGACGCGCTGCCGGAGCTTGGAAGGGAGCTGAGCAATTTTTTTGTGGATGTCCGCATGGCGGCGGTGAAAGCGCTGCGCTTTCAAAAGTCCATTCCGGGACTCGTCGAGGCGCTGAACGACGACGCTCTGACGGTCCGCGCCTCCGCGATGAGCGGCCTGCGTGTGCTGAACGCCTGGTCCGAGCTGAGCGAACAGTTGAGGAATCCGTATCACGAGGTCCGTATAGAGGCTGTGACGGTTCTGGCGGAACGTAAAAGTCCTGACGCGATCCCTTCGCTGATCGAAGCCTTGTTGCATTGGGATGTTTATGTTCGCGATATCGCGATCACCGCGCTTCGTGAACTCAAAGCCTGGTCCGAACTGGCTGATGAGATCGATAGCAAGTATGCCGATGTCCGGAGAGCGGCGATCGACGCGCTTCGTGAGATGGGCGCCCTCGCCGAATTGGGCGGCGAATTGAACAGCATGTATCCGGATGTCCGGAGGGCCGCAGCCGCCGCGTTGGCAGACAGGAACGATACCGGGAAGGTCCCCGAGTTGCTCAAGGCATTGAATGACCGGCTTATCAGTGACGCTGTCGCGGAAGCGCTCGAAAAGATCGGCGATCCGCGCGCGGCCTCCGCGCTGCGGGAATACGGGCAATTAAAAGCGCGTGAAGAGGCGGAGCGTCAAGCGAGGGATGGCCAAATGAACGTCGTCGCGTGGCGTTCCGAGGTCCGCCTTACGTCCGAGCAGGAGACGCAATTTCAGTCAGCGCTGAAGGAACTGAAGATGAGCTGGATGGAAAAATTCTTCGGGTTCGGCGGGGACTACCGACTGGCGGCGGCGAAAACCCTCGGCGAGTTGAAGGATCCGCGCGCCTTGCCCGCATTGACAGACGCTTTGAAGAACGACAAGGACCCGGAGGTCCGCCAGGCTGCTGCGGACGCGCTCGGCGCGATCAAATCTCCGGCGGCAGTCGCGGCATTGATCTCGGCTTTGCAGAACGATAAGGACCCGGAGGTCCGCGTGGCCGTGGCCAGGGCGCTCGGGAAGATCAAAGACCCCGGCGCCGTCCCGGCGCTGGTCAAAGCGATGAAGACCGATAAGAGCGGGATCGTTCGCTTCGAGACGACCGCGGCCCTCGGCGACATCAAAGATGCCTCCGCGGTCCTGGACCTGCTTGAGGTATTAAATGGAAATGACGTTCACCTCCGCTATTTCGCGCGGGAAGCCCTCGCCGCGATCGGAGCGCCTTCGGTTCTCGGCTTGCTTGCGGTGTTAAAGGGGACAGACGCTTCGGCCAGCCGTGCGGCCACTTATGCCCTCATCAGGATCCAGGGGCCCGATGCGGCGCTCGCGTTCACCGAGGCCCTGAAGGACGAATCCGAAGCCGTGCGGACGGTTGCCGCGTCCATGCTTGAGAGGATCAAGAACGAGTCCGTGCGTTATGGCAAGTCCCGCTCGGAGCTACGGGGTCGCCCCACCCTCAGGGATGCAAGACGTGCCGACTGGCAGTCGGGCAGTCTCCGCAGTTGGATCGAAATTCTGGAAAATAATGCGGATCCCGAAGCCCGGATCACCGCGGCAGCGGCTCTGGGTTATTTCAGGGATCCCCGGGTGGTCAATGTCCTGATGGATGCTTACGCAAAAGACGAGGGAGTCGCGTTTCGATCGACCGTCGTCGATTCTCTTTTCCGGATCCGCAGTCCTCTGGCGGTTTTCTACCTGGTCAAAATCCTGAAAACCGATAACGAGGATCCGAAAGTTCTCATCGACGCGGCGGAGGCGCTCGGCACGATCCAGGATGAGATCGCGGTTACGGCGCTGATCTATGTTTTGAAAAAGAGTAAGGATCCGGCATTTCGTTACGCTGTTGTCAAAGCCCTCGGTGCGATCAAGGATCCGGGTGCGGTCCCGGCGCTCGTCGTGGCCCTGAGCGATCCGTCCGTGGCCGTTTGTCGCGCCGCGGCCAGGGCCCTTGTCGCGATCCAGGACCCGGACTCGGTTCCGTTGCTGATCGAGGTCTTGAAGAGTGATTCCGATTTCGTCAAAGTCGTTGCCGCGGTGTTGCTGGTCCTGATCCGAAGAGCCACCGTACTTAACCATGGCAGCCGGACGAAGTACTCGCGTCAAGAGATCATGGACGAGCTTAAGGACATGGATGCCGCTGCTTTGGTCTCCTGGGACAGTCGCGATGAAGCCGCCTTTTACGCCGGCATGGACCGGGCTTTGCGAAGAACCCGCCTGAAGGGCATTGTCGATGAGAGGACTGCCCGCTCGGAGGCGCGCGCCGGCCTCCATTCCTGGACGGAACAAAATTTTATCGAGGTCCTCGAAAACGAAAAAGATTACGGAGCGCGCGCGGTCAAGGCGAGGATTTTTGGCTCGAGCAGGGACCGGAGAACCGTTCCCGCGCTGGTCAAGGCTCTGGAGGATGATAAAGAGGATCCCAGGGTCCGCGCCGCCGCAGCCAAAGCGTTAGGCCGGATACAAGATGTGCGAGCGATCCCCGTGTTGGTCAGGGCTTTGGAAAGGGATGGAGATGCAAGGGTCCGCATCGAGGGGGCCAGGGCCCTCAGCTCGTTCAATGATCTCAGCGCGGTTCCTGCTTTGATCAGGGCTCTGGATGACGAATCTGCCGTGGTCGGTCGGGCCGCTTTCCGTACCCTCGGGACGGTCAAGGATCCCGGCTTGGTGCCTATGCTGACGGATGCCATGAAAGGCGATTCCCAAAATGTAAAAAAGTATGTCGCCCTTTTGCTTAAAAATATTAACGCCGCTCTTGCCCGCACAGGGAATGCCCCGGTGATGTTCCGCGGCAGTCTCCGCAATTGGATCGATTCTTTGAAAAACGATCAGGATCCTAAGGTCCGGATCGCCGCAGTTATGTCTCTCGGCGCTTTTGATGATCCCAGAGCGGTCGTTGCTCTCAAGGAGGCGATCAAATCCGACCCGGATGAGCTTGTTCGCTCTGTCGCGCGAAAGGCTTTTGGAAAAGCCAAAGGTTCCAGGGTCGTTCCTGTTTTAATGGAGGTCCTGGCGGACGATAAAGATCCGGATCTTCGGGCCGCCGCGGCCAGAGCCCTCGGTGAGATCAATGACCCGAGAGCGGTTCCCGCACTCGTTAAGGCTTTGGAGAATGATCAGGAGGATCGCGAGGTCCGTATTGCCGCGGCGGAGGCTCTTGGAAAGACTCAGGATCCGCAGGCGGTTTCCGCGTTGCTCAGGGCCTTGAATGATAAGGATCGTTCTATCCGCCGCTTCGCATCCTTGGCTCTTCGATCGGTCAGGGACATCACCCTTGCTCCTGTGTTCGCCGGGGCCCTGAATAATGACTCTGATTTCGTCAAAGCGGTCGCCGCGTCGGTGCTTGTCCAGATCCATCGCGCCGCCGCGATAAATGGCAATGCCCGTTCGGAGGCGAGAGACACGAGGGGTCTTCCGGTCAGGGATGTCATCATCGCTGCCGGAGCGGTCGCGGCAATATTTTCCCTGACCGCCTGGGGATTGTGGGCGCTCGGATTTTTCCTGGTTCGTTCCTTGCTGTTGAGTCTGATGATCTCGCCTCTTTTGATTTATGCCGCGAGACGGTTTTTCGTTCCGGTCACGCTGTTGGTCTGGGGTTTGCGGCAAATGGACCGTCCTTTAATGCGAATTATCGCCGCGGATGAATTGGGCGACCAGAAAGGTCCGTTGGCGATCGCCGCGCTTCTTGAAGCTTTAGAGCATGACCCGCATCCCGGGGTCCGGATCATGGCCGCTATGGCGTTCGAAAAAAACAAAGCGCGCGAGGCCGTTCCGGCGCTGATCGCGGCTCTTAAGGACAGCGATGAACGATTGGTGACGGCGTCGCTCAGTGCCCTCGGCACGATCGGGGACCCGTCGGCGATCCCGGCGCTTCGGGATGCCTCGTGGAGCAGCATCGATTTTGTGAAAGGCGGCGCTTTGTGGGCGCTGGATCAAATTGAGAGATCGGGCCGCTCGGAAGTGCGGGAAGCTTCCGAGGACGACGTGGAAACGCTGATCCGGGAGAAGAACATCGCCCGGAAGAGAACTTTGCTTGCGGGCATTTTGGTCTGGGGCGGGCTTAACGCGTTGGTCCTCGCGTTTTTTTATCCGCAACTCAGAGCGAGCGAAATATTTTTCACGTCTTTTTATATCGAATACCCTCTTTTGGTTCTGATTGGCGCGTTACTGATCTCGAAGCTTGTGCGTTCTAACCATAGCGACAACTGGAGGGTTTCGGACCCGGTTAGTTGGGCCGTCAATGAGCTCCGGAGCCCCAATGTCTTCGTGCGGGAAGCCGCGATCTATACGCTCGTGAGGCAGCACGATTCCAGGGCAGTTCCGGCTTTGCTCAAGGAGCTGAAGGATGAAATTCCGCAGGAACAAATTTTGGATATTCGGGGTCTCGTAGCGAAAATACTGGGGGAAATCGGAGATTCAAGCGCTGTGCCGGGTCTTATCGAGGCGTTAAAGGATCACAACAGGCTCGTCCGCTATCACGCCGCCGTCGCATTGGGCAAGTTCGGGGATCCGAGCGCGGTGGATGCGTTGACAGCGTTATACAAGGCGACGGCTGGCGGGGACCGGCGTATCAGCCGGGCCGCGAAGGAGTCGCTTGAGAAGATCCGGTCGGTATCCCGTTCCGAGACGAGGAAGCAGAAGGTAACGATCCCTCTTTCTGTTGACGCAATAGCCGCTGGGGAAAGCGAACGTGAAGTCTTGGGCGTCGTGTTCCGGTTCAACGGGAGTCTTACGAGCGATGTGCAAACTCGTGAAATTGCCAGCCTTGCGGCCTATTTTAGAGGTCCTAAAGTAACAAAGAGGGGTCCCTTCTGGTTGGATAAAGGAAAAGCGGTTCAGGTTCCCGGAACGAATATGTGGGTCAAAGTGATCGAGGGCAGACGGGGAGTGTCGGTCACCTTTGAAGTCGAGACCCGCGACAAAGTATTCCGCTCGGAGGCGAGAAAACTACCGGAGGACGCGCAAGGGGCAACGACCGCGATCTCGACGTCGGTCACGGAGGAAGCGCTGATCGAAAAGATCAAGGCATTAAGGGCGCGATCCATTCAGGAGGTTTTCGGGCTGCCGGAGAAGAATGTCCGGGCCATGACGGAAACGCAAATTTGGACGGCGACTGCAATGCTGCTCCGGATGGTACCCGAAAATAGTCTCGAACCGGTGACAAATGCGCCGCTCAAGGCACTGACCGGGGTTAAAATCCCGACCCTTACGGGAAATCAGATCCTGGCGCTGCGGAAGGATCAGATTCGGGCCCTGACTGATGTCCAACGGGGATGGTTAAACGCACGCGTTGAAGCATTGCTTGCGCCCAAGAGCGTATCGCGCTCGGAAACGAGGAGTGCGTTGCCGGCTGACGTGAAAGCGGCCGCAGTGGCGCTTTTTGATCATTTAGCCGCAAGCTCTCAAAATATTCCAAAGGATCCCGTGGTGGTTATTCTGGG
>CAIJDY010000056.1 GCA_903819565.1 Candidatus Omnitrophota bacterium | reverse complement strand
TCGGTCTTCTGCACCAGATCGCCGATCGTCTTGATGCTGGCGGCTTCCAGGCAGTTCGCGCTGCGCACGGAAAGCTCCAGCTCGCTGATCGGCTTGTTGACGAGTTCGAGGAATTCCTTGTCCTGTTCTTCCTCTTCTTCCTCTTCCTCGGGCAATTCGCCGTAATTCACGAAAATGTCGAGGTGCCGCTGGAGGATGTTCGAGGCGTAAAGGAGCGCCTCTTCCGGGCTCATGGCGCCGTTGGTCCAGATCTCGAGGACCAGGCGGTCATAATCCGTGATCTGCCCGACGCGGGTGTCTTCCACGAAGAAATTCACCTTGGTCACCGGCGAAAAAATCGAATCGATGGTCACAACGCCGATCGGGGAATCTTCCCGCTTGTTGGTCTCAGCTGTCACATAACCGCGACCGCGGCCCACTTCCATCTCCATCTTGAGATTGACGGCCTTGCTCAGCGTGCAGAGCACGAGGTCCGGGTTCACGATCTCCACGGTCTCATCGGCCTGGATATCGCCCCCCTTGACGGGGCCTTGTTTTTTCACGTCGATGTAGATCTTTTTCGGCCCTTTGCCATGATAGCGAAGGACCAGCTTCTTGAAGTTGAGCACGATCTGCGCGCCGTCTTCCACCACGCCGTCCAGCGTGGAGAATTCGTGCAGCATCCCGTCGATCTTGATGTTAGTCACGGCGGCCCCTTCGATCGAGGAGATCAGGACCCGGCGCAGCGCGTTCCCGATCGTCGTTCCATAGCCCCGTTCGAACGGTTCGGCAATGAACTTGCCGTAGGTCGGCGTCAGTGTGTTCGGTTCCGCTTCCAGGCGTTTCGGCATTTCAAATGTTTTCCAGCGAATTCCCATTGTTTCCTCCTTGTTCGGAAAAAGTAAAAAAACTTTTCACGTAGCCTCCGGGCCACCCCCGCGGGCGCCCTTCGGGCTAATGGTTATTTCGAATACAATTCGACGATCAACGATTCTTCGACCGGCAGGCCGGCATCCGCTTTCGTGGGATTCCTCAAGACTTCCCCGGTCAATTTCTCGCGGTCCAGCTTCAGCCACTCGGGCGCGGTCAAGTCTTTCCATTTTTCAAAGCTCGTCTGGAGCCTCTTGATCGTCGCTTCTTTTTGCTTCACGCTGACCTTTTGCCCGACCTTCACGATGAAGGAAGGGATGTTCACTTTCTTGCCGTCCACCGTAACGTGCCCGTGCCCGACCATTTGACGGGCTTCCCGCCGGGAGGTCGTAAAAAGGAGCCGGTACACAACATTGTCCAGACGCCGCTCCAGCAACTGGATGAGCATCTCGCCGGTGACCCCTTTGGCTTTGACGGCGCGCTGGAAAAACACGCGGAACTGTCGCTCGCTGACCCCGTAGATCCTCTTCATTTTCTGCTTTTCGCGCAGCTGCACCCCGTAATCCGAAAGCTTGGTGCGGGCGAGACCATGCTGCCCGGGCGGTTTGCCGAGGCGCTTGTCGTGTTTCTCATCGCTGGTGCGGCGTCCTTTGAGTCCCAAATTGACGCCCTCACGACGGTGCAACCGGATAACTGGACCGCGGGATCGTCCCATAAACTAAACTCTCCTCTTCTTCGGCGGACGGCAGCCGTTATGCGGGATCGGCGTAATATCGTGGATCGCACTGATCACAAGCCCCGCGGCCTGTAACGCGCGGATCGCAGATTCCCTGCCCGCGCCGGGGCCCTTAATGTAGACCTCGACTTCCTTCATTCCGTACTCCATCGCCTTTTTGGCAGCCTTTTCGGAAGCGATCTGCGCCGCGAACGGCGTAGATTTCTTGGAGCCCTTGAACCCGGCCGAACCGGACGAGGCCCAGCACACCGTGTTCCCGCCGGCATCGGTGATCGTGATGATCGTGTTATTGAAACTCGCGGCGATATGCGCGACGCCGCGGCTGATGTGTTTGATTTTTTTCTTTGCCATAGAATCCTTTTATCCCTTCGTTATGAATTCACGACTATTACGGAGCAGGCGCCTTACGGCTGAGTCCGCCCACGGTCTTCCGTTTTCCCTTGCGGGTACGTGCGTTCGTGTGGGTGCGTTGACCGCGGCACGGGAGGCTCTTGAGATGCCTCGATCCCCGGTAGCAGCGAATATCCATCAGGCGCTTGATGTTCTGCTGGATCTCGCGGCGGAGATCGCCTTCGACTTTAATTGTTTTCTGGATAATGCCCGTGATCGCGGAGATCTCGGCTTCCGTCAAATCCTTGGCGCGCTTGGCCAGATCGACTTTCGCTTCCAATAAAACCTTCTTCGACAGGGTCTTTCCGACCCCGTAAAGATAGGTCAACGCCACATCGATTCTTTTTTCTCTCGGGATATCCACCCCAATAATACGCGGCAT
>CAIJDY010000055.1 GCA_903819565.1 Candidatus Omnitrophota bacterium | reverse complement strand
TCTCATGCGTCAGGCGTCGAAGGGCCATGACCTTTTCGAGATCGATCACCTGCGAAACCTTGATCTCTTTGCCGCTTGCCATGCGCTCCAGGATCTCTTTTTCTTCTTTCTTGGTCGGGTAGGACACCACGAGCTTGAGCATAAAGCGGTCGACCTGGGCTTCCGGAAGCGGGTACGTCCCCTCCTGCTCGATCGGGTTCTGGGTGGCAAGAACGAGGAACGGCACCGGCAACGGAAAGGTCTCGTTGCCGATCGTGACCTGACGCTCCTGCATGGCCTCCAGAAGGGCGCTTTGGACCTTGGAAGGGGCCCGGTTGATCTCGTCCGCCAGGATGATCTTCGTGAAAATAGGGCCCTTTTTGGTCGTAAAATTGCCATCCTTGGGGTTATAGACCAAAGTCCCGACCACGTCGGCCGGAAGAAGGTCGGGCGTGAACTGGATCCGCTGGAATTTAGCCGCAATCGCCTGCGAAAGCGTCCGGACGGAAAGCGTTTTGGCCAGTCCCGGGACCCCCTCGATCAGGATGTGTCCGTCCGCCAACAGGGCCATCATCAGCCGGTCGATCAGGTATTGCTGGCCGACGATCACCTTGCCGATCTCGCGGGTGAGGTCTTTGAGGGCGGAGCTTGCGTCGCGGATCTTTGCGTTCAGTTCCTGTATCGATGTATCCATAGAGTCTCCCTTTTAAATGATTGCGGGTTATTGATTGGGTGCCGCCGCTCGATCAAGCGGCGGCTTTGGCTTCGAGCGCCGCTCCCCACTGGATCTCAGGGGCGCGGCACAAAAGCCGACGATCAAACCGGATTTCCCATAATAATCTTGCCCTGTATATATTGCAAGAGGGTCTTTTGCATCCGCTCAAGTTCATACGCCGTCAGGTCCCCGCGCGAGAAACGCATCTGCTCTAATTGCTCAAAAAGGCCCGAGACTTCGGCCCATTCGGCGGCCGGGAGGTTCTTTTTTTTCAAAAGCGCGAGGAACGCGGTCTCGGTCAGTGCGCCGGGCGGAATATCATAATAGACGCTCGCCACGATCCTGAGCTGCGCCGCACAATGCCCCAGCCGCTCCTTGGGGTCCGAAGGAGTAAAAGTGGTAATGGCCTCCTGGGCCTTGGCGTAGATCTTTTGTTTCGGGTCGATCACAACCGTCGACTTCGCGGCCTCGCGGCGGGCGGCGACTTTACGGATCACAAGGCCAGCCGCGGTGAAAAGTGCGATCCCCGCCGCAAACCAGAGACTGATCCGAAGAATTCTTCCGGGAGCGGAGGGAACGATCTCGAGACCCTGTTCAGGAACCAGCAGCGGTACCCATGGATCCGCATCCGAGCGCCGGTAGCTGACTTCGAAAGGAAGGATCCGGGCCGGGCCTTTGCCGGCGGGCTGGAATTCATAAGTGACCACTTGCTTGACGAGAGCGCCTGTTTCCTGCGACTGGCTTTGCCGGACGAGCGTCAGGTTCTCAAGGGCAGGTTCCGTCGTATTGATCTCGTACGGGCCCTCGGAGTCCGGCCATTCGAGGACCACTTTCACGGTCGCCGTCCGGTCGTCGGCGATCCTGAGCGGCGCGGGCTCCACTTTGAGGCTCGGGACCGCACCCAAGACCGGATCGAACAGAAATAGAAAAAAAACCGTCCGCAGAAGAACTTTACGCATGAAACTCTTGTCCATGATCATCCGCCGTTCTACCGTCGCCGATATTAAAAGACGGATGACGCCAGGAACCAAGCCCGACATCATCCGTCTTTGCAAAACGCGTTATTCTTTTTTCTTCTTTTTCTCTTCCTCGTCGACAACTTCATAATCCGCGTCGACTACGCCGTCGTCCTTTTTGCCTTCGGGAGCGGGGCCGCCGCCACCTTTGGCCCCGGCCTTTTTCGCCGCTTCCTCATACATCTTCTGGGCGATCGTGTGGGACGCGGTCGCGAGTTTCTGGCCCGCTTTTTCCAGCTCTTCCTTCGACTCGCTGGTCAGAGAGGTCTTCGCTTCTTTCAAGGCCTCCTCGACGCGCTTTTTCTCGTCTTCCGTGACCTTGTCCCCGTGCTCTCGCAGGGTCTTTTCGGTCGCGTAGATCAGGTTATCGAGCTGGTTCCGGGCCGTGATGACCTCGTGTTTCTTCTTGTCCTCATCGGCGTGGGACTGGCCTTCTTTGACCAGTTTCTCCACCTCTTCCTTGGAAAGACCGGAGGAAGATTCGATCCGAATCCGCTGTTCCTTGCCGGTGCCGAGATCCTTGGCCGAGACGTGCACGATTCCATTCGCATCGATATCGAAGGACACTTCGATCTGCGGCATGCCGCGAGGCGCGGGCGGAATTCCTTCGAGATTGAAGAGCCCGAGCACGCGGTTGTTCGATGCGATCTCGCGCTCCCCCTGAAGGACCTTGACGGTCACCGCGGTTTGGTTGTCCGCCGCGGTCGAGAAGATCTCCGATTTCCGCGTCGGGATCGTCGTGTTACGCTCGATCAGCTTGGTCATGACGCCGCCGAGAGTTTCAATGCCGAGCGAAAGCGGCGTGACATCCAGCAAGAGGATGTCCTTCACGTCGCCCTTCAGGACGCCGCCCTGGATGGCGGCACCTACGGCCACGACCTCATCCGGGTTGACCCCCTGGTGCGGGACCTTCTTGAAAAGATCCTTGGCCTTCTCGACGACCGCGGGCATGCGCGTCTGACCGCCGACCATGATCACTTCGTCAATGTCCTCGGGCTTGACGCCGGCATCCTTCATCGCCTGATTACAGGGACCGACGGTCCGCGCGATGAGATCGCTCACGAGCTGCTCAAGCTTCGCCCGCGTCAGCGTCAGAAGGAGATGCTTCGGTCCCGAAGCGTCCGCCGTCACGAAAGGAAGATTGATCTCGGTGCTTTGCGCGGTGGAAAGTTCGCACTTGGCTTTTTCGGCCGCTTCTTTCAAACGCTGGATCGCCATGCGGTCCTTGCTGAGATCGATCCCGTCCGTCTTCTTGAATTCCGCGATCAGCCAGTCGATGACCTTCTGGTCGAAATCATCGCCGCCAAGGTGCGTGTCCCCGTTGGTCGCTTTGACCTCGAAAACGCCTTCCCCGATCTCAAGGATCGAGATATCAAAAGTACCGCCGCCAAGGTCATAGACCGCGATGGTCTCATCTTTCTTTTTATCGAGACCGTACGCGAGCGCTGCGGCCGTGGGCTCGTTGATGATGCGGAGGACTTCAAGCCCCGCGATCTGCCCGGCGTCTTTCGTAGCCTGCCGCTGGGAATCGTTGAAATAGGCGGGAACGGTGATGACCGCCTGCGTGATGGTTTCTCCCAGATAAGCTTCCGCGTCCGCTTTCAGCTTTTGAAGGACCATGGCCGAGATCTCCGGCGGCGTGAACTCCCGTTTTTCCTGAGGGATATCAAAGATCGCCTCGCCGTGTTTTCCGGACTTGACCTTGAACGGAACAAGCTGGATCTCGTGCTGGGTTTCTTCATAGCGCCGGCCGATGAAACGCTTGGCGCTAAAAATAGTATTTTCCGAGTTCGTGACTGCCTGACGCTTGGCGGTCTGGCCGACAAGCCTCTCCCCCGTTTTCGTAAAAGCGACGACGGAAGGCGTCGTGCGGTTCCCCTCTTTGTTTGTGATCACCTTCGGCTCGCCGCCTTCAATAATCGCCATACAAGAATTTGTCGTACCCAAATCTATTCCTAGAACTTTTCCCATTGTCTTATCTCCTTTTAAAACTCGTTTATTTAATTACTTACACCATTTAAAGAACAATTATCATGCCATCTTCAGGCTAGAGCCATCAACGCAACTCCTTGGATAATAATAGGTTACAAGTTTAGCGTTTCTTCGTGAAATCGAAATTCAAAAATATGACGCACAATGACACACGCGTGTGTAACGGATTGGCATTCAGGGGTCAGGCGTTTTTGTACTCGTCAAGCTTCCGGTAAAGCGTCCGGCGAGAGATCCCGAGCTTTTCGGCTGCCAGCGACTTGTTCCCTTTCGCCTCCTGCAGGACTTTTTGAATAAGCTCCTTCTCCACGTCGGTGATCCGATCAAATCCGGAAAAGATCGCGGGCGCGGCAGGCGAGGCCCTACCCTGCCGGAATTCGTCGGGAACGTGTTCGAGAGTAAGCCGGTCGCCCGAGCTGAGCACGATCATTCGTTCGATAACATTTTTAAGTTCGCGAATATTCCCGGGCCAGTCATAGCGCGTCAGGAGCTCCAGCGCGTCCGGTTCGATCCCCGAAATTTTCTTCGCGTTGAGACTGGAATATTGACGGATGAAAGCGTCCACGAGCGGCGAGATGTCCTCTTTCCGTTCCCGGAGCGGCGGCACCTTCAGATAGATCACATTAATGCGGTAATAAAGGTCCTCCCGGAACCGCTGCTGCTTGACTTCGTCGAGCAGCGTTTTATTCGTCGCGGCGATCAGCCGTACGTCCACCTTGATCGTTTTCGTCCCGCCAACGCGCTCGAATTCCCCCTCCTGGAGAACGCGCAGTAGCTTGACCTGCGTCTCCTTCGTGATCTCGCCGATCTCATCAAGGAAAAGACTGCCGCCGTGCGCGCGCTCAAACCTCCCCTTTTTCCGGTCCGTCGCGCCGGTAAAGGAACCTTTTTCGTGACCGAAGAGCTCGCTGCTTAGCAGTGTCTCGGTCAGCGCGGCGCAATGAACGGCGATGAACGGCTGAAGGCTCCGCGGGCTCAGATCATGGATGCGCCGGGCAATAAGCTCTTTGCCGGTCCCGCTTTCCCCTTCGATCAGGACCGAGGCATTGGAGCCCGCAATCTTGTCCACGGTCTTGAGCAGTTCTTTCATCTTCGGCGATTGGGCGATCAGGTTCCCCTGGTCGTAACGCTCTTTGAAAAGTTCCTGGCGGAGCTCTTTGTTCTCTTCCTCCAACCGGTGGCTGCTGAAGGCTTTTTTTACGAGGAACTCCAGCTCTTCGAGATTGACAGGTTTCGTCAGGTAGTAAAAAGCGCCTTTTTTCATGGCTTTCACGGCATCTTCCACGGAACCGTAGGCTGTAAGCAGGATCACTTTAGCCGACGGCGACTCGGCCTTGATCTTTTCCAGTAGCGTGACGCCGTCCATCTCCGGCATGCGGATGTCCGAGATCACGAGGTCCGGGTTCTCTTTTTTAAATATCTCAAAAGCCTCTTTGCCGTCCGTCGCGGTAAGGACGTCAAATTCTAGACCCTGAAGAAATTGCGTCAGGCCCTTGCGGGAACTTGCTTCGTCTTCGACTAAAAGGATCGTTTCGAACATGACCGGCTAGCCTCCTTTGGCGGGCGCATAATGCGGCAGCTGGAGCTGCGGCTCCCGGACCGGCAGAAGGACCTTGAAAGTGGTGCCTTTGCCGCGTTTGCTGACGACCTCGATCTTGCCGCCGTGCTCGGTGATCGCGTCATAGACCATCATCAGCCCGAGACCCGAACCTTCCTTCTTGGTGGTGTAGTAGATGTCAAAGATGCGCGAAAGGTCCGCCTCTGCGATCCCGCATCCGGTATCCGTCAGCGAGACGATGGCGCAATGCTGTTTGTGCGTGACCGTGATCTTCAGCGAACCTCCCGGTTCCATCGCCTCCATCGCGTTTTTTATCAGATTCATAAAAGCGTAATAAAGCCTTTCGCGGTCCATAAGGAACGGCGGCAGGTTGGTGTCGCGCGTGAATTTAACCCGAGTCCTGCACTCATTCAGTTGGGGTTTCAGAAAAGCGAGCGCGTCTGCGAGGGTTTCATTCAGATCATTGAGCTGGAAACGCAACGGCGGTTTCCTCGTGGCCTTCAGGAAGTTCTTGATGATGCGGTCAAGCCGCCGGGTCTCGTCCTGAATATCGGTCACAAAGCGCTCGAGCTCCTGACTTTTGGCGGACGGAAGTCCCGAGAGTTTTTTCTTGAGAAGTTCCAGATGGATCGTGATGGCATTCAGCGGGTTCCCGATCTCATGGGCGATCCCGCCGGCGAGCCGGATCAGGCTCTCCATGCGGGTCAGCATGAGGGCCTCAAACTCCTGGTCCGTGCGGTGCGTGATATCCGACAAAATAAGCATGAGCGTCTTTTTCCCGCCCTGTTCCTGCGGCAAAAGCGTGACACGTAGCTGCATTTCCCGGGGCGAGAGGATCCTTAGGTCCTGTACCGTACGCGCGACAGCCCGCGGCATTTCTTCGCTGAGAAAAGTGCCGAGCGCGGCATCCTGAACCCGCTCCCAAATCGGTTGCCGGGTCCCGGACCGGCCGGAGAGACCGAGCCACGTTTCAGCCTTGCGGTTGACGAAGAAAGAGATCCCCTTGGGGTCCGTCAGGACGATCCCCTCTTCGAGATTCTGGCAGACCTCCTCCAGCAGGAAGTTCTCCTGGACGGCATCGAAAAGCTTCTGGTAAAGGGAGTCCTTCTCGACATGGGAGAGACGTGACTTTAATTTCTGAAAAAAGTCCAGCTTTTCGCTCATAGGCCGTTCTGGGGGGTTTTGACCTTCTGGATGAACGATTTCAAAAGTTTCGGATCTTTGACGCCGGGACCTGACTCGACCCCGCTGGCCACGTCGACGGCGAAAGGACGGACTTGTCCGATGGCCTGCTGAACGTTCCCGGCATTCAGCCCGCCGGCCAGGAACAGCTTGTCGTGCACATAGGGGCGGTCTTCGATGATGTCCCAGCTGAACGGGGTCCCGGTGCCGCCTTTATCCGAAGAGGCGTAGGTGTCGAAAAGAAAAGCACTAACGTTATATTCGTCGATCCGCTTCAGGCTCATGGCGTCCTTCACATGAAAAGTCTTGATGATCTCAAACCCCTTCTGCATGAAGGATTCACAATAGAGCGCGGTCTCCTCCCCGTGGAACTGCAGGTATTTAAAGCCGAGCCGCTTCGCGATCTCCTCCACCTCTTTCTTGGGCTGGTTGCAAAAAACGCCCACGGTATTTTCAAAACCTTTCAGCTTCGAAAGGATCTCTTCCGCTTTTTCCACCGTCAGAACGCGCTTGGTCTTCGGGACGAAAATGAAACCCAGGTAGTCCGCGCCGAGATCGATCGCGAGACGGGCATTTTCATAATTGGTGTTGCCGCAGATCTTGACGCGCGTCATGAAGGCTCCGAAGAAACAGTGTTTTCCTTTTTACCCAGCAGCGTCTGCAGGGTGCCGGGGATATCCACAGATTTCATCAATGCGGAACCGATCAAAAAGGCGTTAGCCCCGATACTCCGGTAAGTCATGAGCTCCTGGTGCGTGCGCAAACCGCTTTCCACCACGATGGGGATCCCCTTCGGGATATGCGGGATGAGTTTTTTTGCGCCGTCGGGATCAACCTTAAGCGTTTTGAGATCCCGGTTATTGATACCGATGATGCCGGCGCCGGCCGTGAGCGCTTTTTTAAGCTCCGCGTCGGAGTGGACTTCGACCAGCGCGTCCATCTGGAGTTCTTTGCCCAACGCGATAAGTTCATTTAATTCTTCCTCGCTCAGGATCGAAGCGATCAAAAGGAACGCGTCGGCTTCGAGCAGCGCGGTCTCATAGAGCTGGTAACGTTCGAAAATAAAATCTTTGCGCAGGAGCGGCAGCTTCGTGACCTGGCGGACGGTCTTGAGATAGCTGGGCCGTCCTTTAAAAAAGTGAGGTTCCGTCAGAACGGAGATCGCGCAGGCTCCGGCGTATTCGTACAGATTGGCGATCCGGAGCGGTTGAAAATCCTCCCGGAGGACGCCTTCCGAGGGGGATGCTTTCTTGAGCTCGGCGATAATATTGAGATGACGCGTTCCCAGAAGAGCGTTGCGGAAAGGACGTGGCGCCGGCCGGTCGGCCTTCTCGATGATACGCTGAAGACGATGAAGCGGCAGACGCAGCTTGAGCTCTTCGAGGTCTTTTCGTTTTTGAAGCAGGATCTCGTTCAGGATCATTTTAATTCGATATTCCCTTCAGTTGGCGGAGCGCGCGCAGGGCACTCCCGGTATCCAGCGACTTTTGCGCCATCCGGATCCCCTCGCGGACCGTTTTCGCCTTCCGGCAAACCACAAGCCCGAAGGCCGCGTTCAAAACCACCACGTCCCTGGCCGGCCCTTTGTCTCGATTCGTCAGGATCCTTTCGGCCCGGTATCGGCCCTCCTTCACGGAACTCACGGCCAGATCCTTCAGAATAGCTTTCCGGAGGCCATAAGCCCGCGGCCGGATCACTTCGTGACGCAGCCGGCGCGGAGAGATCCATACCGCAAAAGTCGGGACCGCCGTTGAGATCTCGTCCATACCGTCAAAACTGTGGCAGACCAGCGCCGTCTTCCGTGAAAGCTTGGAAAGAACTTTCGCATAAAGCGGTACCAGCCGCTTGCAGGACACGCCGACAAGCTGATGATCGAGGCGCATGGGATTGACCAAGGGCCCCAACAGATTCAGGATGGTGCGGCGCTTCAGCGCCTGCCGGAGCGGCTGCACTTGGGCAAACACCGGATGAAAAAATGGCGCGTGAAAATAACCGATCCCGCAGCGGCCAATCGCCCGGAGCATTTTCCGGAACCCCGCGGCCAGCTTCACGTCAAAAGCCTCCATCAGATCCGAGCTTCCCGATCTTGAAGAAACTGCGCGGTTGCCGTGCTTCGCGATTTTGGCGCCGGCGCCCGCCATGACGAGCGCGGCCAGCGTGGAAATATTGATCGTCCGGCGGCCATCACCGCCCGTACCGCAGGTGTCCATCAACCCCGGGATCTTCGGTCCGATGGGTTTTTCAAGCTTCTGAAGGGCCTGCAGGCAACCGAGAAGTTCGTCGGCGGTCTCCCCTTTGAGCGACAATAAAAGTAAAAAGGCTTTCGCCGTCTGAAAAGCAAGCTGTCCGCCGAAAAGTATTCCGAAGAACTTTCGCGCGTCCGCAAGCGACAAAGGCTTCCTGGTAAGCAACCGCGCCAGGAGCTCCTGTCGCCACGCCTGATCAATAGCCGGTCCGTGAGTCTTCATTTTGAAAGATCGAGGAAATTCTTCAGCAGCTGCATGCCCGATTCCGTCATGATGGATTCGGGATGAAATTGAACGCCCCACGTCGGGTGTGCTGCGTGTTTCAGTCCCATGATCTCGTTGTCGCGGGTCCAGGCGGTAATCCTGAGCGTTTTGGGGAGCGAATTTTTTTCGACCAAAAGCGAATGATATCGTGTCGCGACGAACGGGTTCGGGATCTTCCCGAAAAGCGGATCCTTGTCGTGGTAGATCTTCGAGGTCTTGCCGTGCATAATGTTCGCCGCGCGGATGACCTTCCCGCCGAACACGTACCCGATGCTCTGGTGGCCGAGGCAAACTCCCAGGATGGGGACTTTACCGCTGAACGTGCGGATCACATCGCAGGAGATCCCCGCCTCTTTAGGTGTGCGGGGTCCGGGCGACACCACGATGCGCCGCGGCCGGAGGCGCCTGATCTGCGCGACCGTGATCTCGTCATTGCGCCAGACACGCGGGTCCGCGCCCAACTCTCCGAGATACTGGACCAGGTTATAAGTGAACGAGTCGTAATTATCGATGACTAGCAGCATGCGTACCGTTCTCCGCTAAAAAAGATTCCTCGCTTCGATCGCTTTTAAAAGAGCTTTGGATTTGTTGACGGTTTCCTCGTACTCGCGGCCCGGATCCGAATCCTTCACGATCCCGGCGCCCGCCTGAAGGTACATTTGGCCCTTATGCAGCATGAGCGTGCGGATCGTGATGCACATGTCCATGTCGCCGTCAAAACCGAAATAGCCGAGGCACCCGCCGTAGGGACCGCGCGCTTCGGGCTCCAACTCGTCGATAATCTGCATGGCGCGGACCTTCGGCGCCCCCGAGAGGGTCCCCGCCGGAAAGGTCGCCCGCAAAAGGTCCATGGCCGTCTTTCCTTTTTTGAGCCTGCTCTGGACGCGGCTCACGAGGTGCATCACGTGAGAGTAACGCTCCACGAACGCGAATTTTTCGACGTGCACCGACTTGAATTCCGACACACGCCCGAGGTCGTTGCGCCCGAGGTCCACGAGCATCAGGTGCTCCGCCATCTCCTTGATCGAATGCCGCAACTGTCTTTCGAATTGAAGGTCCTGCTTCACGGTGACGCCGCGCGGGCGCGTCCCGGCGATCGGCCGTACCTCTGCCATGTGTTTCGTTTTCTTCACCAGCATCTCGGGCGAAGAGCCGATGAGACGGAGCGGGCCGCTGCGGAAATAGAACATGTAGGGCGAAGGATTGATCGAACGGAGCGAACGGTAGATCTGGAAATCCTGGCCATCGCGATGCGTCAGGTTAAAGCGCTGCGAGAGCACGACCTGTATGCAATCGCCGGCCCGGATGTATTCCTTGATCCGTTTTACTTTATTCTCGAATGCCGCACGCGAAATGTTCGGCCTTAAAGCGGGAACCGATCTTGAGAGATTCGTCGCCGGGAGTCTCAGCGGTTTCTGGATCCGCTGCCGGTATTTGGACATCTGGCGAACCCCGCTCCGGTAGGCCGCCTCCGGAGACTTAAAACGATCGAGGTTGACGAGGATCACGATCGAAAGCGTTTTCCGGAAATGATCGAAGACGACAAAATCTTCCACGCGAAAAAAAAGTCCGAGCGGAAATCCCGGCCCTTTTTTCTTCGTCAGGCGTATCGATTCGAAGTCCTGGACGTTCTCGTACGAAAGGTAACCGACGAAACCGCCGCGGAATCCCGGAAAAGCTTCCGGGTTGGCCAGACGACGCTCTCCAAGCTCTTCCTCGAGAACATCGAGAAGCCGGACGTTGTTGAGAACCCGTGTCTTCCCTTTTTCCGTCAGTTTGACATTTTTCCCCGCGGATTCGTAGACGGCCGAAGGTTCGATCCCGAGAAAAGAGAAGCGCCCGATCTTTTCCTCTTGTTCGGCGGACTCGAGCAGGAACGCGTGGCGGGACTTATGGGAGATCTTCAGGAAGCTCGAAACCGGCGTTTCCAGGTCGGCGGGAAAAGTCTCCGAGAGCGCGACCACATTGCCTTTCCGGGCGATCTTCTTGAATGTTTTCAGGTCGGGAGCGATCATTTCTTGTAGGTTTTCTCCGGATCAAAGACTTTTTCCTGGGTCACGCGGACGATATTGCCCTTGGCATCCATTTCGTGGACAAAGCAGGTGCGGTAGCCGAGGTGACAGGCGCCTCCCTTTTGAGTCACGCGAACCAGCAGCGTGTCCTTGTCGCAATCCGTAAGGACCTGGATGACGTCCTGCGTATGGCCGGAACTCTCGCCCTTGACCCAGTATTGGTTGCGGGAACGTGAAAAAAAGACGGTGTGCTTCTCTTTGAGCGTCCGCTCAACTGCTGTCTTGTCCATGTAAGCAAGCATTAAAACTTCTCCGGAGTTTGCGTCCTGGATAATGACGGGAAGCAGTCCCTGGGCATTGAATTTGAGATCTTCCATGTGATTGTATTCTCCTTTAAACAATAGAGTTACGACAATACTGCCTTTAACTTGATGAATGTGAGTATGACACAATCAGAATATGTGTCAAGTGGATACACTTTTTTCGTTGCCGCGGTGACGGAAAATTTCGGTGAGCTAGATCAAGACGATCGTTTGGCCGCCATATTCAACGTGCTGTCCTCGGCGGACCTTGCGGCCTCGTCGGGTTTCGACGATCCCGTCTACCTTGACGAGTGAGCTCGTGATAGCAAATTTAGCGGATCCCCCGCTGTCACAAAGGCCGCATGCTTTGAGAAGCTTGCAAAGCTCAATGAAATCTCCTGTTAGGGAGAATTGGAACTCATTCATGGGAATAAAGGGCGGCCCGCTGGGACTTCAGTTCCGGGTCTTTCAAATATTCGTCAAGGGTGGTCTCGCGGCGGTCAATGACGCCGCGGGGCGTTACTTCAACGATGCGGTTCGCCACGGTCTGGACAAACTGATGGTCGTGGGACGTAAAAAGAACGGTCCCGCCGAATTTTTCAAGCCCTTGGTTGAGCGCGGTGATCGATTCAAGGTCCAAG
>CAIJDY010000054.1 GCA_903819565.1 Candidatus Omnitrophota bacterium | reverse complement strand
GGCCAAGCTTGCTGTCGATGAGACGGGAGTCGGGAACTGGCGGGACAAGGTCCTCAAGAACGTGGTGGCCACCCAGCTCGTTTACGAGGACATCAAGGACCACAAGACCGTCGGCATCATTTCCGAGGACAAGGAGCTCGGGATCGTGGAGATCGCCCAGCCTCTCGGGCCCATCTTTGCGGTGATCCCGGTCACGAACCCGACCTCGACCGTCATGTTCAAGATCCTGATCGCGCTGAAGACGCGGAACCCCGTTATCATTCATCCCCATTCGCGCGCCATAAAATGTTCCTGCGAAGCCGCCCGCATTTGTTATGAGGCGGCCCTTGCGGAAGACGCTCCGGAAGATTGCATCCAGTGGATGGAAAAGACCACGCGCGAAGAGACCCACGCGCTGATGCAGCACCCCAAGCTCGCGCTGATCCTGGCGACGGGAGGAGGAAGTCTCGTGAACGCCGCTTACAGCTCGGGAACCCCGGCGCTCGGCGTTGGCGCCGGGAACGTTCCGGTCTTCCTTGAACGGAGCGCGGACATCCCTTTTGCCGTGGAGCAGATCCTCATCTCAAAAACGTTCGACAACGGAACGATCTGCGCGAGCGAGCAGGCCCTGGTCGTGGAGAAGCCGCTCGCCGCAAAAGTGATCAAGGAATTCGAAAAACGGAATGCCCGCGTGCTCTCTGACGAGGAGGTCCGTCGCGTTGAAAAGGTCGCGTATGACGAGGAACGGATGATGATGAGCATGGCTGTGGTCGGGAAGACTGCGCCGGAGATCGCGAAACTGGCGGGGATCGATGTGCCGCCGCAGACGACGCTCCTCATTGCGCCGCTGGAAGGGATCGGAAGGGCGCATCCGCTTTCCGCCGAGATCCTGGCACCCATCCTCGCGTTCTATGTCGCCGAAGATTTTCAAAATGCGGTCAATTTGTGCATCGACCTCAACTATTTTGGCGGGATCGGGCATACGGTAAGTCTTTTTTCCAATGACGAGGAAAAGATCAAACAATTCGCGTCTGTCATGAACGCGGGCCGCGTGGTCGTGAACATGCCTTCCTCGCAGGGGGCGGTCGGGGGGATGTACAATACGCTCCACCCGTCGTTCACGCTGGGCTGCGGGACCGGCGGGAAGAACATCACGACAGATAATATTACGACGAAGCATTTGCTGAACATCCAGCGCATCAGCCGGCGGCGCGTGAATCGGCGTCTCGAACATTTTGATAAAGCGCTCTACCTGGATGAATCCCTTGACGCGAAAGCCATAGAAAAGGAATATAATCGAAATTATTGAGCGTTTCCCAGGGGCGGTTCTTTTTGTAGAGAGCTGCCACTCGCCGGGATCCATAGAACGGGAGGAATTATGATCAGCTATATCGCGGGGCCGGAAAAGCTCATCTGCCGCTTTGAGGACCGGATGGACACGGTCCAGTGCCAGGCCGTCGAAAAAGAGATCTTCGAGAAACTTCAGGGCGTGGGTACGCCCATTGTTTTCGATCTCGAGAGAGTCGCCTACATCGCTTCGTCATTCCTGCGCATTTGCCTCAGGGCGTGCAAAGAAGCCGGCGCGGAAAGGTTTTCACTGATCCACGTGTGTCCCGAAGTCAAAAAAGTATTCAAGATCGCGGGTTTTGACAGGCAGATCAACATTCAGTGACCGGGGCGTCTTTTCCCGGTGGTGGGCCCGGCACGGGCCGCGATGAGGAATAAACGATCTTAAAAAAGGAGAGAAACTATGGCATTCAGCGTCAATGTTGAGAATCGTGAAACCGGCGTGTACCTGCTCGTCCTCGACGGACGGCTGGACGCCAACACGTCCCCGACCCTCGAACAAAAGATCGATCCTCTTCTGGCCCCCGGGACGAAAACGCTGCTGCTGGACCTCGGGAAGCTTTCTTATATTTCGAGCGCCGGCGTGCGCGTGATCCTGAGAGCCCGGAAGTCAATGGACGCGAGCCACGGCACGTTCATCATGACGAACCTTCAGCCCCAGATCCGTAAAGTCTTCGAGATCATTAATGCGCTTCCGAAGACGCCGATCTTCAACAGCATTCAGGAAGCCGACCGTTATCTCGACGTTATGCAGAGGGAAGAAATTGAAAAGCAGAGGCGTCTTTCGAACCCGAAATAATCCGCCCGCGATGTCCTCGTTCAGCCGAAATCCCCTGTCGCGGTTTTTCTTCGCGGGAGCCTTACTTGCGGCCGGTTTTGGGCTGGCCGGCGCGCTGCCTCTTTCCGCCGCGGAACCTTCCTCCCTGAAAAAAGTGAATTTCGTGACCGAGTGGCTTCCTCAGGCGCAGTTCGCCGGGTTCTACATCGCGAAAAATAACGGGATCTACGAGAAGTACGGCCTTGACGTCACGATACGCCCCAGCGGGCCGAACCGGTCCCCGTACGACGCTCTCGCGAAAGGCGAGGCGGACATTACCATGCTCTGGCTGGCCTCCGGCATCGAGAAACGCGCGCAGGGAGCGAAGATCGTTAATGTCGCGCAATTGACGCAAAAATCGGCGCTGATGCTTGTCGCCAAAAAAGATAGCAGGATCAGGGGGCCTCGGGACCTGGAAGGAAAGAAGATCGGGCTTTGGGACGAGATCTACCAGATCCAGCCGCGCGCGCTTTTCGAAAAATTCGGCCTCAACGTCAAAATAATTTCGCAGGCTTATTCGGTCAACCTGTTCCTGCGGGGCGGCGTTGACGTGGCCTCCGCGATGTGGTTTAACGAATATCACACAATCCTGGCTTCGGGAGTGGACCCTGAGGAGCTTACGACGCTTTTCTTCTCCGATTACGAGCTGAATTTTCCCGAGGATGGGCTGTACGTCACGGAAGAAACGCTGGCGAAAGACCCCGCGCTCGTCACCGCGTTCGTGAAGGCGTCCCTAGAAGGATGGAAGTACGCCTTCGACCACACGGAAGAAGCGGAGGGCCTTGTCATGCGGGACATGAAAGAGGCGCATATCCCCGCGAGCTTCGCCCATCAAAAGTGGATGCTGGCGCGGATGAAGGACCTCATCCTGCCGCCGGGCCTGAAGCGCCCGATGGGCACGCTTGCCCGGGAAGATTTCGAGCGGACCGGCGCGGCGCTGAAAAAAAGTGGGTTGATCGCCGAAGTGCCTTCTTTCGGGGAATTCTATCGCGGCGGGGAGCTCCCGAATGAAGGATAGAGGCCTTGCTTTCAAGCTTAGCTTCTTTGTTCTGACCTGCACGAGCCTCATTTTCTTTGGCATTTTCGGGTACAACTATTTTGTTTCCCGGCAGATGATCCAAAAAAATATCGAAGAGAACGCACGAAGCCTCTCGTTCGCGACTGCCCAGCGTATCGAAACCATTCTGCGTTCCGCCCAGGAGATCCCTGAGGCCGTCGCCGAAGTGCTGGAGGAAATACCCTACGACAAAGACGTCCTGAACCGGATCTTAAGCTCCGCGGTCGGTAACAATCCAACGCTTTACGGATCGGGGATAGCTTTCGAGCCGGAGGCTTTCGAAAAAGGGACGGAGTTTTTTATGCCGTACGTCTATAAAAGCGGCGGCGGGATGAAATTCAACTATCTCGGGGGAAAAGACTACCGGTATTTCTCTTTCGACTGGTATCAGATCCCCAAAGAACTCGGTCACCCGGTGTGGTCGGAGCCCTATTACGACGAAGGCGGCGGCGATATCATCATGTCGACGTACTCGGTCCCTTTTTACCGGCGCGAGGGGGGGGAGAGAAAATTGGTGGGCGTGGTGGGAGCGGACGTGTCCCTCGGGTGGCTCCAGAAAATGGTCTCCGAGATCAAGATCGCCAGGACCGGCTACGCGTTCCTTATTTCCAGGAACGGAACGTTCGTGACGCATCCCCATAAATCGCTGATCATGCACGAAACCCTTTTCAGCGAGGCGGAGGCCCGGGGGGATCCGGCCCTGCGGAAGATCGGGAGGGATATGATCCGGGGCCTTTCCGGTTTTGTGCCATTCACCTCCATCGTTTCTCACCGGAAGTGCTGGCTGGGGTATGCGCCGGTCCCGTCCACGGGATGGTCGGTCGGCGTTGTTTTCCCCAAGGGCGAGCTGATGGAAGACATTGTGCATCTGGGCCAGATCGATCTTGTCCTGGCGCTTTTCGGATTCCTGATCCTTTTCGTGGTCATCGTCTTGATCTCGGGTTCGATCACGCGGTCCCTGACGGCTCTTGCAGTTGCGGCCAAGGACTTTGCCAGGGGGAATTGGGAGGCTGAGCTTCCTCCCGTCAAGTCGAAGGACGAAGTGGGAACCCTGGCCGCTTCTTTCCATTACATGAAGGAGGAACTGAAAAAATACATCCGGGAACTTACGGAAACGACGGCGGTCAAGGAACGCATGCAAAGCGAGCTCAAGATCGCTCACGACATTCAGATGAGCATCGTGCCCAAGGTTTTTCCGCCTTTTCCTCAAAAGCCGGAGCTGGACGTTTATGCCGTGCTGGAGCCGGCGCGGGAAGTGGGCGGCGATCTGTACGATTTTTTCTTTATCGATGAGGACCGCCTTTGTTTTGTGATCGGCGACGTTTCCGGGAAAGGGGTCCCGGCCTCTTTGTTCATGGCGATGACCAAAACACTGATCAAGACGAACGCCAAAACGTGTCCGAATCCGGAAGAGATCCTGGGGAAGGTCAACGCCGAGGTCTCGTCGGGCAACGACACCTGCATGTTCGTCACGGTGTTCTGCGGGATTCTGAACATCCGGACGGGAGAAGTCTGCTACTCAAACGGCGGCCACAACCCCCCTTTCATTTTACGGCAGGGGAAAACGCCCGAATACCTGCGCGGCGGGCACAGCCCGGCCGTCGGCGTTCTGGAAGACGCGGTATTCGAAAAGGCCGTCCTGAAGATGGAGCCGGGAGACACGCTGTATCTTTACACCGACGGAGTTACGGAGGCCTGCGATGACAAGGACGAACTTTTTTCCGAGGAACGGCTGCAGGAGATGCTTTCCGGACCGTTGCCGGGAACGCTTAAAGGGTTGGTGGAGGAAACGCTCCGGAGAGTGCGGGATTTTTCAGGCACGATGCCTCAGGCCGATGACATCACCCTTTTGGTGCTAAGATACTACGGCGCCGGCGGGGACGAAAAGAAGAAGGGCGGAACGGCCCTGACGCTTGCGAACAATCTTTCTGAACTTCCAAGACTTCAGACGGCCCTCGCGGAATTCGCCGAGAAGGGCGGCCTGTCCAAGGGGATCCTTCACGACCTGGAGCTGATCCTGGAAGAGATCGTGGTCAATATTATTTCCTACGCGTACGCGGAGGCCGCGCGGCATGAGATCTTCCTTACGCTCGCAACGGAAGGGAACGATCTCGTGGTCCGGGTGCAGGACGACGGCAGGGCTTTCGACCCGCTGAAGGTCCCGGAGCCGGACCTGAACGTCCCTCTGGAAGCACGGCCCATCGGGGGGCTCGGGATGCACCTGGTGCGCAATCTGGCGCGGGAAGTCCGTTACGAAAGGGTGCAGGGCAGGAACATCCTTACATTAAAGATCCCGCTGAGTGCCTCATAAGGTCATAAGGAGTCACAGGCCATCAAAAATCTTTTTACCTTTCTCGTCGCGATCGTGATCGGCGTGGTGCTGTGGAATTTTGTGTCCCAGAAGATCTTCAACCCTGCCGGCCCCATGTACGACCGGCCCTACATTACGGTTTACGGGAAAGAGGTTTGTCCCATATGCCGGGAATACCAGCGGAAGCTGGATGCCGCGCAACAAGAATACGAATACGAAGACATCGACCAGGAAGGTGTCCGTAACGAGCTGTATCCCCGGATGGAAAAGGCCGGACTGAGAACGAAAGCTTTTCCTCTCCCGGTCATTGACGTGAACGGGAAGCTGGCGATCCAGCCCGACTTTGAGGATGTGCTTTCGGACTATAAAAATTCCAAAAAAACTTTTTCAAAATATGCGGGTAAAGTTGAGAATAGATTTTTTGACTGGTTTTACAAATTGAGGCCGTCCGGTTTTCCGCAGACACAGTCCGCAGGCGATCCCCTGAAGATTTCGGGGATCAATCCGGTCGGGGGCAAGTTCATTGCGGTGGTGGGAGGGAAAATCGTACAAAAAGGGGACAAAGCCGGCGGCTATGACGTGGTGACGATCAACCGGGATTTCGTGGAATTCCGGGGAGCGGACGGAAAAACCGTCAAAAGATCTTATCCTTGAACAACAGCGGTCATTTATAAAACAATGGAAGAAAATATAAATTCGAAAAGCGGCGCGGGATATACCTACGTTGACAACACGGACACTCTTGACCGGCTCGTGAAAGCCCTCGAAGATGTCGCGCGCGTAGGTATGGACACCGAGGCTGACAGCCTGCACCATTATTTCGAGAAGGTTTGTTTGATCCAGCTGAGTTTTTCCGGAAACCATTATATCGTCGATCCCCTTGCCGGTCTTTCCCTGGAAGCTTTCTTCCGGGCACTGTCCAAAAAAGAACTGATCTTTCAGGGTGCGGACTATGACCTCCGGATGTTGAAAAAAACATTTGGCTTCCGGCCGGAAGCTCCCGTTTTCGACACCATGCTGGCCGCACAGGTGCTGGGCGATGAGAAGATCGGCCTCGGGGCGCTCGTGGAAAAATACTGCGGCGTCGTTTTGACGCACGGGGGGCAGAAATCCGACTGGTCGCGGCGGCCGTTGTCCACGGGGCAGCTTCTCTATGCCGCGGACGATACGAAATACCTGGAAGCGATCGCCGACGCGCAGGTCGCCGGCCTCCGGGAACTCGGGCGCGTAGATTGGCACCGGGAGTGTTGCGACCGCGCGGTCGAGACTGCCGGCCTTCCCGGAAAAAGCGAAGGGAAGGAGGCGTGGCGTATTAAAGGATCCTCCAAACTGTTCCCGAAAGCTCTGGTTTTCGCGCGGGAGCTCTGGAAATGGAGGGACGAGGCGGCGCAGCAACGGGATCGCCCGCCTTTCATGATCCTGAGGAACGAAGATCTCTTGGAGCTTGCGGCGTGGCGGGCGCAGAACCCGCAGAGCCTGCTTCATCAGGGGCCGGTTTTTCTGAAACGGATCACCGGTGAAAACCTTGCGCGCCTGGAAACCGCAATCCGGACGGCGGAAGCGCTTCCTCCAACGGATTGGCCTGTTGCCCCGGAAAGGGCCCGGTTCCAGGGGGCGGGACCTTCCCAAGAGAAAGTAGAGGCCTTGCTCACCGAATGCAAAAAGATCGCGGCCGGATTGAAGATCGAACCCTGTTTCCTGGCCTCACGCGCCGCAGTGACCGCTTTGGCGCGGCACCGGCCCCGGTCGGTCGAGGAAGCGCAGGAAGCGAGCGGCATGATGCACTGGCAGGCCGCGTTGGTGATGCCCGCGATCCAAACCGTTTTGTGGAGTGCGACCTGATCCAACCCCCGTGGCTGGATTGGCGTATCGGGAAACAGTCTGCATCGGAGGTTACTTTTCACGGTACAATTTTTCAGGGGAAAATATGACCGCACGAACTCTTGCGTTGGTTTTTTTGCTCTTCGCTTTTTCTGCGGGTGCTTTCGCCGCGGAGCCGGAAAAGAACGAGGTTTTGAATAACGGGCAGGACATCACGCGTCCGCTCGCCCGGTTCGACGCCCGCTACCAGTACCAGCTTCTCCCGGGCGGCCGCGCCAAAAACACGGTCACCGTCCGCACCGACCGGCCGTTCGTGATCAACGAACACTGGGGGATCGGCACGCGCGTGGACCTCCCGGCCGTTTTCTCCAACAAGGTCACGGCCGACGAACCTCATGGAGCATTCAAGGGAGGCCTCGGGGATCTTCTCGGCGAGATCGTCCTGATCCGGAAATTCAACGAGCTTTGGGCCGCGGGCGCGGGGACCCAGTTCATTTTCCCCACCGCGGGCACGGACCAGCTGGGCGACGGCAAATACCAGCTGCTTCCGACCGTCGGGATCCGCCGGCAGCTCCCGGGAGTGAGCAACGGCAGCTTCGCCGGGTTCGTGATGCGGTACGCTGTCAACTACGCCGGGTCCGAAAAAAGGCCCAGCATCAGCACGCTCGAAATGGCGCCGACGTTCAACTGGATCCTGCCGGACAACTGGTTCTTCACGGCCTACCCCTCGACCGACATCCAGATCAACCTGCAAAAAGGGGGCGCTGTTTTCCTGCCGTTCGATATCATGATCGGGAAAACGATCCCGAAGCGGGCCGTTTTTTCCGTGGAACTCGGGTTCCCGATGTACCATCATGGAGCCGTCGCTGATTTTTACACGTCCTATGATTTTAAAGCGGAAGCCCGCGTCGGGATCTTTTACTAAAACGAGAGAGGGACACCATGAAGCCGGAGATCTTTGAAGCGCTGATGCTCGTCTGTTTCGGCGCCGCGTGGCCTTTTTCCATTTACAGGATGGTGAAAACGAAAAAGTCCAACGGCAAAAGCCGTCTTTTTCTTTCGGTCATCCTGGCAGGGTACGTTTTCGGCCTGCTTTTTCAGTATTTCGGGGAACGAAATCTGGTGACTTATCTCTATCTTTTCAATGTGCTGATGGTCAGCTTTGACCTTATTCTGACGATAAAGTATGGCAATACTTCCCAAGATGCAGTGAATCCTTAGCCGGAGGAATACCGATGAATCCTTTTTTGAAGATCCTTTCTGCAATGATGATTTTCGCCCTCGGGTCCATGCCCTGTGCAGGCGCCTGCACCAGTCTCCGCGTGAAGACAACGGACGGGTTGGTTTTTTACGCGCGGACGATGGAAGGCGGGGACCTGTTCCATTCCTCGGTCTCCGTGATCCCAAAAGGGACGCCGTATCAGGGAACGCTGCTGGACGGCACGCAGGGAGGCCTCGCCTGGACTACGAAACACGGAGTGGTTGGGATGAACACGTTCGGCCTTCCGGTCATCAGCGATGGCATGAACGACGCGGGCTTGGCCGCCGGCAATCTCGAATTCCCGGGATTTGCCGGATACCAGGCCTTTGACGCGAAGAACGCTTCCAAAACCATTGCCCAGTATGAAGTGATCACCTGGATCCTGTCGAATTTTTCCACGGTCGGGGAGGTCAAGGAGGCCGTCAGCAATATCCGCGTGTGCAAGGGGCCGGAGGCGAAGGTCGGGAACCTCGAGCTTCATTACACAATTCACGACGTGAAGGGCGACTCTCTCGTCATCGAATACGTCAATGGAGAGCTCAAGGTCTACGACAACCCGCTCGGCGTGATGACCAATGCGCCGACGTTCGACTGGCATCTGGTCAATTTGAGAAATTACGTCAATCTGTCCGCCATGAACGCAAAGCCGTTCACGGTCGAGGGGTTGAAGGAGTCGGGGTTTGGTTTGGGAACGGGGATGCTGGGACTGCCGGGCGATTACACGCCGCCGTCGCGGTTCGTCCGCATGGTCGAGCTGGTGCATTCGTCCCTGCCCGTAACGGGGCCGGCGGAGGGTCTCAATCTCGCTATGACGATCATCAATAATATCGATATTCCGATCGGGTCGGTCCGCGACGCAAGCGGCAAGGAAGTAACTTATGATCGCACCCAGTGGGCCGTGGTGTCCGACCTGGAGGGAAAGAAATTCTATTTTCATACCTACAACAATAAAGACTGGCGCATGGTGGATGTGACGCGGGCGCTGGCGGACGCCAAAGGGATCATGGCGATCCCCGCGGAAATGCCGGCGGAATATCGCGACGTCACCGGAAGCGCCAAAGAGATCGGTCCACTTCCCGCGGAATATTTCCCCGCGGGGAAGCCGTAAACCTGAAAATTCCGGGCGGCAGGCGGTAAACCAGACCGGCCCCAAACAAGACAAGGAGAACGCGATGAGAATGTTTCGATTCGCATTTTTCGTATGCCCGTTACTGGCCCTTATAGGATGCTCCTATCCCGAGACAGTAGACAGTCGGGTCCAGTTCCAGGAAAAAGACAGCGTCGCGCTGATCACCACAGAGTACATCAATCTTTCCTCCGATGAAACAGACCCCTCAAAGCTTAAAGAGGATTTTGACGACCTTCTCCATAGCTGGAAAGACGACGCGTTCATTGTGGATGCGGCGGACAGCGGATTGTACGTCAAAAAAAGGGACGTGTTCCTCCGCGACGAACAGCTCGTCGGGCGGGTTGAAGGAATGATGAGTAAGAAAAAAGTCGATGAGTCGTACGAATTTTTTACGGGCGGGGGTGAAAGGATCCTGTTGCTGGATAGTCACGACAAACCCGAAGTGCTTGAAACCAACGGGAAGATTCTAAAAACAGATAAGAACATTCTGATCATCTGGCCGGATGATGCCAAAGAGCTTCATTGGAAAGTGAGGTCGTCCGCCTTGCCGGGGCCTTTCTCCAAAAACAAAGAGTTCATGGTTAAGGCGTTCAAGGATTATCAGGCGGGCCGCTGGACGCCGTCAAAGAAACGGTAGGAACGGAAGCTCACCCGGGTTCCGGGATAAATTGGAGGGGACATGAAAAAATCGATATTATGGATTATGGCGGGGATCGGCCTTTTAATGTTCGTTATCGGGGCACCGTCCGCGGAGGCTATTTTCGGGATCCGGCTTGCGAGAAAAGCGATCGCGGCCACCCGGGCGGCGAATGAGGCTTCGTCTCCTGAGGCTGAAGAGGCCGCGGCCCAAGAGAGAGCTAAATTAACCGGAACGACCGGGTATGCGGAAGGGTCCAACCGGGCAACGGAAGGTGGCGTTTCCACGATTCCAAAAGAAAAGGAGCCATCGTGAAAAAAACAACGATAACGCTGATTTTTACGGTTTTCCTGCTTACGGCAGCCAGTGCGTTCGCGGCGGATCCGGACGCGGTTTATTTTAACGGAAAGATCGTCACGCTCGATGCTTCGGGGTCGACGGCGGAAGCCGTCGCGGTCAAAGATGGCAAGTTCGTGGCTATTGGGACATCTGAAGACATCAAGAAGCTCGCGGGGTCTTCGACAAAAAGGATCGATTTCGACGGCAAGACCGTGGTGCCGGGGCTGATCGACGGGCACACGCATCCGGTGGAAGCGGTGCGGATGAAAGAAAAGTGGGTGGACGCGCGTTTTCCGGGTGTTTCTTCAGTCCAACAGGCCCTTGCGAACATCGCGGCGCGGGTCAAGATCGTGCCGCAAGGGGAATGGATCTGTGCTGCCGCATCTTCGAGCAGTGAAAATAAGTTTGCTGAAAAGCGCCTGCCGAACAAAGCGGAGCTGGATGCCATGGCGTCTGACAATCCTGTGGTTTTTCTCAACGGGACCCACGAAGCGGTTGTGAACTCTCTTGCGCTTCAGAAGATGGGGGTTACCAAGGGCGTGACCCGCCTCAAGCACGGCGGGATCGTCATGATGGATGAGAAAGGTGAGCCCACGGGGGATCTGATCGAGGCTGAAGGCGATGTGCCGGACTTTCCGACGAAGGAAGAGCTTACGCGGTATTTTTCGAAAGATATTCCGGAGCTTTGGAACCAGTATGGGTTCACCTCGGTTCTTGGGATCACGAATGCAGAGACATTGTCCGTTCTGAATGCGGTCGCGTCGTCGCGTAAAACGACTCCCACGTTGCGGTACACGGCCCCGGTTTGGACTGATCCGGCCGGAAAATTACTGCCGGAGGACCTCGGGACGCTCGCGATTTCTAAAGAAGCCGATCCTGCATGGTTCCGGACCGGAGGGATCAAGGTCTGGATCGATGGGGAACCGGACGCTCGCACCGGCGCCGTCTACGAACCCTACCTTGGACATTTCCCGAGCGATTTCCCGGGCGGGAAAGGGATCCTGAATTCTGATCAGGCAAAGGCCGACGGGTTAGCCGTCCGTATTGACGGTGCCGGGCTCATGAGCTTGTTCCATTGCTCCGCGGACCATTCCACCGATATCGGTCTGAACGCATACGAAAACCTTCTCAAGTCCGGACCGCGCAAAAATATTTTGCGGATCGAGCATTTCGGGGATTTTATGATGACTGACGAAGAATTACGCCGCGTCGTGGCCATGGATATCAAAGTGAGCGTCCAACCGGCCTGGTTGACCAATCTGGCCAGGGCTAATTACGAGAATCTTGGCAAGGAGCGCGCGGACACAAGTTTTCGTTTTCGCACCATGATCGATGCGGGGCTCGAGCCTTCCGGAGGCACGGACGTGACGGGGATCTATCTTGTGAACCTCAATCCCTTTCTCCATATCTGGGCTGCTGTGACGCGTCACTCCGACATGGGGATCTTCCATCCCGAACAGGCGATTACGGTCACGGAAGCGCTTAAGATGTGGACGGTTTGGGCCGCCAAGGCAATGGGTGAGCTCGATCGGAAAGGCTCGATCGAGCCGGGAAAGTTTGCCGACATGGCCGTGCTCTCGGACGATATCTTTACCATGCCGCAAGAAAATTTGAAAGATGTGAAGCCGCTCAAGACGATTGTCGGCGGCAATGTTGTGTACGAAGCGAAGTAGGCCGGAGGGCCGGAAGTTCGCGGGAGAGCTGTTTCTTGCGGACGCAACCTAACGGAGCGGGCATGCTAAAGATCCTCGAGAAGATCAGGAAAGAATTGCTGGAGATCCTGCCGGCGTTCCTCTTTTTCTTCGTGATGTTCCACGTCCTGATGGTTACCAGGGCGCTGACCCTCGAGGAATACGGGATCTCGCCCCGCGCCTCGGCTGTCGCGATCCTCGGGGCGCTGATCGTTTCGAAAGCGATCTTTCTCGCGGACAAATTTCCGTTCCTGAACCTTTATCCCCGCCGCCCACTTTTCTGGAACGTGCTGTTGAAGGCCGTCGTTTTCAGCTTCTTCGTGTTCCTTTTCCTCTTTATCGAGGAGCTGATCCATCAGGCATACAAAGGCGGAGGCTTTGCTGCCGCTTACAAACGTTTGTGGACGGACGTCGTCTGGCCCGTCTTCTGGGTGGGGGATATATGGCTTAATATTTTGTTGTTGTTTTACTGTACGGCTGCCGAGCTCACTCGCGTTGTCGGTGGGGAGAAAGTAATAAAGGTCTTTTTTACAGGGGAAAATGACGATAAAGGATGATGCGGCGCCCGGGGAGCCGACCGTCCGGAAGCCAAAGGATCAAAGGAATTATTCTGTTAGAGTTTTAAACCATTCGAAACGGGAATCGCGAAAAAGGAAGCATCAACTCAATAACGGGGTTTCGGAGTTTAGGGGACAGACAGTCACTGAATGTCTGTCCCCCAAAAGGACTGTCACCTGTTATGTTGTCGCTATTCAAAACAGGGGTTTTGAAGAACGGATCAAGATCCTAACGGGGAGGGACAAATGATGATACCCAAAAAGTTTTTAATAACAGCGTTGTGCATTGCGGGCCTGGTTTCCGGGATGACGGACTCGCGGGCAGAGGAGGCCGCCGCGCCGCAGGTCGCGCCTACGCAGAAGAACAGCTCCCTGCCTCCCGGCCAGGCAGGCGGTGGACAGACCACGTCCACGCATTCGGCGGCGCCTCTCGACCAGCGAGCGCTCGATACGCTGAAGCTTATGAGCGACACGCTTTCCCAGGCGACATCGCTGCGCTTTGAAGCTCGCAGTATGGTGCCTCTCAAGTCGCCGAACGGGATGTGGATCAGCCTTTACGGGACCTCGCGGGTCGTGAAGGAAGGTTCCGAGAAGCTTTTCGCGGAAACCCGCGGAGACTTTTTCCCGTACGATTTTTATTTTGACGGCAAGACCGTCACGGCCTACTCTCCCGCGAAAAATCTTTATGCCGAAAAACCGATGTCCGGAACGGTCGACGATGTGATCGAGGCGGCTTACCGGGAAGAAGGCAAGACCTTCCCGTACGCGGATATTCTTGTCTCCCAGCCGTATGACGTTCTGACGGAAGGGTTGGTCAAAGCCGCTTATGTCGGACAGTCGACGCTCCTGCCGTTATCGGGTGCCGCGAGCGTCAAGACCGACCATCTGGCGTTTTCGAATAAAGGGGTGGAGTGGCAGATTTGGATCGATACGGTGGATCATCTGCCGCGGATGGTTTGCGCGACCTATCTCGGAAGCGCGGGCGAACCGAGTTACACAGTGGAGTTCGGCGCCTGGTCGATCAATGAGACGGTCGCCCCGGAAACGTTCGTGTTCCAGAACGTGTCCAATGCGGCGAAGGTCGAATTCCGCAATCCGATGCAGCCGGGCCGGGGAATTTCTTCCGGCGCTGCCGACAAACAGTAAAGCGAGGAGCCTGATCATGAAAAACACAAAACTTATGATAATGGCGGTGGCGATCTTGTTTCTTTGCTCCGGAGATGTGTACGCGCGAGGTGGCGGCGGTCATATGGGAGGCGGCGGTGGTTGGAGCGGCGGTGGCCGTAGCGGCGGGTTCAGCGGCGGAGGTGGTGGATTTGAACGAGGGGGCAGCGGCGAGTTTCGCGGCGGGGTAAGGCCCGGCCAGGGCGGTAGCGGCGAATATCATGGCGGCGGCGGGGATCATGGCGACCATGGGGATGGTCATCGAAGGAACAATAACAATGATAACAATAATAACACCACGAATACTTACAACGTGAGCGGATGGGGCCCCGGATGGGACGGCGGTTGGGGATATGGCGCCGCGGACGATGCCCTTGCCGGCATGGCGATGGGGACGATGATCGCCACCGCAGCGAGCCAGCCGTCAACGGTCGTGGTGGAGCAACCGACGACGGTTGTCCAGCAGGTCGTTCCCGGGGCGCCACCGATCGGGTCTCAGGTAGCGGCGCTTCCGGGTGTGTGCTCGGCCATCAACGTGAACGGTGTCATGGCTTACCAGTGCGGGACTTCGTGGTACCGGCCGTATTTCGGGGCTAACGGGGTTTATTACCAGGTCGTTTCTCCGCCACCGGCGGGGCAGAGTCCGAGTGACCAGGTAGTCCAATAAAAACTGGAACCGGAAGAGGGAGGAAGAACCGAATGAAGCGTAAGGTCCTTATTTTCATGCTGGCAATGCTTCTTGGGGCCTCAAGCGCCTATGCGGGCACCTTGGGGCATTATTACCCGGGGGTCATGGGGATGCGAGATATCATCCTTCCGCCCAAAGGTTTTTACGCCCTCTATTACGATCCGATCTACGGAAGTAACGCGATGACCAATTCCCACGGTCATAAGATCGACGCTTTTTCCGCCTCCGAGACCGAAACCAAGGTCCTCAACATACAAGGCCAGCAAATTCCCGTGACACTGACCGCGAACCTTTCCGCCAAGGTCAAAATGTCTATGTTCTTCACGATGCAGGAGCTCCTGCTGGTGTGGGTCCCGGGATGGAAGTTCCTCGGAGCGGATTTTGGCATGATGATCGTTCCCTCGATGGGGTTTGTCGACGTCCGGATCAAGGCGAACGCCCACACTGCGGGCACGCTCACGGTCGCTGACAAGTCGGAAATTCTCAGCAAGGACTCCGAGTTCAAGCTGGACAGCAGCAAGTACGGGTTCGGCGACCTGCTGGTGCAGCCGGTGATGCTGGACTGGCGCGGGAAGAAGTTCGACTTGGGGGTCAACTACGGGTTCTTCGCGCCAACGGGGGCATATTCCGAGCATCGGATCGCGAACGTCGGGATGGGTTTCTGGTCGCAGCAGTTCCAGGCGTTCGGCTCCTATTATTTTGACAAAGAGAGGAAAAACGCCGCTGTCGCCGTCGTGACCTACAACCTGAACAGCAAAATGTACAGCAAGGACCTGACCCCGGGGCAGAGCATTACGCTGGAATACGGTTTCGACCACTATTTTAACAGCCGTATCGCGGCCGGTCCCTGCGGTTACAGCCAGTGGCAAATATCTTCCGATACTGGCACAGCGGCAGTTCAAAAGAATGTTTTCTACCAGATCCACGGAATCGGGGGGCAGCTCTCCGGGTGGCTCCTTAAAGAGAAGCTGAATATTACCGGTAAGTGCATTGCCGAATACTACGGCGTCGGCCGTTTCCGTGGCGTTCTCGGGACCGTGAACCTGATCTACATCTTCTAAGCTTTAGGGGACAGGCAGTCACTGAAAGCCTGTTTCCTAATAGACGATTAAACGGAGCCTTCACATGCAGCGAAGAAAAGAGATTTTTCTTTTTTGTATTCTCATGATCTTCTTCGGGCTCCTTGCCCTACCCGTTTCAGCAGGCGCGGTCGAGGGGCAGGGCGTCTCCTCCCAGACTCAGGAAGGGGGAACCGGCACGCTTTCGATAGAAGAGAAGAACGAAGCCCTCATTAAGGCCGCTCAAAACCCGATCGCGAACATGGTTAGCGTACCGTTCCAGAGTAATTTCAACCTGGGCTACGGACCGCACGGCAAGATGCAGTACGTCTGTAATGTCCAGCCTGTTTATCCTATAGGATTGCCGCACCGGTGGACGCTGATCACCCGGAACATCCTCCCGGTGGTTGCCCAACCGTGGCCGAAGAACACAGGAGGGCTGGGGGACCTGACAAGCTCCTTTTTCTTTACCCCACCGCCTTTCGGGGATCTGATGGTGGGAGTGGGTCCTGTGCTTCAATTCCCGACGGCGACGGACCGGACACTGGGCCTTGAAAAATGGTCGGTCGGCCCTACGGGGGTCATTGTTTATTCCAAGGGGCACTGGCTCCTCGGAGCGCTGATCAATAACCTCTGGTCTTATGCCGGGAACCGTAACCGCCAGGACGTGAATACGATGACCCTGCAGCCCTTCGTCAATTACAACCTCCCGAAAGGGTGGTTCCTATTCACTTCGCCGATCATGACGGCGGAGTGGAATGCGAAAAACGGTGAAAAGTGGACGCTTCCCGTGGGCGGGGGGCTCGGCAAGCTCTTCCGCTTCGGCAAGGTGCCCGTGAACATGAGCGTCCAGGGTCTGTACAACATGGAACGGCCGCGGTATCAGGCCGACTGGACGGTCCGGTACACGGTGCAGTTCCTATTCCCAAAATCCTAGCGGTGAGGCGCGCGGGGCGTCTGTCCAGGAACGACACGACCCAAGGATCGTGGAGTCATGCGAAGCTTCCGCTTCCATCCATCCGTTAATCACCAACTATCTTTTGCCTCCAAAGACGAGCGAAGCCTTCACCCTCGTATTTTTCAAGATCGTTCGGACCGGCACAGACCCGCCGACGTGTATTTAGTTGCTTTCTAGGCAAAATAAAGCTATCTTAACGGCGCAATTTTAGAGATGGGCGATGCCGTGAAGATGGGAGGTAGATCGCTCTCCCCGGACGGCGTTACCCTTTCGCTAAAAAGAGGTTCAGGAAACTCTTCAAGGGTCGATAAAGATTAGGAAAATAATTGGTTGTTGACGCCATCAACTTATGGCAAAATAAGCAAGTAAGTGGCTAACATCCAAGGCTTTAAAAACCAAGGAGGAAATGTCAATGAAGAAGATCATTAGTTTAGTGGTGTTGTTTGCCATGCTGCTCGCGCCGGTTGCTTTTGCCGCTTCGAGTTCATGGACCGAAGAGAAGACCTATGGGGAAAAGACTGCGGGCAAATTGGGATATGGTTTAACCAACACGCTTCTCGGTTGGACCAAGATTTTCTCTACGCCTAACGACTATTCCTCCGCAGGGAAGAATGTGTGGCAGGGTGTGGGTCAGGGGTTGATCGATGCGGGCGTTACGACGGTTCTCGGCGCCGCCCAATTGGTGACCTTCCCGATCGCTGCAGACATTCCGATACCGAGTCCGGTAAACGTCAGCGGGAAGTAAGAGTAGATTCAAAGTTCGTTTTAAAAGCGCTGGGCCTTAAAAGCCCGGCGCTTTTTTTTGCGTGCGCCCGGCAGGGCGCACTTACTTGAGAGTGAAAGTCTCTCACAGACCCAGCAAGGGGAACTGTTAGCCGGACGGCAAGGGTGCCTGCTGCGAAGCAGGAT
>CAIJDY010000053.1 GCA_903819565.1 Candidatus Omnitrophota bacterium | reverse complement strand
GGTCAAGGATGGCGTGATCATCCCGAACTACACCCATAATGAGGTCATTGAGGCCGTGTTCCGCCGTACGCGCGTCACGGTCGCCATGATGACCACCGCGAAACTTCTTTCCGCGATCGAACCCGTGATCCGCTACCAGCGGACGCGCTATCGCGGCGGTGATGCTGCGAAGCCCGGCACCCCGCGCTACGATCTCGGCATCCAGCAAAAAGAGGACGCGCAACACCGTCTTCTCGACGTCTGGGCGACCGGAGAGGCCAGCGCCTCGCTCGGTTTTCAAGCGGCCAGGCTTTTTGACGAATTCGATTCGCTTGAAAAACAAAAGGACGCGCTTTTCATGAAGGACGGAGTCAAGGGTCCGCGCGCGCAGATGAAAGTGTTCGCGGATCCGCGCAGGAAAGCGCTCGAATATATCGAGACGATGGGAAAGCCCGAAGCGCAGCGCGACGCGGCCAAGATCGCCGCCTACGAGAACGATTTCCTGGTCCAGTACGTGGTCAAGGAATCGCTGGCTGACGTGTTCTGCCCGGCCTGCAAACTCTGGAACACGGGCTACGGCGCGACGATGATGCGCGAAGCCGTGAGCCTGATGGGCGGCTACGGGATCACGGAGGATTGCCCGGGATTCCTGACGCAGAAATGGTCGGACGCGCAGCTTGAGGCGACCTATGAGGGTCCCGAATGCGTGCAGCGCCGGCAGATGAGCCTGACCATGGTGAACGATCTTTTCCTGGCGCAGTTCAGGAACTGGATCAAAGACCTCCGCGCGCTTGATGCGATAAAGCCGGGTCTTGGCGCCGGGACACTGGCCAGTGGTATGGAGCTCTGGCTCTGGTCATTGGAATACCTGAAGGATTCGAAGGACGCGAACGGGAAAACGCTTTATGGCGGCCAGCGCCAGGGAGTGACGGTCCCGATGGCGGACGCGCTCGCGTGGCTCCTCGGTTCCCGCCAGCTTATTCTGGACACGCTCGTGCTCGAGAAAAAAGGTCCCGAGAATCCGGTGCTCGCCGAAAGTCTCGCGGGATTCGTGAATTTCTATAGCGACCTCGGGTATGCCCAGGCCGCGCGCGCCGCCGGCGAAGCCGCCAGGGTCTGTGCGGAACTCGTGTACGGGTATCACGCGAAAGGCGCGGCGTGTGCCGTTCCGGACGCGGCCCTTAAGACGTTCGCGGAACTTCGCGCGAAGCTGGACTGTTCGCTGGCCGGAGCCCGTCTCGCGAAAGACCGCGCCGCGGAAGCGGTCACGCAGGTGATGATCCCGGAAGCGCTGGACTACCCGCTTTAATGCGCTGAAGGAAACCCGAAAGTTTTAGTCCCAGAACAGACAGGGGGTAAAAATCATGTCAAGCGACCGCCAGAAAATGGACGTCGATATTGTTTGCACGGGATTCGGGCCCGCGACCGCGGGATTTCTGACGACGTTGACCCGGGCGATCCAGCAGGATCCTGCCGCGGAACATTTCCAAAGCAAGGTCATGCCGGGCATGCCGCTCCAGGTAATCTGTTACGAGCGGGCGGACGATATCGGTTTTGGGGTTTCGGGGATCGTCTCAGAGGCGAAAGGGATCCAAAAGTCTTTTACGGCCGAGGAACTTACCCAGATCCCAATGGCGCATCCGGTGAAGCATGAAGAGGTGTATTATCTCCTCGATCCCGTCGGCGCGAGCCGTCGCTCCTGGATTCTGAAGATCGTCGACGGGCTTTTCCGTATATTCGGTTTTATCCTTCCCTGGTACAAAGACCAGGCCTTCCAGCTTCCTTTTATCCCGCCGTTCATGGCCAAGCACGGAGGCTGGGTCCTTTCGATGGGGCAGTTCACCCAATGGCTCGGCTCGAACCTTATGGGATCGGGGCTTGTTCAGGTGTGGCCCGGCATGCCGGTGAAAGAGCCGCTCTTCGACAGCAACCGCGTCGTCGGTGTCAGGCTCGTGGACCAGGGCGTTGAGAAGTCCGGAAAACCCACGGGCGCTTTCATGCCGGGGATGGACATTCACGCGGGGTTTACGGTCGTGGGGGACGGGCCTTATGGCCCCGTGGGGCAGAACTTGGATATGAAGTTCGGGCTTCCGGAGGGAAATCACCAGCGCGAATGGGCACTCGGCATGAAGGCCGTGGTCGAGCTTCCGGAGGATACGAAACTTGAGCCGGGGACCGTGCTCCACACGTTCGGTTATCCGGAGCCGGAGATTTTCGGCTTTCTTTACGTGTATCCCAACCGCGTCGCCTCGCTCGGCATTTTTGTTCCGTCATGGCTGGATCATCCGATGCGTTCGTCGTATCGCTATTTACAGCACTGGATGCAACATCCCAAGCTCTGGAAGCACCTCCAAGGGGCGACGCTCAAGTCCTGGGGCGCGAAGAGCCTTCAGGAGGCCGGGATGCGCGGCGAGCCTTTCATCGTGGGAGACGGTTTCGCCCGTATCGGCGAAGGTTCCGGAAGCACGAACATGCTCAAAGGCTCCGGCGTGGATGAAGCCTGGACCACGGGCGTCCAGCTTGCGGAGGGCGTGATCCGGCTTCTTAAAGAGAAGAAACCTTTCACAAAGGAAAACCTTGAAGCGACCTATTTAGCGGAACGGCGGTCAAGCTGGGTCGAGAAGGACAACCGGATCGCGAAGAAGGCCCGCGACGGGTTCAGCCATAATTTTGTCTGCGGTATGATCGGGATGGGACTCGCGGGTTTTACGAACGGGCTTATCAATATTCCCGCGAAGCTCAAACCGGTTTATGAGCGCATCCCTTTTCTGGAAACTTATTACAAAGGGAAAGTCGCTCTCGAAGTGATCGAGAAGGCGCGCAAGGAAGCGAACGAGACGAATACTTCCATGCATGACGCCCTGATGGACGCGGCGGGATGGCCGAAGATCTCCTATGACGGGAAGCTTCTCGTTTCGCATCAGGACGCGCTTCTCTTGGGCGGGAAGGTCCAGGCCGCGGACAATTTCGCGGACCACGTGATCTTTCTCGATGCCGGCAAGTGCCAGAAATGCCGCACCAAGATCTGCATCGAGATGTGTTCCGGCCAGGCCATCACCGCGGGCTCCGAAGGCGGGGTACCGCTCTTTGACCGCGAAAAATGCATTCATTGCGCGGCCTGTCTCTGGAATTGCGCCTACGCGCGGGAGCAGGGAAGCGATCTGACCAATGTGGATTTTCGGGCCGGGTCCGGCGGGCTGCATTCGAACATCAATTAGCCGATCCTTTTAGAAAAAAGTTTTGCGAACAGACAGGAGAATGATCATGGACCTTCACGAATATTTTGAGAAGACCAAAGGCGTCGGAGTGCTCGCGACCGCGGACAGCTCCGGCAAAGTGGACGCCGCTATTTACGCGAGACCGCACGTTCTTGAAGACGGCACGCTCGCCTTTATCATGGCCGACCGCTTGACCCATCACAACCTCCTATCCAACCCGCACGCCGCCTACCTGTTCGTCGAGACGGGAAGCATTTCCGAGGGGCACCGGTTCTTCCTGAAGAAAATTTTCGAGGAGAAGAATTCGGAGCGGATGAAAACGATGCGCCGCAGCTGTCTCTGCAATCAGGAAAAAGATGCGGACGGACAGGACCGCTTTCTCGTTATTTTCCGGATTGAGAAGAAACTTCCCCTGGTCGGTTCTTGATGGGGCCTGACGCCCTGAAAGTCCCGAAAGTCTCCGCCCGAAGTCCTCGCTTTAAGACCCTATCCGAGGGAATTCTGTTCCTGACTTTTCTTTGTTTGTCGGGCTGCGTTCATGGCCATCATGACAGGGACACGGTCTTCCAGAACGCGCCACTCGCCGCGCTCATGGCGGGCTGCTATGACGGCACGATGAGCATCAAGTCCCTCAAGGAACACGGCGATTTCGGGCTCGGAACGCTCGACGCGCTCGACGGGGAAATGGTCGTGCTGGACGGCGTTTTTTATCAGATCAAACCGGACGGCAAGGCCTACCTTTTGGGGAACGGGGCCCGGAGTCCTTTCGCGGCCGTGACGTTTTTTGACCGCGACCAGGTGTTTTCCGTGGCGGGAGAAATGTCTCTGGAGGATCTGAAGCGTTTCCTGGACGGGAAATTGAGGTCTTCCAATCTGCTCTACGCCGTGAGGGTCGACGGCAGCTTCAAATCGCTCAAGGTCCGCATCGCGGCGCCCCAGAAAAAACCTTACCCGGTCCTCACCGAAGCGATCCATGAGCAGAAAGTCTTTGAACTGAAGGACCAGGAAGGGACGCTGGTGGGGTTCCGGTTCCCGGCTTATATGGGAGGGGTCAATGTCCCCGGTTATCACTTTCACTTTCTCAGCAAAGACAGGACCGTGGGCGGGCATGTCCTTGATCTTCTCGTGAAGGACCCCGGCGTGGCGGTGGACGAGGCGAAGGAATTCTCCATGAAGCTTCCGGAGAACGCGGCGTTCCTGAAGTTCGATCTCAAGGGCGATCCCGAAGCGGCCATCGCGCAAGTTGAAAAATAAGATTTTACCGATAACCGGAGTTGCATCATTAACTTTTGAGATGAATAAAAACGGTGCTAGCCGAAACCTCAGACTCTCATTATAATGTCCACTCCATTAGGCAATATTCCGTCACTTCTCATAGGGGAGGAATTCCATGGCAACAACCTTTAATGTCGTCGTGTGCGGGAGCTTGGTGCCCGACCCGCTTCAAACGCTCGAGCCGATCCAGGGGCCGACCGGTCCCGCTTTAAAGAATGAAATGATGCTTCCTTCCGTACTCGACCCTTGGGCCGGACACGCTCTCTATGAGGCGGCGAATCTGGCTAAGAATACGCCGGGCAGCAAGGTCTATCTCTTGAGATTGGGGCCCAAAGCCAAGCTCCAGCAGCTGATGATGACCATCGCGCAGAAAGTGCCGTTCGAGCTCGTTTGCATCGACGGTTCCGCGAGCGGATTTATGGATTCCCGGGAGGTCGCCGCGGCCCTTGCCGGCGCGATCGATAAGATACCGGGCCTTGATAAGACCAAACTCCTTATTTTCGGGGGCTGTTCCTCCGCCTCTCGCGACGCCGGGACCACGATGCAGATGATCGCCGAGCAGCTCGGGATCGCGGACGTTTTCCTCGGGGTCGACGAGCTGAAGATTCAGCCGGACGGCTCGTTCAGGACCCTTGAACGCATCGAAGGCGGCCAGTATCAGGTTTCGACCTGTGCCGGCGCTCCCGCGGTGCTCGGGTGGGCGACCGGGAACCTCCCGGAGCCGCCGAACAACCCGCAGGTCGGGATGGCGAATATGCGCGCGATCATGCCGGCGCTTCAAAAGGCCCAGGCGGCCGGGCTCAAAACGGATGCCATCAAATTCGCTTCGGTCGAACTTCCCAAACAACAGCGGCAGACGCGTATCGTCAAAGACATGCCGGTCGAAGAAATCGCCAAAGAAGTCGTGGCGTGGATAAAAGGATAGTTCTTTGGTTGTCATTCCCGCATGTTTTAAGCGGGAATCTATGAGGGGGATATGGATCCCCGATAAAAGATTTCGGGGATGACAGAAAGTGGAATAGAAGAATTTTTCAAAAATAATGGAAGCTGTAATGAAAGAGCGCTTCCTATCTCTAACGGGGTGAATCATGGAAAAAATACTTTATCTCGCACACGTTGATCAGAACGGAAATCTTCCCAAAGTCGCGCTCGAAACTCTGAGCGGGGCTCTCCAGGCCGTCAAGGATCTTGCTGGATCCACGTTGGCGGTCGGCCTTATCGGGGAAAACGTTCAGGCCGCGGCGGACAGCCTCGCGGGATGCGGTGCTTCCAAGATCCTCGGCGTCAGCGGCGCGGATTTCGGAACGGCGCGTTACGCCACGGATGTAAAAGCCGCGGAAGCGATCATTAATGCCGCTGCCGCGACCATCATTATCGCTCCGGCGACATCCCGGTTCGCGCGGGCGTTGCCCGGCGCCGCTTTCCGGCTGAAGGCCGTGATCGACACGCATGTCAGCGGGATGGCCGTGGCCGGAGGCGCGTTACAAATTCAGCGCTGGTACTACCGTCAGCGCATGGTGGCGACGCTTTCACGGGTCGCGAGACCCTGGATTCTTGTCGTGGATTCCGGCGTGTTCCAACCCTGGCAGGGCGCCAAAGGCTCCGCGAAGGTCGAAGCGGTCACCCTGGTCGTGACCGACAAAGAAAAACGGACCCAGGTGACCGGTGTCCAGGCCCCTTCCGCGGACGCACAGACGATCCGTCCGGATGCGGCGGTCCTTTTCGTCGCCGGTGCCGGCTGGACCAAAAAACAGGCGGACGGACAGACCCATGTTAAAGACGCCGAACAGCTTATTCTGGGTTTCCTGAAGAACGCCAAGGCGTCGCTTGGGAGCAGCAAATCGCTCGTGGACCAAGGTTCGGAAGGGGAAGCAGTGCTGGGCTTCATGAGCCACCTGAACCAGGTCGGACAAACGGGTTCCACGCCGCGTCATCCCAAAGGGTTTTCCACCTGCTGTCACGGTGAAGAGCCGCACGTGGTGGGCTGGCGCTTCATCAATGAACGCCGCGCCGTGAACATCGACGCCAATTGCGGCTGGGCGCAGGGGAAGGCCGACGTGCTTTATGTCGCGGATGCTTTCGCTGTCGTTGCTAAAGTGAATGAGCTGTTGGCTCAGCCCCGTTAGAAAGCTCAACGGTGAATCTGGATTCCACAAGGAAGGACTGGGGAAGTAGAGTTTTAGGAGATCACACGGTTACTTCGGGTTGATTTTCTAACGGGGTGAAGGTGAGTCGCTAGCGAGGAAAAACGCTAGAGTTTTTATTTTTTCGTCTCTCTTTCCCTTGATGGCTCGCACCCAAGGGCGCAGTTTTCCTTTTTTAAATAGGTCGTTTTTATCCGCTTTTCCGGACAAGATCGGAACAGGGAGTAACGGCATTTTCTTCGAGGGACCTCCGGTTGGAAAACAAAGCGTTCAATATCGCAAACACCCAAAATGAGATCGGATGGGTCTATTCCGATCTGAAATGGCTGACGGAGAAAGAATCCGCGATCGCGAACAGGGAAAGAAATGAGCTGTTGAAATCCTTGGCGGGGGAAGTCCGTTACAGTTTTCTGAAGAACAAACTTCATATCGGCGGATTGTCCCCCGGGTGTTTGACGTGCGGGGAAGGTCGATGGTCGTGTTTGCTCCTCAATGGTCTGTGTACGGCCCATTGTTTCTATTGTCCCCAAAACAGGCAAATGAAGAAAGAAAGGCTGCCAACCACTGAGGACGTTCCTTTTGATAGTCCCGAACACTACGCGTCTTATCTGAAAAAATATGGTTTTAAGGGCGTGGGCTTTAGCGGCGGCGAGCCCTTACTGGTCTTTGATAAGTTATTGGCGTACATAGAAAAGATCAGGGCCGTCTGCGGAAGGTCCGTGTATCTATGGGTCTACACGAACGGGGATCTGGTCACCGAAGAGAAATTAAGAAGATTGGAAAGGGCCGGGCTCGATGAGATCCGGTTCAATATCAGCGCGAATGATTACGATCTGCGTCCCGTTGAACTGGCGGTCGATATTATCGATACGGTGACGGTGGAGGTGCCGGCGATCCCGGAAGACCATGAGCGGATGAAAAAATGTTTGGCAAAAATGGAAAAAATCGGCGTTAAACATTTAAACATTCACCAGCTACATACGACGAAGTATAACTATAAAAATCACAGGGACCGCGGGTACACGCTTCTTCATTATCCGTACCCTCCTGTTTTTGAATCTGAAATGGCCGCGTTAAGGCTCATCAAATACGCTTTGGACAAGAAGGTGGGGCTGCCGATCAATTATTGTTCCGCAATGTACAAAAACAGGCTTCAAAGCAAGGGGAAGAGGGACCGGAAAGCCCGCTGGGTTATGGAAGATTTCGAGGAGTTGACCGGGGCAGGATACATTCGGAGACTATCCGTCCGGGACTCGGCGGCGAACATCAAGAAAAATGCGAAGATCCTGTCCGGGATCAAAGGTTCGTCCCGTTTATGGTCGTGGAACGGCGGGAGAGCGGAGTTGTTTGTTCATGGGGCTCTTCTAAAGCGCATGGACATCGGCAAAAGCGGTTTGTTGGTACGCTATTTCGAGCCCCGATATGAAAAGGATCCCGGTCCCGGCGAGCCGGGTTGTGCGGTCGAGTTGAATTGTACGGACAAAATTCATATAACAAAAAAACTCGTCGCGGAATATGAAATTTCGAACGAAGTCACCATAAAAAGTTTTCAAAAGAAATTCGTTGAAGGACGGGAGTGGAACAAAGTCCTGAAATTTTTTTATGGGAGCCATGGGAGAAAAACAGACGCTTCCTCAGAGACCCTTAGAAAAGAAATAGGGCTTTTATCAGTTTTGAAAGTGTGGGAAGATTTAGGTGTTGGCTTTCCGGAGGTTTATTAATAGACTTTACCTTCGTGGTCGTCTAGGTGCCTAGTCGAGGCGGTGTGATTTTTGGAGCGGTTGTTCCCGCCGGAATTGTCGTGGCAAGGACTTTTCGATTGAGGGCCGGTAATTTTAATATAGGAGGATGCCATGGTTTTTAAATTTCTGCTTCCCAAAGAGTTCAATTTTTTCGATCTTTTTGACAAGCAAGCGGACCTGGCGGTCGAGGCGGCGACTCATTTTTCAAAACTGATGGCGGATTTCAAAGTGAATGATGCCGAAGCGGAGAAGATGAAGGACATTGAGCACCGCGGCGATGAGGTGATCTACCAGGTCATGGACCAGCTCAACAAAACTTTTATTACTCCCTTCGACCGCGAGGACATCCATTCTTTGGCCAAGGAGCTCGACGACATTATCGATATGCTTTACACCATCACGAAGCGTCTTCGCGTTTACAAGATCCTGAGCCCGGACCGCAATCTGACGGAATTCGCGCGCGTGATCGAAATGTCCGTCAAAGGGGTCGCCCAAGCGATCAAAGGGCTCCGCGATATGAAGAACAGTAAAGCGATCCGGAAAGCGTGCGTGGAGGTGAATAATCTCGAAAATCTCGGAGACAAGATGCGCGACGACATGCTGGGAGATCTTTTTGAGAAATTCGCGACGGATCCCATCGCCGTGATCAAATGGAAAGAGATCTATCAGGACGCGGAAACGGTCCTCGACGTGTGCGAGGACGCGGTGCATGTGGTCGAATCCATTCTCGTCAAGCAGGCCTAGGGAAGGGCATGACCCTCTATATTGTTTTCCTTATTTTTCTGGCGCTTCTCTTTGATTTCCTGAACGGTTTTCACGATTCCGCGAATTCGATCGCGACGGTGGTCTCGACCCGCGTCCTTTCCCCGCAATATGCCGTGATCTGGGCGGCTTTTTTCAATCTTGTCGCGTTCTTTTTCTTCGGGCACCGTGTCGCGATGACCATGGGGAAAGGGATCATTGATATCGCCATCGTGGACAATCACGTGATCTTCGGGACGCTCATGGGCGCCTGCATTTGGAATCTCATTACCTGGTATTTCGGTCTTCCGACCAGTTCGTCGCATGCCTTGATCGGGGGCCTGGTGGGCTCCGCGCTTGTGAAATCGGGTCCGGGATCCCTCGTCATAGGGGGGCTCACGAAGACCGTTGTTTTTATTTTCCTTTCGCCGCTGGTCGGGATGGTTCTCGGGGTCGCCTTTGGCGTAGCGGTCTACTGGATCTTCAGGAAAAGCGCGCCGTCCCAGGTGGACCATATCTTCAGAAAAGGCCAGCTTGTCTCCGCGGCTTTGTACAGTCTGGGCCATGGGGGCAATGACGCCCAGAAGACCATGGGCATTATCGCGAGCCTCCTTTTCAGCGCGGGACTGCTCGGGGGAAAATTTGAGATCCCGATCTGGGTCGCGCTATCCTGTTATGTCGCGATCGGTCTCGGGACCATGCTCGGCGGCTGGCGCATCGTAAAAACGATGGGGCAGAAGGTCGCGAAACTGCGTCCGATGGACGGGTTCTGCGCCGAGTCGGGCGCCGCCGTGACCCTCTTCGTTTCTTCCGCGTTGGGCGTTCCGGTCAGCACGACCCATACGATTACGGGCGCTATCATGGGGGTCGGTTCCCTCAAGCGTCTGAGCGCCGTAAAGTGGGGCGTTGCCGGGACCATTGTTTGGGCTTGGATCCTGACCATCCCTTGCTCTGCCGCGATCTCCGCGACTTCCTACGCCGTGATTGGTTGGTTTTCTAAATAATTTTTTTGTCCTCATGCATTTCTGAGGGGGTGGGTGCCATGCGATATTTTCCGAAAAAAGCTTTTATCCTTTTGTGGGTCGCCGGAGTTTTGTGTTTTGCGGCGTCTCTCAAAGCGGAGACGATCAATTCTATCATTGCTTCGGCCAAACCTTTGAAAGTGAACGTCGTGCTGGATGTTATTCCCATCAAGGTCAAACCTCTTAAGGCTTGGAAGGCGGTGGACGCGCTTGAAAAACGTCCGGAAGAAATGGGGCCGGCTGGCAGCATCGTGATCTTCAGGATCAAGCGGGTTTTGCGCGGAGAACTCAAAAAGGTCAAAGTACCGAGCCTCTCGCTTTTGGAACAGGCCAAGGACGCGACTGGTGATAAGGACATCCTTAAACTCGTGACCATGGATTTCAAAAGACCCGAAGAAGATCAAGAAAAGGAGTGGTTCTCCATGGTTGTTGCGGACCCCTACGCTTCGTTCGGCATCCGGGAGAACGAAGACGCCCCCAAGCAGCGCTACAAGATCAGCCTCGCCCGCGTTCAAAAAGATCCCGAAAGCTTCGTCTTGGTTAAAAGCGAAAAGCTTTAATTCTCCGCTTTCTATATAAGTTCCTCTTCCGGCCCGGGAAGTCTTGTTTATTCTCCGTTAGAAGCTTTAACCTGTAAAAATCCTCAAGATCTAATTCCTGTAAGAATTTCCGCCGCAGAGGGATCCCTTCTAAGGCGTCACCCCGGCCATTGAGGTTTACACGATTTTTACAATCCCATCATAAGGACCTGACATGGGTTTTCTATACTTCGTGCATGAAAACAAATCAAGCAGAAGGCAATTCTGTTCAATACCCACTCAACCGGAGGAGAAAGACCCCTATGAAATACCACCCACTCACAAAACTGGCGAGCCTTTTTGTCGTTTGCCTTTTGACTCTTACGTCCGTGGCATTCGCGGAAGAGGCCGACTTGACGAGCATGGTCAAGGATATGCAAAAACAAATGGCCGATCTGCAGAGCACGGTCTCGATGCAGAAAGCCGAGATCCAGGCGCTCAAGACCAGCGGAGCCCAGGTTCAAAATACTTCAGGTGGCGTGGAAGCGACTCCTCCGATGAGTGAGGCGGAATTCAATCAGCGCTTGAGCGATTCGACGGGTGGCGCCAACAAGTGGCTCAAGGATCTTAAGTTCAGCGGCGACCTCCGTTTGAGGTATGAAGCATTCCACTTGAACGGTGAAAGAGCTGGCAGTTCGGCGACCGCCAACACATATGAACCGAACAGGAATCGCTTCCGTTTCCGTTTGCGCTTTGGATTTGAAAAGACTTTCAATCCGGAAATGAAAGTGGGTTTTTCTTTGGCCAGCGGCGGTTCTTCCTCGGCTTATGGCAATGCGGATCCCATTTCCACGAATCAAACCTTCGGGAATGACTTTACCTTCAAGAATATCTGGATCGAGAAGGCCTACGCGACGTATACGCCGGAATGGGCGAAGATCTCCCTCGCCGACGGGTTGAGCGTCTCCGGCTTGGAAGTTACGGCCGGGAAATTCAACAATCCTTTCGAAAAAGGTTCCACGGACATGATCTGGGACCGAGACTTGAAGCCGGAAGGCATCTATGAAAAGGTCGACGTAAATCTTTTGAAGACCGATAACCTCACCTTGAAAGCGTACGGTACCTTGGGTCAGTTCGTTCTCCAGGAGACAGGTAACGTTGCATCCGGAAATGGCTTAGGATCGGTCAGTGGTAAGGATGCCAACCTTTTTGCTTATCAGGTTGGGTTGAACCCTGTCTTTTACGTTCCGGGCTTGGAGAGACCTGTGGATGCTCTCTCGGCTCTTTCGGTCTACAATTATCAAAACTACGCCCAAAGTCAAAATTGGTATGCCTATCCTGATAAAACGGACACAAGCTTTGCCAACGGGAACCCTTTCTTAGGGGCTGCTCTGACGGCAGAGAATTTTAATGTCATAAGCCTTTATCAGGAAGTGGCCTTTTATCCCTACGGGATCCCCGTGCGGCCGTTCGGTGAATGGGCTCATAATATGAGCAATAAGGCCGGTAGCACTAATGCGGCTCCTTTCGCCAACGCGATCTCAGGAGGCTCTGACGCCTGGTCGTTAGGCCTTACGCTCGGGAAACTCGTGAAGAAAGGTGATATGCAGGCGAGCTACCAATACAAGTATATCGGCGCAAATTCAGTGCCAGGCGCCTTTAATGACAGCGACTTTGGCGGGTATAACTACGGCGGGACGAATAAGGCCGGTAACGTCGTCAAATTGGGATATAACCTCACGGATTATCTGACCATCAATGGCGCGGGTTACTTCGTGTCGCCGATCGCTACAAGGGCCACTACGGCGAACGGTGCGCAGGCCGACCAGCGAGTTAGCCGGTTCCAGTTGGATATGACGTACAAGTTTTAAGCAATCGCTCTAATGGGACAGTCCTCAGGGATTGTCCCCATGAAAAGTCCTCATCAAGAATAACAAGGAGAAAAGAAAATGAAAACATCGAAGATGGTCGTAAGAGGGATTCTGGCGGTCGCGCTGGTGGCGATGGCGCCGCTCGCGATCGCGGAAAAGAACATTACGGTCAAAGGTTCTGACACCATGATCGTGCTCGGTCAAAAATGGGCCGAGGTTTACATGCAGAAGAATCCGCAGGCCGCCATTCAGGTGACCGGCGGTGGATCGGGTGTTGGGATCGCGGCGCTCATTAACGGGACGACGGACCTCGCGAACTCAAGCCGTCCGATCAAAACCAGCGAGATCGATAAGGCCCAGAAGGCCGGGTATTATCCCGAAGAGATCAAGGTCGCGATGGATAGCTTGGCGATCGTCGTGAACGCGGCGAATCCGATCAAAGAGCTCAGCGTGAAGCAGGTCATGGGGATCTACACGGGCCGCATCAACAACTGGAACGAAGTCGGCGGGCCGAACGCTTCGATCTTGCGCTATTGCCGCGAGTCCTCGAGCGGAACTTACACGTTCCTCAAAGAGCAGATCCTGAAGAACCAGGACTATGCCGCGGATTGCCAGACGATGCCGGGAACGAGCGCGGTAGCGAACGCTGTTTCCAAGGATCCGTCCGGGATTGGTTATGGGGGAGCTGCTTACTACCTCAAGCAACCGGGGGTCAAGATCCTTTCCGTGAAAAAAGAGGATAAGTCCGAAGCTGTGAATCCGGTCAAAGCGGACGGGACGTTGGATTTCGAGGCTGCATGGACGCACCGTTATCCTATCGCGCGTTTTTTGTACATGTATGCCGGTTTCAAACCCAAGGGCCAGATCAAAGCCTATATCGATTGGATCCTGAGTCCTGAAGGCCAGAAGATCGTCGAAGAAGTCGGGTATGTGCCGTTGCAGGTCAAAAAGTAAGAGCTGGCATTGCGAGTGAGATGCGCTCCTGGAAAGCGCATAGGGTTCGCTCAAAAGCAGTGAAAG
>CAIJDY010000052.1 GCA_903819565.1 Candidatus Omnitrophota bacterium | reverse complement strand
TCGGCGGTGACTTTGGCGGCGAGTTCGTCGGGGTTCCGAAATTCCGAGATGGTGTGCTGGCGGCGGAGTTCGCGGAGAAAAAAGGGGTCCAGGTCTATCCCGGTTTCAGCGTTTCGGAAATGGTTTATGAGAACGGCGCGGTCGTGGGTGCGAAGACGATCGACACGGGCGTGGATAAACACGGCAAGCCCCTGGACAATTATCAGCCCGGCAACGAGATCCGGGCGAAGATCACGGTCCTGGCCGAAGGTTCGCGCGGCAGCCTCACCAAAAAACTCATCCAGAAATTGGGATTGGCGGAACACAGCAACCCGCAGGTCTACTCCACGGGCATCAAAGAGCTTTGGGACGTTCCGGAGGGGACCTTTCAGGCGGGCCGCGTCGTCCACACCCTCGGGTATCCGTTCGCGTTCAATCATTTCGGCGGCGGTTTCATTTACGGGCTGAACGGCCGGCAGGTCGCGGTCGGTATCGCCGCAGGTCTGGATTACACGGACCCGACCTTCGACCCTCACGCGGCGCTGCAGGTCTATAAAAAACATCCTTTCGTCGCCAAGATCCTCGAAAAAGGGAAGATCCTCCGCTACGGCGCGAAGACGATCCCCGAAGGAGGCCTTTATTCCTTGCCGCAGTGCTACCACGACGGAATGATGATCGTGGGGGATTCCGCCGGGTTTCTGGCCATGCCGAGCCTCAAAGGGGTCCATCTCGCGATCGAGTCCGGGATGCTGGCCGCCAAGACCGCGTTCGAGGCGCTCAGGAAAAATGATTTTTCCAAAAAGCAGCTCGCGCTTTACGAAACCTTGTTCAAAAAAAGCGCCGGCTACAAAAATCTGTACGGCGTCCGGAATTTCCGCGCCGGGTTCGGTCACGGCATGGTCCTGGGCGCGTTCCATTTCGCGACGGAGATCCTGACCGGCGGCCGCGGGATCACGCCATCCGGTAAAATGAAGACCCACGAAGACGCGGCCTGCATCCAAAAACTCGCGGACGTGAAAGAGCCGTTCCCGAAAAAATTCCAGAAGGAGCTCGCGTTCGACAAGAAGCTCACCTTTGATAAAGTGACGGATGTTTTTTATTCCGGCTCCAAGCACGACGAGGAACAGCCTAGTCATTGCCACGTGCTGGACCTCGAGCTTTGCCGGAACGTCTGCATCCCGAAATACGGCGGGCCGTGCCAGCATTTTTGCCCGGCCGAGGTTTACGAGATCGTGACGGACGCGAAGACGGGGAAAAAAGACGTGCACCTTCATCCCGCGAATTGCGTTCATTGCAAGACCTGCGATATCAAAGATCCTTTCGGCAATGTCGAGTGGGTCCCGCCCTACGGCGGCGACGGGCCGGAGTATGAAAACCTGTAATAAAACCTTGGATTTTAAAATATGGGTTTAAAGATCATCAGTATTATGAAACAAGTGCCGCTCCCGACGGAGATGCGGATGGGCGCGGACGGTCTGATGGACCGGACCAAAGCCAAGTCCATGATCAACGCGGACTGCACCTTCGGCCTGGAGCAGGGTCTCCAGATCAAGAAGCACGTCCCGGACGCCGAGCTCATCGTGATCTCCATGGGACCTCCCAGCTTCGAGCAGTCACTCAAGAAAGCGCTCGCCATGGGGTATGACCGCGCCATCCTGCTTTCGGACAGGAAACTTGGAGGGTCGGACACTTTCGCGACCGGTTACGCCATCTCCTCGCTTATGAAAAAGCTGGGCTTTGAAAAAGGCGGCAAAGATCCTTTTATCGTTTTTTCGGGACGGCAGACGACGGACGGCGACACCGCACATGTTCCATCGCAGACCGCGGAGAACCTCGGCATCCCGCAGGCGACTTTCGTGGAAAAGGTGGAATTCTTCGGCGATCATCTCAAAGTCCGCCGGATCATTGAGGGCGGCTTTCAGGTATTAAAACTCCCGATCCCTTGTCTTATTTCGATCGCGCCGACCGCGACACCCGCGCGCCACCCTTCGCTGAAGGGCGCCATGCGGGCGCGGAACACCAAGTTGGAAGTCTGGACGCTGGACCAAACGGGTGCCGATACAAGCGTTGTCGGGATCAACGGCTCACCGACGCTGGTCGCGAAGGTCGTGGATATCCAGAAGGACCGGCCGCCCGTGGACATGATCTCGGGGCACGATCCCAAAGATCTCGCCGACGGATTTGTGAAGGAATTCGAAAAGAACAAAGGCCAGGCCGCGGAGCACGCGCACGTTCCGGCAATCGCGGAGAAGGAAAAACAAGCCGCCGCGGTACCGGCCGGTACGGATTTTCCGCGGGTCGATTTCAGGAAAGGGGCCCGGGGGGTCCTGACCTGGGTCGAGATGCACGGCTCGAAACCTTCGAGGTCCTCGCTCGAGATCCTGAATCCCGCCCGCAAGCTCGCCGACCAGCTCCAGACAAAGGTCCGTGCCGTGGTCATCGGGCATCAGGTGAAGGCCGCCGCCCAGGAACTCATCGCGCACGGGGCCGACGAAGTGGTCGTGGTGGACGACCCGCGTCTCAAGGAATACACGATCCTTCCGACGGCCGCGATCCTTTCGCAGATCATCGAGAAAGAGCGTCCGGAGATCGCGCTTTTCGGCGCCACGACTTCGGGCCGGGAACTGGCGCCACGTCTCGCAAGCCGCGTTCGCGCGGGCGTGACCGCGGATTGCACGAGCCTCGAAGTGGGGGAGTACGCTCACCGGATCAAAAAAGCCGTTTTTTATCCTGTTCTTGAATCGATCCGTCCGACGTACGGAGAAAGCAAGCTGGCGACGATCGTGGGTTTTTGGTGCCCTCAGATGGCGACCGCAAGGCCCGGGACTTTTAAGATCCTTCCTTCGGACCCGAAACGCACGGGGACGGTGACCGAATTCAAGCCCCAGTTCACGGAGGATGATTTTGCGGTCCAGGTGCTTGAGACGAAACGCGAGGAGGGCGGCGGGGACAATCTTTTCGTGGCGGATATCGTGATCTCGGGCGGCCGGCCGGCCGGCGAACACGATGATTTCAAACTGATCAGGGAGCTTGTCCAGGCGCTTCAGGACAAAGGGATCAACGCGGATTGGGGCGCCAGCCGCCATGCCGTAGACAACGGCTACGCGCCTTACGCCCGGCAGGTCGGACAGACCGGGAAGACGATCCGGCCGAAAATCTATGTGGCAGTGGCGATCTCAGGGGCCATTCAGCATCTCGCGGGCATGAAGGAATCCGGCAAGATCATCGCCGTCAATCAAGACCCGCAGGCCGCTATTTTCCGTCACGCCGATTACGGCTTGGTCCGCGACTATCAGGAAGTCCTCCCCGCGCTCATCGAGAAAGTGAAGCAAGGTTTTACTTTCGGCCTTCCGGCCGGGAAATAATCTCCCATAACGAGGTGCCTTTTGAGACGGCCGGCGGCCTTGACGGGACCCGTACTTAGAACTAAAATCAAACCAGTTTTTGCCGTTAATAGCAGGCGTTCTTGAATATCGGAAAGGAGGAAGTTATGGCGAAAAAGATCATAGCAGTGTTGGCTCTTGTGACCCTCATGGTCAGCGCGAGCGGCTTGGCTTATGCGGCTGAAGAGGATCGCGGCGAAAAGAGCCTGACCCGCGGCGCGGCATCCCTGGTGCTGCCGGGTTGGGGGCAGTATTTGAACGGGGAAATGGAGAACAAGAGCGGGAAGCTCAAGACCGGGGCCATGATCGTCATCGAGATCGGTGGGATCATTACGACGATCCTTCTCGGGACCCTCGTCGGGTATCCCGTGATCTGGGTCGGTATCGGGATCCTGATGTTCAACCATATCTGGAGCGCCGCGGATGCTTATGCCAAAGCGCCCACGGGCCCTGAGGTCGCGATGAAGGGCGACACGGTCGCGCGTTAACCCGTTGGAACCGCTTCACTTTTTTAAAAAAAGCAGGCTGCGAGCGATCGGCGGCCTGCTTTTTTTATTTATCTTTTGCTCCGGCTTTTCCCTGACCTCTTCGAAATCCGGAGGGCGTTCTTTCCCGCTTCCCGGGAACATGGAAGAAGTCTGGAACGCGACGATCGCGACGCTGGAGGAGGAAAAGATCCCTCTGGCGGTTTCACGGAAAGAGGGCGGGTATATCCAGACCGCGACCTTTCCGCTTTATAAAAAAGAATATAAGGAATGGGCCAACGCGCCGACCTTTGGCTCGCAAGGGTTTTGTGCTTTGGAGATCGGCCTGGTGGAAAAGGACCCTACCATGACGGTCGTGGGGCTCAAGGGTTATTTTAAGCGGAAAAGCGGTTTTTCGTCGAAGGGATTCCGGCGGAACGACAAATCCACCGGCGTTTTCGAAGGCCTTCTCGCCAAGAAGATCCAGGCACGGCTCGTCGCGAAAAAATTCCCGAAAATGAAAAGTATCGTTCTGGGCTGCAATCTTCTTTATGACGATGAGACCCTCCATTATCTCGTTTACGAAGCGGAGCCATCCCAACTGGCTTATGAACAGGGGCTTCGGGACGGGGACATGATCCTGAAGATCGACGGCCAGGAAGTGACGCCGGTGAACCTTTTCGATTTTTTTCTGAATAATAACGGGGAAGTGCTGAAAAAATTCACCATCCAGCGCAAGAAGCAGACCCTGGAATTTCCCGTGACCGTTTTTTATCTCAGCCCGGATTCGCCGCGCCTGGGGTTCCGGGCGGAGCGGGATCCCAAGTCCCTGCAGTTCAAAGTGACAGAGGTTTTTAAGGATTCCCCCGCATCGCAGGCGGGGCTTTTGCGGGGGGACGTTCTGCTCCGGCAAAATGACACGGACCTCGATAACTGGAAGCATTATTACCGCGCTGTTCTGGCGCAGAAGGAGAACGAGGCGCAGATGTTCCGGATCGAGCGGAGCGGGAAAGTCCTTGAAAAGAAAATCACCCCCGCGGCGGTCGCGCCGTCTCCCTTATGAAAAATCCACGTCTCGCATGTTTTTATTCGGTCTTGATCCCCGGGCTCGGGCAGATCTATCTGAAGGACTATGCGAAGGGCCTGACCTTGCTTTCCATGGTCGCCGGGATCTTTGTGAGCGTTCTCCTGAGCCATTCCTGGTTCGTGTGGGGCCTGATGGGGGTGGTTTATTTGACAGTGGTTTTTCCCGCCGCCGTGGATGCTTTTCAAACGGCCGCCGGCAAGCCGAGGATCTTTAAGGGGGATTCCGTGCCTTATGTCCTTCTCATGCTTTTTATGGTCGGGCCTTTCGGAATCCCGTTATTGTGGCGAAGCCCGAAATTCTCAAAGAAGGCCAAGGCCCTATGGACCGCGTTTGTGATCGCGGTGGCGCTCATCGCCATCGCTTTGACGACCTTTCTGGCCTCATCCTTCGCTTCTTTCATGTAGCCGCAAACTGCGATCGCGGGGCTCTGACGGATCTTGCCGGACTTCGGAAGTGAGCCGTTAGAAAAAATGAAGTGTTCCGGAAAAAAGGAGGACTTTTATGAAAGTTTTCGAGAAAGCAGGGTTTCTTCTTTTGGTGGGGCTCGTTTGTATGACGCATGGTCTTTTCGCGAACGATGATCCGGGTATTAAGTTGGGACGCGGGTTGACGAACATCGTGGCGTCCCCGGGAGAGTATTACGTTCAGACCTCGAAAATATCTAGCGACCGTGACCCCATGACAAGACTCTTTGCCGGTTTTTTAAAGGGGACTTGCGCCATGGTGGAGAGGATCGGCGTGGGCCTCTATGACGTCCTGACGTTCCCGGTGCCGCTTCCCGCCGGCTATCAACCGGTGATCCAGCCGCCCACTGTGATGGATGGGATCAAGCAGCAGTATTCTAAATCCGAACAGGACGATCATTGATCAAGAAAGGGTTTATGTTCCCTCGGAAGGTAAGAGATTCTTTCATTCCCCGTTTCATAGTCCTGGTCGTCCTGTTTTTCGGAACGGTTTCACGGCAAGCGCTGGCGGAGGAAGCCGCCGTCCAGGCACCGGCTTCCGGAGACGCGAAGGTGCAAGAAGTTCAAGACCCCTCGAAGGCCGCTCCGTTGCAGACGCCGCCGGTCTTTACTCCGAAGACCGGATCTTCTAAATGGTCGGACGGCTGGTACGAGGGTTCCGAAGGCTATACCACGGCTTTCGACGAATACAAAAAGACCGACAAGCCCATGGCCGTTTATATCAGCGTCGGGTGGTGTCCGTATTGCCGCAAGTTCGAGAAAGAGATCCTGTCTTCCCCAGCCGTGAAGGAATTCCTGAAAGACAAGCTCATGGTCAATGTGAACCCCGAGGCGGGCCCGGAGGAGAACGCCCTTGCCTCCCATTACCGGGTGACCGGATTTCCTTCGTTCTATGTCCACGTGCCCCGGTCGGACACCGTCATACGGCTTTATACCGGCGGTAGCCCGCGGGAATTCATTCAGCAGTTCGAGGAAGCGACGAAGTGATCCCGGTCGCATTGACGCTTGCCGGTTCCGATCCTTCCGGGGGAGCCGGGATTCAGGCCGATCTCAAGACCTTCCACCAGCGGCACGTTTACGGGATGGCCGTTATTACGCTTCTCACGGTCCAGAACACGCGGGGAATCCGGCAAGTCGACATCCTGAAGCCTTCATGGGTGGTCCGGCAACTTGACGCCCTCCTCGCGGATATTCCGCCGCAGGCGATCAAGATCGGAGCTCTGGGGATCGCCGAGGTCATTTGTGCCGTCGCCGGCCGCTCGAAAAAATTCAATTGCCCGTTAGTGGTGGATCCCGTGATGGTCAGCAAACACGGCGTTTCGTTACTGCAAAAAGATGCGGTTCGCGTTTTTATCAAAGAACTGTTGCCGCGGGCGACGCTCGTGACGCCGAATCTTTCGGAGGCGGCTGCTTTGAGCGGGATCCGGGTTTACGATGAGGAGTCTATGGAAAAGGCCGCAGAACGGATTGCCGGAATGGGCGCGGAAGCGGTCCTCGTCAAGGGCGGCCACTTGAAGGGGGCGGCTTTGGACCTTTTTTATCGGAACGGCCGGACGAAGATCTTCAGCGCTTCGAGGGTCCGGACGCGCCATACCCACGGAACGGGATGCACTTATTCTGCGGCGATCACGGCGGACCTGGCCAAAGGAAAAAACCTGCCCGAGGCGATCGCTATCGCGAAACGCTTCATCACGGAAGCGATCCGCACCGCCCCGGGTCTCGGGAAAGGCTGGGGGCCCGTGAACCATCACGCGGAGATCCGGTAAAGAACGGCGGGTCCAAAAGATTGTTTTTCAAAGATTCCTCGTTCGGCTATAATCCCACTTCAAACAATCCAAGGAGCGAAGCATGATCTGTTGTCTGGACCTGGAAGGCGTATTGATCCCCGAGATTTGGATCCATGTGGCCAAGCGGACCAAGGTCAAGGCGCTTGAGATCACGACCCGCGACGAACCCGACTACGACAAGCTGATGCGCACCCGGCTGGCGATCCTGAAAAAAGAGGGGATCCGTCTCAGCGACATTCAGGAGGCGATCAAACGCATGGACCCGTTGCCCGGCGCGAAAAAGTTCCTGAAGGCGCTGCACGAGCGTTTCCAGGTGATCATTCTCTCGGACACTTACTATGAATTCGCCGGCCCGATGATGAAAAAGCTGGATTTTCCAACCTTGTTTTGCAATAAGCTGGAAACGGACGCCGCAGGATTCATCGCGCAGTACCATCTGCGGCAAAAGAACGGCAAAGAACAGGCCGTAAGGGGACTCAAGGGGCTCGGCTTCAAGGTGGTGGCGGCCGGGGATTCCTACAACGACATTACCATGCTCCAAGCGGCCGACCGGGGGATCTTGTTCCGCCCGCCGGCAAAGATCGCCGCGGAGTTTCCTCAATTTCCAGTCACGAAAACCCACCCGGAACTTCTCGCGGCGTTCCTGAAGACCGCGTAAAAGAATCTACTTCTCCAGATTCGAACGGATCTTCGCGGCTACCGCGGCGAGTTCCTCTTGCGGAACGTCTTTCGCCCTGGTGAAACTGAGCTCGGAGAGGCTGCTGATGATCGGGATCAGGTGAACGTGGGCGTGGGGGACCTCGATCCCGGCCACGATCACGCCGACCTTTTTACAGGGAATGCTCTTCCGAATGGCTTTAGCCACCTTTTTCGCGAAAACGAAGAGGCCCTTGAGGAGTTCGTCTTCGATATCAAAAATATAGTCGATCTCTTCTTTCGGGATTACGAGTGTGTGTCCGGGGTTGACGGGCCGGAGGTCCAGGAAGGCGAGGTAGCGGGCGTCCTCGAGGATCCTGTTGGCCGGGATCTCTCCTTGGACAATGCGGGTAAAAATGGATGCTCTGGGTGCTGGTGCTTTCAGTGTTGGGGCCTCAGTTGGC
>CAIJDY010000051.1 GCA_903819565.1 Candidatus Omnitrophota bacterium | reverse complement strand
CCGCTCCGGGCGACGAGGTGTTTCTTCCAGCCAAAGACCGCTCAGGGACTGCAGGAATCCGGCTCCGGAAAAGCCCTCGATCTCGAAGGCTCCCGGATCCCGCCGGAAGATCTTGAGCATTTCATGGTCGATCCCTTCGGTCTCTTCGAAGGAATGACCGCCGGACCAGTTGGTTTGGATCTCGCGCAATCTCGGATCGAGCTCCGGCGTCTTGCCGGCCCACTTGGCGAGCGGCAGGATCGTTCCGGCGGCCCTCTCCAGATCGCTGGAACGGTAAACGTCAAAAACAATCCCTCTTTTTTTGAAAAAGTCCGTGAAGGCCGGCACAAAGAACAGCTTCGCCATAAGCGTCAAAGGCGAGGCCAGGGAATTCTCCTGTTCGTATCCCAGGATATTTCCGGCGGAAGGCCCGTGGCGAACGAGCACGGCGAGCTTCTCGTCCGGATGCTCCTTTTCCCAGGCTTCAAGGAAGGGTCTTCCCGTCGCCTTGTACTGATCGAAAAATTCCGCCGCGGTCCCCTTGAATTCCGGCTTGAGCCTCTGCTCCTCTTCGGGCGTCAACTTCCGGTCATCTTCTTGCCGCGCCTCGGAGCGGGCGGCGGCGAACTTTTCGACGACGGCTTTGGAGCGGATGCGGTAGACCTGGAGCGTGTGCCAATATTGTTCCTGGCCCTTCGCCGGCTTTTCTATTTTCTCCAGCAGCCCGCGGCCGACGAGATAATCCTTCCACTTGTCGGTAATCGCGCGGATCTTGAGCGGCACTTTGACGGGCTTGCCGACCTCTTCGATCACGAGCTTGTCGCCGTAGAGTGAGAGGTAATGGTTGAAATCATCCATGGCAAGCGAGCTGATATTCATGATGATGCTCGCTTCCGGATTCTCGGGATTCAGATGCTCGATCCCGTGTTCCATCACCTCACGGATCAGACCCGTGCCGCGATAAGGGTCCGTATGGGGCCGCGTTTCGAACGGCGACACCGGGATATAAGGCGGATTCACGACCAAAAGGTCGAGATCATGACTCATCGCGCCGAGGCCCTGGCCCAAGAAGGTCCGAAAACGCGTTTGCGTTTGAAGGAACGGGAGGATATTTCGTTTGGCGGTGCGAAGGGCGTAAAGGCTGATATCGGAAATGCAAAGTTCCCTGAGACCTTGGAAAAGCGTGGCGAGCAAGGTCGAGATATGGCCGCCGCCGACGCCGATCTCGCCCGCCTTTTTGATATCGCCGATCTTCTGGAGAAGCTCTGAATCCTCAAGCGCCCGGTGTATCACCAACGTATCGATATTGGTGGTCCAGACATCTTTGTCCACTTGCGCATCCCAGGACGTCGTAATGCCCCGGTAACGGGTATAGCGTTTATGCCGGGACCAGATCTTCATGATCGCCGCCGAGACACGAGGCGCCAGGGCGTTTGCGATGTAATTCACAGGCGACATCAAATAGGAGCTTTGGAATGTTGCGATCTTCCTGAGACGAAGCTCGCCGTAATCCACGCTTCCGTCCCTGCGAT
>CAIJDY010000050.1 GCA_903819565.1 Candidatus Omnitrophota bacterium | reverse complement strand
CTATCGCGAACGGTAAACGGTACCTCGTAGATCTTCCATTCAACATCAGAGACCAATTGAGATAGCTCGAAATACCGTGACTCTGACCGCATCGCTTCGGAGCGACCATCTGTCACCTGAAACCTGGAGCTTGCGGTCTTGTCTCCGGTTTCAAGGTCCGATGGCTCTGATCTTCGCTCCCATGGCCCTGATTGCATATCCATATCCGGTTTCGCGGTCCACAAATCCCCTTCGGCCTGACCGAGAGCTGTCGGCTGTCGTCTGTCGTCTGACGGTCTCGCCCCGCGGACCTCGATCTGTTTGGCGAGCTGCTCACAGCTGCGAAAAACTTTCGCGGCCACATCGGCTCTCGCCCGATCGTCCGCAGCACGCGCCATCGCCTCCAAAAAATCGCTGTGGATGGTTTTAAACCTCTCATCGCCAGCAAGGAATTCAAGCTGACCGCTGAACGCAGCCCGCTGCTTCACGTCGGTCCATTTCACGGTCTGCCGCAAGAACTCCAAGACACCTATCAGGTGCGACGCATCCGTGATTCGCCCAAATCCTTCACCGCCAAGCAAATCTGCCAATCCCCCGAAGGCTTGTGACACATTGTTATCCAGCGGAAAGAAAACTTTTCCTTCGTAAACGCGGTCGAACTCTTTTATGGCCTCAAGGACTTCATCGATAGCCCGCGTTCTTTCCCCGGCATCCGTGAGCTGCATAAACCCGTTCCCGTTAAGAAATTTCTTAAAAGCATTGATCGCCCCATCCGGACATTTCATGCTCCTGATGATCGTTTTAGCGATCCCCAGAACCTTTGCGCGCTCCAGGGAGTCCGTGATCCCCCCGAGTCCTCCCATGAGGAAGAATCCTCCCCACAGACCGATCTCCGCCGCACTGTCTGTCTCCCGGTTCTGCCGGATCTCCCGGACAATTGTGAGGAATTCATTCATCAGCCCCATTCGCTCCCCGGCATCCGTAATGCGGCTAAACCCCAAGCCGCTCACCAAGTTATCGAGGGCGACGAAAGACGCTTTCGTTGCTATGTTCACATCGCGATCATTAACATAGTCATCTTCGTCTTGATGACCGTAGGAATAGTCAAAAAGTTTTATGGCGATTGCGGCGAACTTATCCATGAGTTGCACCCGTTCCGCGGGGTCCTTGATCAAACGAAACGCTTCCCCGCCGAGCAATGCCTTGAAGGCGTCTAAAGCAATCGCCCCCGGCTCCTCCATGCCAAACTCGTTCTGAAGAAAGAAACTCTGGGTCTTCGCGACAACCTCTAAAACCTTCTTCTTTTCCCGGTCGTCCGTGATCCGGTTAAACCCCTCACCGGCAAGCAATTGCCCGAGCGTCTCAAACGCAACCCGGCTCGCCTGTTTCGCAAAACCCGGTATTTCCCGGATGATCTCAAGAAATTTATCAATAAACTGCTTCTTCGCCGCCAAGTCTTTCATCCCGCCGTATCCCTGGCCTTTAAGCAGATCCCCGAAAACAGCCAGTGCGCTGCCGCTATTTTCTCCTGTATCTTCGATGATCTTCGTGATGGTCGCCAAGGTCCACTCGCGCTCCCCGGGGTCCGAGATCCGCGCGAAACCCTCCCCGCCCAATAATTTTCCGATCGTCGTGAACGTCCACCAATTATCTTCTTTCGCGTGCAGAGGGATCGTTTTTAAGATCATGAGAAATCGGTTCAATGCCGTTGTCCTCTCCGCATTGAGCGTCGGGAAAATGTAGCCGTCCCCGCCCAGCCAATCTCCGAGGGCCGCAAATACGGCTCCTCTCTGATCGTCCTCATACTTAAACTTCGAGAGTTCCCTGAACCCTTTCAAGAACATATTCAAGAACCGTAGCCGGTCTTTGGCGACTTCGATCCTTTTGAATGCCTGCCCGGCAAGCGTATGCCCAAAGGCACTAAGGGCCATCTCTCGTCTGTTTTCTCCAAGACGAAAAATCTCACGGTTAATCTCGGCGACTTTCCGTTTCAGCGCCGCTTTGTGTCCGGTGTCTTGAATCGCCTCGAACCATTTATAAGCTTCCGGCTTCACAGGCATCAAACGGGTGGTCTGTTCCCTTGATTCCGAACGTTGCAGCGCGACCGGCTTCAGCCATAAATCCTTCTCAGATTCCGGATTCCGAGTTTCAGGTTTCGTTTCTTTAACTTCCGTCCCCCCGCGGACCTCGATCTGTTTGGCGAGATTGACGATCTCGGTGAAGGCACTTTGGGCCGCGACGATCTTTGCCTTTTCATCGAAACCCGCTCTCTCAACCGCCGCTGAAAAATCCCCGAGGATCGTCGACGCCTCCGGATGGCCGGAAAGAATATCAAGCGCGTCGGCGAACTTTTTCAGACCTTTCTCGACGCCGAACCCGGCCCACCTTTTCACCGATTGCGTTATGATCTCCAGAACGATAATTCGCTCCGCCGGATTCACGATCCGATCGTACCCTTCCCCGCTCAGCAATTCCCTGAGGGCGTCGAAGGCAGGCCAGTTACGTTCTTTCGCGTAGACGGGGATCTCTTTGGCGATTTCAGCGAATTGATCCATTAACCGAATCCGCTTCGCGGCTGTCGCAATCCGGCCAAATCCTTCCCCTCTGAATAATGCACCGAGAGCGAAAAACGCAGACCAGGTATTTCCTTTCGCAAGTCCGGGGAGCTCGTCGGCAATTTCAAAAAATCTTGCCCTCTCATCAGAGTCCGTGATCGAGCCAAATCCTTCCCCGGAAAGCAATTCTCCCAAATTGTAGAATGCAGCCGCATAGGAGGATGACGCCGAATGATCATCTGCTACGCGGGCAGCAATTTCTTTAGTAATTTCATGAAATTTGTTTATCACCCGGATCCGCTCTGCAGTTTCTGCGATCCGGCCAAATCCTTTCCCGCCAAGCAATTTTTTGAAGGCGTTGAATGTTGCCGCATCAGAACCGTCAAGATCGCTTTCCGCCGCCAACACCGACCGTTTCAGGGCTTCTTTCTGAGTCTCGTCAGCGATCGTTTTGAACCAGGCAAAGTCTTCCAGGTTGATCCGAAACTCAGAGCGGCGGCTTTCCTTGGAAGCCGGCGGAGCTGCGCCTAAATCAGAATTCAGACGCAGCTCAGAACGGACCGGAGGTTTTTCCATCCACAGGTCATTCGAATTCTCACCAGACTTCGTGATCTTGGCTTCCGTCCCTCCGCGGGCTTCGATCTGGGCCGCGAGCTGGCTGATCTGACGAAGAGTGGTTTCGATCACTCCAACGGCTTTCGCCCGGTCACCCGCGGCTTCCCCGATGGCCGTCTCAAAACCCGTAAGAATGTCCTTCAATCGCGCATCGCCCGAATACCGTGGGAACTTATTGAGCAGCTCTGTGAGCGGGGACAACGTCCCTCCGGCCGAGTCCCCTTCGCAGCATTTCATGATCTGATACGTCACATTTAAAATTCCCATCTGTTCCTTGGGATCCGAAAACTTGACTAGCTCCGCGCAGAAATCCACAAATGCCGCGAAAGAAAATCTGGGCCGCACCGGCATGATTTCCAAGATCCGCAATCTTACGGCAGGATCCTTGATCCCTTTCCATGCTTCGCCTGACAGAAATGCGGCGGGCTCCATGATTTTTTTTAACAGCACTTCCTCGCCGGTGAAGATGTAGTGACCTAAAGGGTGAGGGTCCTCGAGTATATTGAATAAGTTCGCTTCCACAAACCTCAGAACCCTTGCCTTTTCTTGACGGCTTCGAAGTTGCCGGAATCCTTCGCTCCCCATATAGTCAAGAACCCTTCTGATACACCAAACACGCACCCACGATTCGCCTTTGCTTCTCTTATTAATCTTTAAAACCAATCTGATGAACCCTGTCCATTCCTCAGGGGATGTCCTTAGCACAACGCCTACGTACCCATTATCAATAAGCGCTAATATGGAAACCCCAAAGGGCACAAGCGTCACGCTTGTGAGAAATCCTAAAAAGTACTGGCCGGCATCATACAGACGCTCGGTCGTAACCAGGAGGAACAAGATCCCTGCCGCACTTCCAGACGACAGCGCTAGCCCCGGCAAAATCCTGTATTGAGACAGTTCCATACCGTACTCAATTAATATGATAATTGGCGTTACAGCGATCTTGATTAAAATCCAAATCAGAGACAAAGCCCTGAGGGGCACCTGCAGCACGACCCGGTGTATTTTTTCCGAGATGGTTCCGAACCCTGTATGGTCTTCTGGATCTGTACCCGCCGGTTTGGCGGTACGCGCCTCCGAGCGGGCAGCGCCGAACACCGCCGATCCATTTTCCAGCCACAAGTCCCTCGCGTCCCCACGCGCGGGCTTCGCCGGCAGTTCTTTGACTTCCGTTCCCTCGCGAACCTCGTTCTGTTTGCCGAGATTGACGATCGCATTGACAGCTTTTTCGGCCGCCGCGTTTTTTGCCGGCTCATCAGCCGCTGCTTTTACATTCACCGAAAAATCACTGAGAATACCGCCGATATCCTCATGGGCGGCGACAAGATCGAGCGCATTTCCAAGCGCCTTCAGTTCCTCATAAGTATCATTCCCGGCCCTTCTCACGATTTGCAGAATAAGTTCTAGAACGTTCATTCGCATAGTAGCGTTCGTGATCTTGCCGAAGCCATCCCCGCCCAGCACTGCGCCAAATGCGCGAAATTCGCTAAAGGCTAATGCTGACACGCTACTCTTCTTCGCAAGTATTGGAATCTCTCTGGCGACCGCCACAAATCTATCTAGCACCTGACTCCTCTCCTCAGGGTCCTTGATCTTGCCGAAACCTTTCCCGTCAAGCAATGACCTAAGAGCATCGAGTGCGAAACCGCTACTCTCCGGCGCGTATCCGGGGATATCCTTCGCAATTTCCAAAATCATCTTACGTTCTCCGGGATCCGTCATCGAGGTAAAACCCGGCCCGACAAGCAGGTCCCAAAGCGCGTAGATCCTTCCGGCAGGCATATCGAAACCCGCCTCAATGAAACAAAACTTCCTTGCGGTCTCCACGACCCGAACGCGCTCCGCGTGATCCTTCATTTTAGGAAAGGAATTCTGAAAAAGCCCCTGAACCGCCTTTTGGGTCGAAGCATCATCGGGAATTCGGATGAGAAACGGTGATTTTGCGATGTCAGAATATAAGTCCGAAATCATCCGTTCCAGCTGCGCCTTTTGAACTTCCGCAAGCGTCGCCTGGCGGGTGATCACCAAAAACCAGTCCCGGATGCTGCGTCCCAGGTCGCCCAGGCGCGCCAAAAGAGACAGGTATGAAACCAGGTCATGGATATCCGCGATCAGGCCCAAGACCGTATTTTCTGAATCACGCCGCGTCTCCGAGCGCGCGAGACCCGCGACTCCCGATACCTCTGTCTGAAACCAGAGATCCCCGGTCTCACCGGGCTTACGCTCCGAGGCGCCGCTGGCCGGCCGCCTTTTTCCCTTGGCTTCGCGGGATTCCATTTGAGCTAAACGGTTCTTGATCGCCGCATAGGCCGTTTCGATCACGACCGCCCTGGCACGATCGTTCTCGACCTCCTCGAGTTTATTTGAATAAAGATCCAGGATATGATCCAATTCGTTTTTCTTAGCAAGCCCCAGGGCCTTGTGACGGAGAGCTTGGATCGCCTTAAGGCTGTCATTTCCGGTGTTTTTCAAAACAAACCGCGCAACCTCCATCACGATCCCCAAATGCGCCGGATCATCGGTCGCGGCAGGGGAAAAAACATCGTCTCCGCCCAGTAATTTTCCGAACGTCTCGATCGTGTCCGCTCGCTGCGACGAAACATCCTCGTCGATCCTCCGGATGACTTCCAGGAACTGGTCCATGAGCCGCATCCCCATCGCGGCATTCGCGCTCCGGTTGAATCCTTCGCTGGCAAGCAGTTTCAGGAACGCCATAAAAGTCCGGCGCTGATAATCCAGAGGATAAACCATGAACATTTCCCGGGCGCCGGCGATCCGCGCAAATTCATCAAAAATGCGGCGCCAGACCCCGGCCCCTGCCGTCACGCCGAACCACGCGCCGCCCAGCATTGCCCCGAATGGAAGGAAGCCATTCCTCCCGTCATTGGATTCCCAGTCGATCGAGCGGTTCATCATTTTGGCGATCTTGAAATATTTCTTTAAAACGTCCATCCTTTCACGGGGATCCGTGACCAAAGCGAACCCGTTTCCTTCGATCAGGGCCCGCAGAGCATCGATCGCGTCATGCTGGGGAATGGCCTTGATGATCCGGAAGATCATCCTCCGCTCCTCAAAAGTGCTGATCCGGTTAAAGCGCGCGCCCGCGAACAATTTTCCGAGACTGTCTTCCATTCCCCACGCCTCTTCAGCGCCGGATTTCTCGATCTTCGCGAACTGATCAAGAAGCCACATCCGCTCTACGGAGTCTTCGGTCCGGACGAACCCGGCCCCGTTGATCAACGCCCCCAGCGTCGCGATCATCTCATCCGAATGATCGCCCGCATTGCCGACGCTCTGCCGCACGATGTCCAAAACTCTCGCCCGCTCCGGCAGCGCCATTCGCCGAAACCCCCGCCCCTCGATCAAGATATGGAAGGCTTCATAGGAACGCCAGCTGACATCGCCGCAAATGCCCGGAATACCCCTGACGATCTCCAGAATTCGCAGCCTCTCCTGCGGCGCGGCCCGGCCAAATTCTTTTCCATTAAGCAATTTGCCGAAATGTTTAAAAGCGTTCGCGCTTCGCGCGAACGAAAGCGACGCAATATGGACAGCGGCTTCTAACACAAGCTCCTGTTCGCGCCGAGCGGTGACCCGGTGAATTCCCGCGCCGCCGAAAAATCCGATCAGTCCAGTGAGCCTTTCTTCCGCCGTTGAAAAATAGCTTTCCGCCGTACAAAACCTCTCGGCGATCTGTAAGATTCGGACGCGTTCGGCGTGATCCGGCAATTGGGAGAACGGGCCTTTGATCAGATCGTGAAATAGAACGTCAAGAGAAGGGGTGTCACCGAGCGCCTGAGAGATCGCCAATTCTATTTTGGCAAACAAGCCCTTCAGCTCCGCTTTTTGTGCCTCATCGCGGATCGCCCGGAACCAGGCATAGTCTTCCAGGTTGATCGGACTGAGTCGCAGCTCAGCACGGCGGATTTCCCTAGAAGCCGGCCGAGCAGTGCTTGAATAGGGATTCAAGGGCACTTCGGATCGACCGACATTTTTGCGGCCTGACTGCCCGGCAAGCAAATCCTGTCCCTGATCTTTTCCCAGCCACAGGTCCTTCGTGTCCTCAGTAGCGAATCCCTCCGGGCGTTCCTTGATTTCCGTTCCTCCGCGCGAATCGATCTGCTTGGCACGAGTGACGATCGCGTTGAAAGCTTTTTCCGCCGCGGCTTTCGCCGGATCGCCCGCCGCTTCCTTGATCTCCGTCGCGAAATTCCCGAGAATGGCCTGGAATTCGTTGTCAGCGGCGACAGAAATAAGTAACTCTGTTAACTTTTTCAACTCTAGCCAGCTGTTAGTTCCATCCCATTTCACGATTTGTCCCGTGAGCTCCAAAACCCGCATCCGTTCCGCAGGATTCGTGATCTTTCCGAATCCTTTACCGCCAAGCAATGAGCTCAAAGCCCCAAATGTTGTCCCGCCATATTCTTTCTCGTAGCCGGAAATCTCTTGGGCAATTTTCGCAAATTCACCCATAACCTGCATTCTCTCCGCAGGATCCTTAACATTTCCGAACCCTTTCCCGCCGAGCAAACTCATAAAAGCCGCAAATGCTTGCGCGCTTTTTTCTTTCGCATAGCCGGGGATTTTTTGGGCGATTTCTAATACCTTCTCTCTCACCGCAGGATCCGCGATTTTGGAAAACCCGTCCCCGCCAAGCAAAGCCTCGAAAGCTGAGAAGGCATCTCCGTTCTCATCTCCCGCATAAACGGGGATTTCTTGTTGCACCGCCGCAACCAGCTTTTCCAGTTCCGTTTTGTGAGCCGTATCGGCCTGCGCAAACCAGACGAATTTGTTTAAGTCAATACGCAGCTCAGAACGGGCGGTAGATTTCAGCCACAGGTCCTTCACGCCTTCGCCTTGGCTGTGAGCTGTCGGCTGTGTGCTGTCGTCTGACGGTTTTCCCCCGCGGACTTCGATCTGCCGGGTGAGATTCATGATCGCCGCAAATGCCGTCTTGGTCGCGGCAGTCGACGTTTTTTTATCGGACGCGACTTCGATTTTCGCCGAGAAATCGCTGAGGATGCTCCCGAATTCCTTGTGGCCGGCGACAACTTCAAGGGATTCCCAAATCTCTTTCAACCTGGCGACGGCTACCGTATCCCCCGCGGCCCCTTCAACCTCCCCAAGGGCCACTCTCACTATTTTCCGTATCAGTTGCATGACCGCTACCATTTGTTCAGGTTTGGTGAGCCGGTTGAATCCTTTCCCGTCAAGAATTTCATAGAAAACAATATAAGGAGCTATGGCTTTGGCCGTTCGCAAGAATTCGTCAATGAGCCGCATCCGCGCTTCAGGCTTTGTGATCCGTCCGAATGCCGCCCCTCCGAGAAGATGCGCGAACGCAAGATATCTGCTCCCCTGAGGTGTCTGATCACCAAGAATTCCGCCGAGAAAAACCTCGTGAAATTTGGCAAGCAACTGCGACCTTTCGGCGGAATTCCCGATCCGGCTGAATCCGTCTCCTATGAGCAGCTTCTCGAGAGCGTAGAATCCGCCGTCGTAGCTCCGCGCCCCGCTACCCTTATGGCTCTGGATATCTTCCACGATCGCGCGGATCTGCTGCCGGACCGTTTCTTTCTCGGGCCCCTCGTTCATGGACCGGAACCATTCATAATCGTTCGGCTCGACCGTACGGGCCTCCGACCTCCGGGCATCGCTGTTCTTTAAAAGCCACAGGTCTCCCAAGTCCCGCCTGTCCGCCGACGCTTCTGTGGCGGAAGTCCCGAGTCCCTCGGATATCACTTCCGTCCCACCACGGGCTTCGCTCTGCATGGCGAGCAACTCGATCCGGCTGAGTGCCCGTTCGACCGCAGCGGTCTTTGCCGGCTCCCCGGGGGCTTTCACAAGTTCCGCGGTGAAAGTATCGAGGATTGTAGACAACTCCGGGTTATGGCTAATCCCGTCAAGAGAGTCGTGCAACGCGTTCAATTTTTCCCCCGCGCCATTGCCCTTCCCCATCAGGGTTTGCCGTATGAGCTCCAGCACCTCTATTCTTACCACGGCGTCCGAGATCTGCTGAAAGCCTTCTCCGTGGAGCAATGACTCTAAATGGAGAAATGCCCACTCACTATCTTCTTTCAAATAAACTGGGATCCCCTTAACAATGAGAAGGAATTTGTCAAAAACCCGCTTTCGCTCTGCGGGGTCCGAAAGCCAGCCAGTACTCGCGCCATCCAATAAGGCTCCAAAAGCGCTGAGGGCTCTCGTACTCCATTTGTCCATGCCTTCAGAGATCTCGTTCGAAAGAGCTACCACTTCATCCAGTAACCGCATCCGCTCTGCCGCGTCAGCCACCCTGTCGAAGGCAGCCTTGCCACGAAATTCCCTAAGGACAGTGAATTCATGCTCGCTTCGCTCACCCGCGTGTTCCGGGATGCTCTGAGCTATCTCTAGGACTTTCGCCCTCTCTTTGGGGTCCGCGATCGATTGGAAAGCTTTCCCGATTAGCAATGCCCCGAGACTTTCGAGTAAACGTCCTTTATTTTCCTTCACGTATCGAAGAATCTTTTTGACGATCTCCAAAACTTTTGCCCGCTCGTCAGGGTCCTTCATGCTTCCGAATCCCGTCCACAGCAAATAATCCAACCCTTCAAAGGAATCCCGGCAACGTTCCCGGGCATTGCGGGGGATCGATTGCATGATCGCCATGACCGTCGCGTGCTCCGCGGGATCCGTGATACGCTGGAACCCCGCACCTTTCAGCAAACGAGCGAGGGAACCGATGGCGTTGAAGGTATCTATTTTTGCGGCTCCCGGAACAGCCCTAAAGATCTTCAGAACCTTCAGCAGATCCTGAGGATCCGTAATCCGGTTAAATGCCGCCCCGCCGACGTATTTCCTGAGTTCATCGAATGCCACCCCGTCCATTGATGCGGCATTCTCGCCGATCATTCGAATAATTCCAGCAAACGCATCTAAAACCCGTAATCTCGTGGCGAGGTCCTTGATCGATGCGTATCCCTTCCCTCCGGTCAATGCCGCAAAAGCTTCGACCGCCGCACGCGGCTGCGACACCACGATCCTATTGGCAATCTTGAGGATCCGGACCCGCTCCGCGTGAACCGTTGCCCTGGACAGGAGTCTCTGGAAAATTTTCCGAAATTCCGCGGAAGCAGCGGCAGCCGGCCTTCTTCCTCTGAGGAAATTCCCCTCCACCCTAGCGACCAGTCGTTCAAATTGGGTCCGTTGGGTCGTGTCTGTGATCTTTCGAAACCAAGCGTAGTCTTCCAAGTTGATCCGTAGTTCAGCACGGCGGTTTTCCCCGAAAGCCGACTGAGCAGTTCCTGAATATGAATTCAAGCGCGCCTCAGAACGGGCTTTTTCAGGCTGGAGACTCGCTGCGAGCTCAGCGGCCGACGTCCCCAACCATAAGTCCCCCTCGCCTTGTTTTGAAGCTGCAGGCCGTGGGCTGTCGTCTGACGGCTGCGCTCCGCGGGCCTTGATCTGTGCCGCGCGCCGGCTGATCTGGCCAAGGGCGGTTTCGACTGCCGCAGTGGCTTTCACCGGATCGCCCGCCGCCGCATGGATCGCTTCCGAAAAAGCCCCGAAAATGGCCGCGAATTGTTCGTCACCGGCGACAAAGCCAACCTCGTCGATGAGCCGCCTCAAATTTTTCTCGGTATCGCTTCCGGTCCATCTCACCGTTTGCCGGATCAGATCCAAAACCTGCATGCGTTCCGCGGCGCCCGCGAGGCGTCCGAGGCCTTCTACCGCAAGCAGATCCCCGAGGGCCGTGAATTTAGGCCAGCTAACCTCTGTGGCCGAGTACTCGAAGATCTCTTTGGCGATCTCTGCAAATATATCTAGAACCCGCATCCGCTCCGTAGCGTCCGTGATCGCGCCAAAGCCTTCCCCGCCGAGAAATTCCCCGAAAGCCATGAAGACAGCATAGCTTTCCATGAACGCATATCCGGGGATCTCCCCGCCGATCTCTAAAAACTTATCTGTGAGCTGTGCCCGTTCCGCAGGGTCCGTGATCCGGCTGAAACCTTTTCCGCCAACCATCAGCGAGAGAGCGGCGAATTCACGACTGCGGTAGTCGTCCTTAAATTGAGAGGTTTCCCCAACGGCTAATTTCCCGCCAGCTCGAAATGCATCCGGGCCGGCTTCTTTCGCCTTTGCGATATCTTTGGCGATCTTGAGGATACCGATTTTCCCGTCAGTGTCCGTGATCCGCCCGAATCCATCCGAGCCGAGCAATTCCTTAAACGCCCGAAGTGTCTCCGCGCCGCCTTTTGCCCCATTCTTGAAAATCGCATCTTCAACAGCCGCCGCCAATCGCATCATTAGTTTTCTGTCGCGGCCGTCGCTTATCGCCTTGAACCAATCGTAATCTTCCAGGTTGATCGCACGCACTTCAGATCGATCGACTTTATTACTCACTCCCAGCCAAAGATCCCCATCGTTTTGGCCGCGCGCTGTGGGCTGCGAGCTGTTATCTGACGGCTGCGCCTCACGGGCCTCAATCTGTTTGGCGAGATTAGCGATCGCGTAAAAAGCCTTTTGGGCCGCGTTAATTTTTATTCGCTCATCGAGAGACGCGGATTCGTCTGAAAATTCTTGGAGAATGGACAAATAATCCTTATTCCCGGCGACAATCACCAGTGAAGCGTTGAGCTCTTTCAGCCTTTTTCCGCTATCGGCCCCCGCCCATTTCACAGTTGACCGCATAAGCTCTAAATAACTCATCCGTTCGTTCGGATCCGCGATCCTCCCGAGACCTTCTCGTCCAAGCAATTTCCCGAAAGCCGCGAATGCCTCACTGCTTCTTTCTTTTGCACTCCCGGGGATCTCTTCAACAATTCCAAAAAACATCTTTCTCTCTTCCAAGGCTGTGATCCGGCCAAGTTCCTCCCCGCCCAGCAATTTTCCGAACGCGCCCATCGCATACTCACTATCCGCCTTCGCGTATCCGGGGATTGTTGTAATGAGCCTCAAAATCCGTCGCCGTTCCGCATCGTCCGTGATCCGGGCAAATTCTTTCCCTCTGAGTAAGTTCACGAGAGCACGGAAAGCATCTTGTTGATGATATTTCGTTTTTTTCACATATACGGAGATTGCTATAGTAAATTTAACAAATTCTTCCATGAGCAGTGCTCGATCTGCGGGGCCCGTGATTCGGCTCAATTTTGCCTCGCCAAACACTATTTCGAGCCCCCAAAACAAATACCAGAAGTCGATCTTTGAATACTTGGGGATCTCTTTGGCGATTTCGGAGAATTGATCCATTAAGCGCATTTGCTCCTCAAAAGCCTTGTGTCTATTAAATCCTTTTGCGCGGAACAATTCCCTGAAAGCTTCAAAGATGTGATGGACGCCATCCCCGGCGTGACGGGGAATCTCCTTGACGATTTCAGCGAAATTATCCATTAACTGCATCCGCTCCGCAGGATCCGCGGTCAGGCCAAATCCCTCCCCGCCAAGCAACGCTCCGAGCGCGTCAAATACATAGTCTCTGTTTCCTCTGGTGGAGATCCCTCTTGCGACATCGAGAAATTTTTCCAACATCTGAGCTCTCTCTTCAAGAACCGTAATGCGGCCAAATCCTGCTCCTGCAAGCAACGCGAGAAAAGCTTTTAAAGCAGCCAAGGGATATGTCCCTTCCTCTGAGATCTCCTTGGCGATTTCTAAAATCCTAACTCTCTCTGCTGGGGCCGCGACTCCATTCAATCCCTTCCCGCCAAGCAATGCCCCGAAAGCGGCGAAGGCGGCCCAACCTTCATAGAGCGCATAATTGAGAATCTCGAGGGTAATGACCGTGACCAACCATGCTTTGTAAATCTTGTTAATCCCTTTCCGGGGAACCCCGGCCAAGTTACTTTTCAAATTTATACGAACCTCTGAACGCTGCATATCGCGCAGATTGGCCAGCCACAGATCGCCTTCACTTTGGCCGCGCGCTGTCGGCTGCGAGCTGATATCTGACGGCTTCGCTCCGCGGGCCTTGATCTGTGCCGTAAGATTCACGATCGCGTTAACAGCTCTTTCGGCCGCAGCGCTCTTGGTCCGTTCGTCAACAACGGAATTTTCAACCGCAACGAAGAAATCGGCAATGATCCGCATGAATTCCGCGTCAGCGACTACGTCGTCGAACAAAATGCTGAGCCGCAATAACTTTTCCGAACTGCTCTTCCCGCTCCACTTCACGAGCTGATGAATGAACTCCAAAAGGGTCATTCGCTCCCCAACATCCGTGACCCGGAACCATCCCTCTTTCGCGAACAGCCAAGAAAGGTTTGAAAAGGCCTGCGGTCTGCCCTGATCGTCGTGATAAACTCGCTCGATCTCCCGGAGGATCACGAGCGCTTTGTTCATGATCTTCTCACGGGCGCCGGCGTCCTTCACAACTGTGAGCTTCACGAGAACACTGTTGAAAGCCCAGAGGGCTCCCGCATCGCCGATCTTCTCGATGACCTCCCGAGCGATCTCCAGGACCTGTGCGCGTTCCGTCGGGTTCCTGATCGATCCGAATCCCTTCTCACCAAAAAAAATCCCCCATAAATTAAGCGGGTTCGGGCCGTCTTCTTTCCTCTCGCCGCGGATCCTTTTGACGATCACGAGGTACTCGTCCAGCATCCTCGACTTTCCTTTGTACCCCCTGGCCCCGGCGAAGCCTTTTCCCTGCACAAGGGCCTCGAGGGCCCGGAATGCTTCCTTCTTCGCTGCATTGCGGCGATCGCTACCGGACGCAAACACGGCGTCATAGATCGTTTTCTCGACATCGAAAAAATTATTCATCATGAGGAGCCGCGTCGCGGGATCTTTCAGCGAGCCGAACCCCTCACCGTTCAACAATATCCTGAACGCGTCCAGGCCGAACGGCTGAAGTTCAACGTCGTCCGGTTCCGCACCTTCGTTGATGCAAAAATCCAGCGTTTTCCGGGCGATCTTCAAGATCGATATTTTTTCTCCGGGATCCAGGATCCGGTCGAATCCATCCCCGTCCAGCAAGTTATGGAGCGTTGCAAATGCGACCCCTGCCTTGTTCCCCGCAAGCCGGGGCATGTCATCGACGATCGCATCCACCAGCCGTTCCAATTCTTCTTTTTGAGCCCGGTCCGCCATGACCCTGAACCATGCAAAATTATCCATGGCCATCTTCATGCCGATCTTCTTGGGAGCCGGCTGACCAGTGTTTGAATAAGAATTTAAACGAACCTCCGAGCGAACAACCTCATGTCCCGCAACCACAACGCCTCGTGCCTCTCCAATCGCACGACCCGCCGCTATGGGCACATAGCCGGTCACCGGCAGCCTTACGACTTGCGGAAGGGTGTCTTCCAAGGCTTCCTGTCTCCGGTCTTCTGCCGCAGCAAGCGGCTTCACCAAAGAAACCGGCGCCGTCATGTTCGAAAGGATCGCGTTGCCGGAGGCGACGGGGAGAATATGCGCGCCCTGAAGGAGCTCGAGGATATTCGCCTCATTGAGTCCGCCTGAGGATTCAAGACGCCGGAGGCCTTCGATGAACCGTTCGACGATCGCGAGTGATGGATGACGCGAAGCGGCTCCGGCCGTTTCATCCAGGAACCGCGTGTACTCATAAGTTTCCGTGATCTTCCCCTGGCCCGAGAGGTCGCGGATGATCTGGTCGCGCCATGCCTTAGCGCTTAGCGGATCGCGTTTAGCGTTTAGTTCTCTATCCACTGTTCGCTCGACGCTAGGCGCTAGAAGCTTGTCCCGCGTTGCTCTGACGAACGCGCCGTAAAGGTCCACGCGTCCGTTCTCGACCTTGAAGTAATTCTTCCAGGAAACATCACCCTGCATGTGCGCCCGGTAACCCGTCTCTTTCGGGACCGCGGTCATGCGCGGCGCGATCAAGAGGTAAGAGATCCCGAGAGCCTTGAACTGCTTGATCAGGCCTTCCGTGTGGAATCCGCCGGCGACAACGATCGCGGGACGCGGCCGCCCGTCTTTCCCCATCGCGGCGCGACCTTTCGAGATCCGTTCAAGATTTTTCATGAACGCGCCGTCACGCGCGGTGGCATTCTTGTAAAAAAGAATGTGGCTTTCGAGAGACTGCCAGTCCTCGGCCGTCAGGACCGCTTTCTTCGCGATCACCGGCTGCAATTTCTGCCAATCCTCGAAACGGAGCTCGAGCCGCGCCAGGTCCCTAAGAAACCTCAGCGTCTCACTTTCCGCATCGAGGGCTTTTTCTTCCGGGGTCCTGAAAAGCGTCCCTTTCACGTGGGCGGCGTAACCTTTCATCGCGTTCATGAATTCCGTACCTTTCAGGGCTTCGATCCTTTTCTGGCTCTGGATCAACTGGTCCATTTCGGCAGAGACTTCAAACGGCATTTTGATCGCGGCGGCAAGGACGCTCATTCTCAGGGCAAAGCCCTGCGGCGTGATGCGGGAGGTCTCGAGCTCCTGGACAAGCGTGTTGAATTCTTTTTGGTGCTCGACGGAAACCGCTGACGCAGAGGCCGCCAGAAACTCTTTGGATTTTTGAACAAGCGTTCCGCCTTCGGCGGCGATCTTCGGGTCTTGCGCCTGCGACCGCTCGATCTCTTCAAGCAAGATCCCGAGACGCGAGCCTTGCTTCGGGCGCTCGACGGCGGCGAGTTTCAGGAGAGCTTCGGAAACGTTATCCTGTTCGGACAGGAAACGCTCCATACTCTGGTCGATCTCCCAGAGCGCCGCGGCATAAGTGTTTTTCTTGGCGGCGGTGTTTGCCGCTTGCTTCGCCGCGATCGACTGCAAAAGAGCAGGTTCTTTTTCCGCGGCCTGGCGGTAAAGACGGAGGCCTTCTTCGTAGAGCGACCAGTCCTCGATCCCCTGATAATTGCCGGGTCGCTTGTTCAGGATTGCCGCTTCGACGGGTCCCGTGAGCTCGCCTTTTTCGTGAAACGGCTTGAGCGCCGCTTCCAGGGTCTTCGCGTCCGGAAAACTCCGGAAGATCTGGGCGTCGAGTTTTCCCGCGGCACCTTCGAGCGCCACGAGATCGATCCCGTAAGTGTCCTGGAAATACGCGATAAGCGACCGGATGCTTTCCTGCGCCTGCGGGATGTCGTGGGCGTCCTGGATCAGCACCACCGTACGAGTTGAGGTGCCCTGGTGTGTCTCCAGGACATCCCCATGTTCGGGAGGGATGGCGACCTTTGAGAACTTGGCAGAGGTCAAAAGGTCGCCGGTTGGGTTCCCTCCCTGAACAGTTGAAGATGCGGCAGATCCGGCATAGGCAGGCGGTAAGGACAAGCTGGTGGCTATAAAGAAAAAAACCGTCGCGAGAGCAATAGCTCTCCTCAGACGGTCCCCCAAAATATAATCGGATTTTGTATTCATGACCTCTGCCTTTTTAAACTACTTTCAAAACACAGTATAATATTAGCTTATTATTTTATATAAATCAAATTATTGGGCTATTTTTTGATAGTTATTACTATATATTTATTGAGTGCTATTAATTACTATTTATTTATATATTTGTATAGGAGAGTTTTAAGCAAGAATTGGAATTAAATCGATGAAAGCGACGTGTTTCTATTATTTTTTAATTAGACATCAGAAAACGCATACCGCCGGCAGGCATATATCCACCCAATTCAACCCCTAGGGTTGAACGGGTTAGCGACCCCGGAGGTTGGGCGGGTTATAGAATGTTAAGGGGGTCAATATCGAGTTGGAAAGCGACGGCAGAGGGCTTTTTGAGCTGCATGAGAAGCGCGTAGACCTGGCCGGTCACGGGAAGGCCTTTCGGGATCTTGAGCATGACGTGCCATCGGAAATGACCGCGCAGTTTATAAAACGGCAGCGGCGCGGGGCCGATCACCTCGACGGCGGAACTCGAAGCGACAGGTCCAACCCCGGAGATTGAACCGGCGGTCCAACCCCGGAGGTTGGACGGGTGGCACCCAACACGCACGGCATCGCGGATTTCACGGGCGAAAGCGTAGGCCTTTTTTTCGTCGCGTGAGCGAACGATGATATTGACGAGCGACCGGTAAGGCGG
>CAIJDY010000049.1 GCA_903819565.1 Candidatus Omnitrophota bacterium | reverse complement strand
TGCCGGGAAACACATGGCTCAGCGCTTTGAACCCGGGGCTTCCTCATAAACCGCGAAACTGTCCTGGTTCTCCCAAAGCGTCACCTTCGAGACCGGAAGTTTCAGGCGCCGGGCCTCGCGGAAGATCCATTGCGCGATCATCTCGGCGGTCGGATTTTCGTCCACGGTCAGGACCGGCTCGCCGGCTTGCCGGAGGATCTTCACAAGCGGATCTTTTTTGCAAAGGATCATCGTGTGATCGAGATGCCGGTCGATCCAGGCGCCGATGGTCTCGCGGATATCGTAGAAATTCACGACCATCCCCTGCCGGTCGAGCTTCGATGCCGTCATTTCGATCGCGACGCGGGCGCTGTGTCCGTGCAGGTGCGAACACTTGTCGTGACCGCCCATCAGCCGGTGACCGTAATTGAAATAGATCGTTTTGGATACTTTGAACATAAGCGCCTCTTCTTTCCCGGAGCGGATTCTAATATAAAAACAGAAGGCTGTGAAAATTAAAGTGCCCGAGCGAACCGGTTTTCCGGCAGGAGAAAACGCCGGGGCAACGAAAAATAATATCCGGGAATCTTGCAATCCGGGCCTAATGGTTTAGAATGGGCGCGCTTCGAATTCCATTCGATGAAGGGAGCCCGGCATGAAAAAATATAAATGCACCGTTTGCGGCTATGTCTATGATCCGGCGGCAGGCGACCCGGAACACGGGATCGTCCCCGGAACCGCCTTTGAACAGATCCCGGATTCTTGGATCTGTCCGGAGTGCGGCGTTTCTAAAAGCGATTTCGAGCCCCTCGCCTAAGCGGTCCTGTTCCTTCGGTTCGATGACCGGACGGATTCTTAATACCGTTCTCCATTCGATTTTAGGGGCTAACGGTACAATACGGCGAACCCTTAAAATCAATCGGAACACCGTATCAGTAGCCCGCGAAATTTTCCCGCTTGATCCGGCTTTCCGGGATCTGCAGCTGTCCTTGCAGGATCGAAAGCAAGTGCGTGACCATGGCCGGCGGCCCGCAGACATAAAAGACCCTTTCCAGATAATCCGGCGCTTCTTCCTTGATCATCGCCGCGTTGATAAAACCGCACCGGCCTTTCCATGAAGCGGGACACGCGGCGGCCGTATCCAAGGAAAAAACGGTTTTGAAGCTTTTACTCTCTCCCATCATGGCCTCGAGATCATCCCTGAAAGCGATATCTTCCGGCGTACGGTTCCCGTAAAGCAGCATCATGTCGAGCGCCAAACGGCGGTCGAACGCGTCCTTCCACATGCTCCGGATCGGCGTGATCCCGATGCCCCCCGAAAGAAATAGATGTTTGGGCGCCGCTTCTTCCAGCAAAAAAGATCCGAGCGGCATCTTGAGCGTGACCCCGTCGCCGGGCTTCAGCCGCTCCAGCACCTTCGAAAAATCGCTCCCGCTGATCTTTTTGGTGAATTCGACGTAGCCTTTTTCGGAAGGCGCGCTCGAAAAAGAAAGATACTTCGACAGTTCCCGGCCGTCTGCCCGAACCGTGACACCCATGAACTGCCCCGCCCGGTAGTTCATGCCTTCCGTGACCGCGGCCCGAAAGCTCAAGACGTCGCGGGTCCTTCGGTGAACTTCCGTGATGTGTGTTTCGAATACCGTTGCGCCCATTTTAAAGTTCCTCAAAGACTTCGTTCCTGGCCGGTAACTCAACTGAAAGGACAAGTTTTCACTTCATTACTATAATGGAAAAACTAACCTGCAACTTCGATTAATCGACAGATGACTTCTTCGACGACGCGGTTGGGCGTCGACGCACCGGCCGTGATCCCGACTTTCAGGTTCCCGGCAGGAAGCCAACCTTCCGTTTCGATAACGTCCGAAGACCCGATCTTTTTATGCCGGATCGTACGCCCGGACACCAGACAGCCCGCGTCCTCCACGTGATATGCCGGACAGGTTGCCGTGGCGATCTCGGCAAGGTGCCCGGTGTTGCTGGATTTGTATCCCCCGATCACGAGGATCAGGGACATTCCCTGTCGCCCCAGGTCCATGACCGCGTCCTGACGGTCCTGCGTCGCCGAGCAGATCGTGTCAAAATGCCGGAAACGTCCGGTGCTTTCTGCCGCTCCGTACCGCGCGCTCAGGGCGTCGCGCAGCATCTCCGAGATCTCGATCGATTCGCGGGAAAGCATGGTCGTCTGGTTCGCGAAACCGATCCTGGCAAGGTCGCGGTCCGGATCGAAGCCTTCCGAACCCGCGTGTTTGAACTCCTCAAGAAATTTATTTTTGTCGTGCTTGGCTTCGTCGTTTTCGAGGATGTAGGCGCACACGGCCTGAACCTGCCGCCGGTCCCGCACCACCAGGTATTTCGCGGCCCGTGAGCACGTGGCGCGCGTTTCTTCATGATCGTATTTCCCGTGAATAACGGACGTAAATCCGTCGCGCCCGTAGGATTCCACGCGCCGCCAGACGCTCATCACGGAACCGCAGGTCGTATCGACGATCACGCATCCTTTTTCCCGGAACTCGCGCAGGGCCGCGACCGGTACTCCGAACGCCGGCATGATGACCACGTCATTTTCGTTGATGCCGGCCCGCGGCGCGTCAGCCGCGAGGATCTGGATGCCCATGCCCTGAAGCTCGGCGTTCACGCGAGGATTGTGGATGATCTCGTTGGTAAGGAAGATCCGGCGGTTCGGAAATCGGGCCCGGGTCTCATAGGCGTACTCCACGGCACGTTCCACCCCGTAACAAAAACCGAATTCCTTGGCGAGGTGGAGTTCCAAACGGCCGGCCGCGAGAGAAAACCCCTCGGCGCGAATCTTTTCGATGAGGGGGCTGTGATAACTTTGATCAAGCTGCTGCCGGATGACGTCCCGGAGACCACCGTTTCTCCGGGTCCGTTTTTCCTGTTCACTCATGGGGATCAGGCTGGAAAAGCAATCTTGCGGACAGTCACGCCGGCCTGAGCCAAAAGTTTGAGCGAGAGGTCCAGCAAAGGATAATTCGCCTGAAAAACCACTTCGCTGATGCCGGCGTTGATGATCATTTTGGTGCACATCAGGCAGGGAGAAAACGTCGTGTAAAGCGTTGCGCCCTTGACGCTCACGCCGTGGTAGGCGGCCTGAACAATCGCGTTCTCCTCGCCGTGCGAGCACAGGCATTCGCCGAGGTCTTTGCCGGAAGCGTCGATCGCCGCGCAGCGCGGACAGCCGCCCTCGCTGCAATTCGTGACCCCGCGGGGCGTGCCGTTATACCCCGTAGAAATAACGCGCTTGTCCTTCACGATCAGGGCGGCGACTTTTCGTTTCATGCAGTTCGAGCGAAGGGCCGTGACCTTGGCGATGTTCATGAAATATTCGTCCCAGCTCGGGCGCGGCGCCGCTTTCGAGATCTCCAGAAGGACCGTCTTGACCTTCTCGTGGAGTTCCCGGAGAGGACCGTTATTGTCGATCTGCACGTTCGCCAGGGCGATGGCCTGGTCGAGCTGCTGGTCGGTCTTGCTTTCGCTTTTCGCTTCTTTCGCCTCGAGCGCCTGAAAATCCTCCCAAACCTTCGGATCGTTCTCGCGCCCGCGCTGTTTGAGCCGTTCGAAGCGCAGGCGTTCGGGCGCATGGATCCGGATCAAGGTAAAATCACTGCGGCGCCGGAAGACCTGGACCTCGGAAGGATGGCGGATGGAATCGATGGCGTAATGTTTTTCCGGATCCAGCTTCGCAAAGATCCTTTCGGCGAGGCATCCGGGGCCCTCCTGCTCGCGCATGAGGTTGCCGAGCGCGACGAGCGTGTCCCGCGTGATCTCTTTTCCCTGTTTTTTGGCTTCATCCCGGAGAGCGTCCGAGAGGGAATGATAATGAAACCCGCGCTCCTTGAGAAAAGAAGCGACCTCCCCTTTTCCGGAACCGTTCTTTCCCGTCAACCCGATGATCATCTTATTTCCGCCTTTCTATGCACGGACAAGGACAAAGGTCAAACTGATTCCCAAAATCCCGGCAAATAAAAACGCCGGTCCCCCGCGTGACGCTCCACGAACATGACGTAACCTGCGGGGACGCCGCCCCTCATTTCGGGCACGGCCGCGATCTGGCGCAAAGAATCGTCCTTCTTCCCTGCGGAAGGACGGAGGAACGCCACCGCCTGCTTCTCCAGACGGAACGCGGCGTCATCGATGTCCTCGACCCTGACGGCAAGCACATAGGGATCCTTGTCCCCGAAGGCCTTGACCCCGTCCTGGCCGGGTTTGTCATGAGGACATTTGATCAGGATTGCAGGTGCGCAACCGTTCCGGTAGACTTCCGTGTGATGGCCTCTGCCGGAGAAGAGTTTCGCCGCAGGATCTTTTTCATAACCGAGGTCCAGGAACTCCCGCGCCCTCTCTTTGGGATCAAGGGTGCGGAAAACAAAGTGGTCCAGAAGGGGCCTGATCCCCACGCCAACCAGGGACAGCCCGCGCAACAGGACTTTCGCGGCGGGGTTCCTTTGCGCGAAATCCTCCGCGTATTTTTTCAAGACCTGCTCCAGGAGCACGGAACTCCCGATGACCGCATCGGACGACATCTTCAGATCCTCTTTAGGTCTTTTGAACGCTCAAGCCTCAAAGACGAAGTTCGTTTATCCCGGAAGCGAACTTTAAAAACCAGAAAAACCGTGTTAGACCAGCTTGTTCGTCGGTTTCTTCGGCGCTTCATCTTTCGGGCGCGCCGTCACTTTCGGATTGGCCTTGAACTTCTCCGCCAGGTCCGCGTTAATCTTCGCGTAGGTCGGATCCATGTCCTCGGATTCCACGATCGAACCCACCGGGCATTCCGTCGCGCAAGCGCCGCAGGAAATACATACCACCGGATCGATCACCATGAAATCTTTTCCCTGGTAAGTCCCCGCGTAGATCGCCTCGGTCGGGCAAACTCCCTGACAGTGGCCGTAACGTTCGCCAAGACATTTTTCCGTAATCACATAAGCCATTGCGTTCTTTCTCCTTTTTGAATGATCCCCACCTTGCCCCAAGGCCGGCAAAGGACCGCCTTCCGGTTTAAAATCGAAGCGTCATTTTAGCCGCTGCCCTCTCCATCGTCAATGTTTCTAAAAACAGGGAACGGAGGGCAGGAGACGCCTGCCTGCCGATGAGGCAGGAACGAAACCCAATTTTGCACCCTTCCCCCCTCTTTCATCCTGCCTTTTCCATGGTCATCAGCCGCGCAATACGGTCCCCGATCGAAGGATGGGTACTGAAAAGAGCTGACCAGCCTTTTCCCGAGAGCGGACTCAGGAGAAAAAGGTGGGCCGTTGCCGGCACTGCGTCCCTGAGCGGCAACTGTTTGGAGAACGCGTCGAGCTTTTTGAGAGCACTCACCAGATACAACGGGTTTCCACAAAGTCGCGCCCCCCGCTCGTCGGCCCCGTATTCCCGGGAACGCGCGATCGCCAACTGCACGAGCATGGCCACGAAAGGCATGATCACGGCGATCAAAAGAAGCACCAGCGGATGCCCGCCGTCCCGGTCGTCGGAGTCCCGGCCGCCCCAGAGCGAGGACCACCGGAACATCGAAGCGACCATGCTCAAAGCCCCAGCCAGCGTCGCGACGACCGAAGAAAGCAGGATGTCGTAATTCAGGACATGCGACAACTCGTGGGCCAGCACGCCTTCCAGCTCTTCGACATTCAAAAGCCCGACGATCCCGTGCGTCAACGCGATGGAGGCATGCCACGGGTCACGGCCCGTAGCGAAGGCATTCGCCGCGGCCGAAGGCAGCAGATAGAGCCGCGGCATCGGGATCCCGGCTTTCGCGGAAAGTTTCCTCACGATCGCGAAAACCTCCGGTGCTTCCCCATCGGCAAGCGGCTGCGCGCGGTGGATCGCGAGCACGATCCTGTCACTAAACGCATAGGCGCCGAAGTTCATGAGACAGGAAAAAATGAACGCGGCCGTCATCCCTCCCCGCCCGCCCAGCGCGTAGCCGCAGAAAATGACGAGAAGCGTCAACAAAACAAGTAGTACCGCTGTTTTAAAATAACCGGTCATACGCATCCCCCTCTTCCCTTCCCATTGATCTGCAACGATTCCCGCAACGCCGCAAAAATTTCCCCCGGGCAGTAAAACTCACGCGTGAAACCTGAAAACATTCGTGCGCGCACCAACATGTTTCCCAGTGAATCTTCTCAAGGATGCCCGCCGTTTCGGCGAAAACCAGATCTTCCTGAAGATTATAACCCTGCTCACGCAGATTCCCGAAGCTGTCTGGCAGACTCTCAGAGGGAGAAACCTCGCCGTTCTCATAGATCACCGCCCCCGAAATACCGGCCACGCAATTGAACCGGTGGGAACCTCCGCGAATGCCCTTCAGAATATATTTCCGGACGACAATGTCCCGGGTCCTTAGTTCCTTTTCATCGCCGCTGCTTGGGGCCGGCAAAAACAGTCATGGGACATGGAAAAAGTTCGGATACACCGGCGGAGACCTTCTCTGAAAAAGCGTCTTAGGGATCCCCTCAAGACAATTCAAGCTTTTTGCCTCCTAAAAAATCAAAGCTGCCCACGACGATCCCGCACCAGCAAAACAGGCAATCCAAAGGGATGAGGAAGGTGGCCTGCAGCATAAACTTAATGCCAAACTGTTTTTTGCAGATCATTAGGAAGTTATAATTTCCCGCATAAAACATCACGATCAACGCCGCCGTGAATAAAAAGTTTCGTTGAACCAGAAAACCGCTCACGATAAGAAAGGGGAATAACCCCAGGGAATATCTGATGTTCGGGGCCACGGTATCCTTTGAGTGTTTTATCCCATTGAAAAAATCCGCAAATTTAATGACAGTAAATACCCGGGACCGCCTTATCTCCCCTCTCAGGAACTCAAAGAAAGAATATTGACGCACATGGTTTACCCGTATCTGCTCTCCGAAAGCGAGCCGGTAACCCTTCTTTGAAAGTTTTCTGCCGAACAATTCATCTTCCAGAACCCATGTTTTTTCGCCAAATCCTCCCGCGCTCTGAAAAACGTCCTTTTTGACAGCGACGGTCGAAGCGAAAACCCAATAGACCTCCTTGGGTTGATCCGAATAGCATTGCCCGACATAAAGATGTTTATAGCGGCTGATCGGGTCGGTCATTTCACATGCGGGGTCAAAGTTGCAGCTAAGCACGGAAAAATCTTTTTCAACGCGGAAAAAGTCATCGATCTTTTGCAGCGTGTCCTCGGAAAGCAAGACATCCGAGTCGATAAAGACCAGCACGCCACCCTCCGCGGCCTTCGCCCCGAGATTTCTCGCGAAGCCAGGCCCGCGACAGGAGGGACTCCTCAGGACTTTGGCTCCGAGCCTTGCGGCAATGCCCGGCGTGTCATCCCGGGAAGCGTCATCGACGACGATCAATTCGTACGGTTCACTGAACCTTGAACCCAGAATACTGCGGAGGCACCGTTCAAGAGTGGCCTGGCTATCATGCGCTGGGATGATAATGGAATATTTCATGCTTGCGCCGCCGCCTTTTTTCTATTTCCGGCGCGATCCTTCTCCCACTCCCCCTACTTAAGGACGATCGTGCGTTGGGTGTCGCAGCCCGAAACAAACCGGCCGTCGATCTGGATCACCTTTATGTAGTAAGTCCCAGCGGGGACCCCGGACAGGTCCACAGAAGCCTCCCAACCGCAATTCTCCAGCCCCGGTTTTTTAAAAGCCATGAACACATCGGTCCTTTTAAAGTTCGCCAAAGCTTTGAAATAAACCTTCTGGGGCCCATAGAGCACGATATAAACTTCCCGCGAGCTCTTCCCTCTGACAATGTCCCCCGCCCATCCGACCATTCTTACTTTCGTCTTGTCTCGGATGGTAACAGCCTTGGTCGCGGACTTGTCATCGACCCAGTCCACCTGGCAGCCCGCTGTCGTGTCTATGGCAGCTGGAATAGCCGCAGGACGCTGGGTGCTTGCCTTGACAAAATCGGCGGCGGTCAGGGAAGACGAGGGCTTGGAAGTTTCCGTAACCTCCTTCTGATTTCGCTCACCGCATCCGGCAAATGATAAGATCATTACGACAAAAATAAAAAAATATTTCATGGGGTTTCCCTTTCGTCTAATTTTTCGTTTCCCGCCGCCCTCTCCACGCGCACATCCTCGCCGGAACGGACATCGCGGAGGGTCCTGGGATCGCCTTCCAATTTCCCAAAAATATTGCAACGATCGGCAAGCCGGCACTCCGCTCCCTTCGAAATGGGCGTCGGCCCGAAAGCTATCGCCAGACAATTCCCCTGCGTCCAGAAACAAACGGTACCGGAATCTACCACTTCCCGGGCGTCCGCTTCAAGCGCCACGTTCACGGGGACGGAAAAATAAACCTCCTGTCCCCAAGTCTCGGCCCGGGACCCGAAAGGGAGCGCCCCCCAAATCTTTTCCGCCGTCGGCGTTTTTTTCAGGGCTGCAAAAACTTCCATTTTCCCGATCCTGATCCTGATGCGCATAAGCGCTCCACGAAACGGACGGGAATACCTTCTCCCCGCACCGACTCTCTTTGTTGACGGTGATAGCTTTATCTCAAAATGCCGGTCTTACAGACCTGGCCGTATTTTTTCGCGCTGGCCCTGACCGTCCGCTTGTAGGTCTTATAGTTGATATCGATCAGGCCAAAACGCGGAGTGAATCCCTTGTCCCATTCGAAATTGTCCATCAGGGCCCAGTGAAGATATCCCGTCACACAGACCCCCTTTTGAATGGCGCGGTGAATGGCCTTCAGGTGCTCGCGGATATAATCCCAGCGCATGGTGTCATTCAAGGTACAGATACCGTTCTCGGTGATCATGACCGGCAGGCCGTATTTTTTGAGCTTCAGGAGCACTTCGTAAAGCCCCTTGGGATAGATGTCCCAGCCCAGCGAATTTTTTTTGACCGGGTGATGCTGTTTCTGGCAGACGTCCGTTACCCAATTGTCCGCTCCCCACCGGCCCAGTTCCACCAATTGACGCGAGTAATAATTGACGCCGATGAAATCCATGGCTTTGTGCACCATGATCCGGTCAAGAAGCACCATGTTGAACAGCTGTTCCCTGAAATAAGTCGCGAGCCGGTTCCGCAGGTCTTTTTTACAGGGAACGAACGCCATCAGATGCTGGGCAATGCTGACGGCGGGCGCGCTGAGCCCCCGTTCTTTATAGATCCCGTGGATCAGGCGGTAGGCCTTGAGATGCGCGGACACCAGATTTTCCTCCACCGCCGCCGCCTTCAGGTAGGATTTCTCCTGCGGCGGCCACACTCCCAGAATAAATGCGTGCGATAAATAGATCGTCGGCTCATTGACGGTGATCCAATAATGAACGTCCTGGGCCAGAGCGCGGACCACGACGTCGCAAAACCGCAAAAAACGGTCCACGGACTTCGGGTGGATCCAGTTCCCGGACTCCGCGAACCAGATGGGATTGGTAAAGTGGTGCAATGTCACCACCGGCTCGAGACCGCGTTTCCTCAATGCGGCAATAACGTCGCGGTAATGTTGGATCGCCTTTCGGGAGAATTTTCCTTCCTGCGGCTCGATACGGCTCCATTCGACGGACAAACGGTGGGCATTATGATGCAGTTTTTGGGCGAGATCGAAATCTTTCCGGTAAAGTTCGTAGTGGCGGCAGGCGCGCCCGGAATTTTCTTTTCCCGCGCGCTTCTCCCACGGCCACCAGTCGGCGCGGTGGTTGTCCCCTTCCACCTGGTAGGAGGATGTCGCCGCACCCCAGAGAAAATCTTTCGGAAACCGGATCATTGGTAGAAATTTGGCGCCGTTGTCTTACGACCCGGTTTCCAAAGTCCCCCTTTCAAACCGTACGTGCCCTATTCGAGGCATACGGCTTA
>CAIJDY010000048.1 GCA_903819565.1 Candidatus Omnitrophota bacterium | reverse complement strand
TTGATCCGTTTAAATCCTTTACTGCCAAGCAGTTGACTGAGATTCGTGAAAGCAAGGTTGCTAAAGATGCCTGCATGACTCACGATCTCATGGGCGGTCACCAATACTTGTACCTGCTCCTTCGGATCGGTGATCCTGCTAAAGCCTTCCCCTCCAAGCAGCATCCTAAAATTATCGAATGCATCCCCGCCCCAGAATTTCGTTCGCTCCTTGATCGCTATTTCTATCGCCGCAATGCGCCGTTTCAAATTCTCACTGAGAGTTTCCTCAGTGATCCTTCGGAACCAATCGTACTGGGTCAGGTCGATCCGCAGCTCAGCACGACGGATCTCCGTGGGAGCCGGCTGAGCAGTGCCTGAATCGGGATTCAAGCGAGCTTCAGAACGGGCGGCAGCGAGCTGATGGCTGACGTCGGTTTTTTCCATCCACAGATCCCCCGATCCGGCGTCCGGGTTTTGGGGCGTTCTCTTGATTTCTTTCCCTTCCCGGCCCTTGAGTTGCGCCGCGCGGTTGATAATCGCGTCAAAAGCTGTTTTGCCCGCGCGGATCTTTGCCTTATCATCGGTGCCTGCCTTTTCCGCCGCCGCTGAAAAGTCATTGAGCATGGACGAAAACTCCTGGTTGCCGGCGACAAGATCGAGTGCGGCGGTAAGCTCATCCAGTTTCGTCTTGCTATCCTCCCCGGCCCATCGCACGGTTTGTTGTACGATCTCCGACACCATCATCCGCTCCGCGGCGTCTTCGATCTTGCCAAATCCTTCCCCGCCAAGCAATTCACCCAAAGCGTCATATGCTGCCCAAGGGTCCTTCGTCGCATATTCAGGAATCTCCTTGGCCTTCGCGTCAAATTGATCCATCACCCGCATCCTCTCCGCCGGATCCGTGATCCGGCCGAACCCTGACCCGGCCAGAAACACGCCGAAGGCTGTGAACGCATTCAGACGAGCGTCTTTTGCGTAGTCGGACATTCCCTTCATGATCTCCGCAAATTTATTCATAACCCGCTTCATCTCGGCCGGGTCCGTGATCTTGCCGAAACCTTTCCCGCTAAGCAATTGACGCAAAGCTTCAAATGCCGACCAACTGTCTCCCTTCGCATATTCAGGGATTGCTCTGGCGATCGCGTCAAATTGATCCATCGCCCGCATCATCTCCGCCGGGTCCGTGATCTTGCCGAAACCTTCCCCGCCAAGCAATGCGCCCAAGCCGACAAATGCTTTCCAATCCGCCTCTTTCGCGTATACTGGAATTGCCTTGGCGATTGCATTAAATTTATTCATGACCTGCATCCTCTCGGCCGGGTCCGCGATCTTGCTAAAACCATTCCCGGCGATCAATGCCCTAACAGCGCCGAATGCGGACCCGCTTCTTTCCTTCGCGTATCCGGGGATCTCTTTGGCGGTTTTCAAAACCATTTTTTTTGCTTCATCATCCGCGAGCAATGCCAATCCATCCCACCCGAGCAACTCCTTGAAAGATTCGAATGCAGCAAAGCTATTTCCCTTCGCGTTTCGGAGGATCTCTTTGGCGATCTCCCAAACCATCTTTCTTTCTTCGGGATTCGAGCTCACCCAAAGCAGTAATTCCGAAAAAGCGGTGAAAGCATTCCAGCTAGCGCCTCCTGCATGGCCGGGGATCTCTTGGGCGATTCCTAAAACCGCCTTTCTATCTTCGGGATCCTTGATCCTTCCGAATACATTCGAGCCGAGCAATTCCATGAAACCTTTGCGCGCATCGAAGGTTTCTATTCCCACAAGCTTAGAAATCTCGTCCTCGACCGCGGCGACCAACTTTTGAAGCTCTTCTTTTTGAGCCGTATTGGCCGCCGTAAACCAAGCGAATGTGTTCAGGTCGATCCGCAGCTCAGCACGGCGGATTTCGTTGGGAGCCGACGGCTGAGCAGTGCTTGAATCGGGATTCAAGCGCGCCTCAGAACGGGCGGCAGCGAGCTGATGGCTGACGGCAGGTTTTTCCATCCACAGATCCCCCGATCCGGCGTCCGGGTTTTGGGGCGTTCTCTTGATTTCTTTGCCTTCCCGGCCCTTGAGTTGCGCCGCGCGGTTGACGATTGCGTTGAAAGCCGCCATGCCCGCAACGGTTTTTGCTTGTTCGTCAGCGGTCGCCTTGACAGCGGCCGAGAGATCCTGAAGGATCGACGCGAATTTCTCATCGCCGAAAACGGCGTCAAGCGCTTCGGTGAACTTCACCAGATCTTTCGCGACATCGGACCCGGACCACACCGCCATCTGCCGCAGGATCTCCAAAATACCCGCCCTTTGTTCAGGATCCCCGATCCTTCCGAATTCGACCCCGTCAAGGAACTTCCAGAGCCCGGAAAATCCTTCCCATCGCGCCGTACCCGCGTAGCGGGAGATCCCGAGGCAGATCTCTAAAATGAGCGCTCGCTGGGTTGCATCCTTGATCCCGTTGAACCCGGGGCGGCCGAGAAGCACCCCGAATCCCTGAACCTGGTGCCATGTGAGGTCTCCCGCGTCGGTGTGGATCGCTTTGACGATCTCGACGAACTTGTCCAGGACCCGAAGCCGCTCCGCCGGATCCGTGATCCCGTTGAAAGACTCCCCGCCGAGTAATTTCGCCAAGGCTGAGAACACATACCCTATATTCTCCTTTTTGGCGTAAGTCTTGATCCCGTCCGCGATCCTCTCAAAGCTGTCCAATAACCCGGTTCGCTCCGAAGCGTCCTCGATCCCGGCAAAGCACCCCCCGTAGAGAAATTCCTCGAAAGCTTCAAAAGCGTCTACGATATCTTTCCCCGCATTGTCAGGGATGTCCGCGGCGATCTTCAGGATCCTCGCCCTTTCCGCGGGATCCGTGATCCTTTCAAATCCTTTGCCGCCGAATATTCTCCCGAGGTCCTTGAACGACTGTGTTGCGGCCGTGTCATTATC
>CAIJDY010000047.1 GCA_903819565.1 Candidatus Omnitrophota bacterium | reverse complement strand
CCACAGATCACCCCCGGTCCCCTGACTTGGAGTTTCTGGCTCCGCTGGCGGCTCCTTAACCTCCTTCCCGGCGCGACCACCGAGCTGATCCGCACGCTTTGAGATCTGACGGAGGGCATCCTCGACTGCCGCAGCGGCCTTCGCCGGATCGCCCGCGGCTTCCCTGATCGCCGTCGAAAAATTACCGAGAATTACTTTAAATTGCTCGTCGCCGGCAGCAAGATCAAGTGCGGCGCTCAACTCTTCTAATTTCGTCTCGCTATGCTCACCGGCCCATCGCACGGTTTGATAAACGATCTCCAAAACCTTCATCAGTTCCTTTGTTTCCTCGATCCGTCCGAAGCCCACTCCGCTTAAAAGTTTCATAAAAACCACGGACACAGGAAAAGCGTCCGATTCCGGTTTGCTGCGCCTGATCTCCGTAACGATCATGGACACTTTTTCCAGCAATCCGATTCTCTGCGAGGGAACTGTAACCTGATCCAAACCCTTTCCGTCGAGCCATGACTTGAAGAGTGGGAGCGGAGTATAACCTGACCCTAAACGAGCGAGCGCCATAGCCGCAGCGCGCCTGATGCTAGGTCCCGGACTAATGGACCTAAGATCCCAGGAACCTAGCATGAAAGCGAGTTCCCTGGCGATATTGAAAACTTTCTCTCGCTCCTTGAAAACTCTAAGCCGCTTCAGACCCTCGCTGCCGAGAATATCCCGAAGTTGCTGGAACACCGTCCAGCCGTGACGCGGCGAATAACGGTGAATCTCCCTGGCGATGCTCAACACCATCCGTCGCTCGACTGGATCTGTGAGTCCCTTGCACTCTCTCCCCCACAACAGTCCGCACAAATTTTTAACGGCGACGGATCGCTGTCCACTCACATGGGCAATCATATCCAAGCTCATAAGGACACCCCACCACACCTTGTAGATCTCATCGGCGATATTCCGGAACCAAGCATAGTCTTCCAGACTGATCCGCGCTTCCGAACGGGCGGTTGCGAGCGCCGCCGGACCTTTTTGCATCCACAGATCCCTCGTCTCACCGGCGCTCTCTTTTTCCCCTTTTCCCCCTTTAATCTCCTTCCCTTCCCGGCCCTTGAGTTGCGCCGCGCGGTTGACGATCGCGCGGAACGCTATTTCGGCCGCGGCGGTCTTTACCTTATCATCGATGCCTGCCTTTTCCGCCGCCGCCGCTGAAAAGTCATTGAGCATGGACGAAAACTCCTGGTTGCCAGCGACAAGTTCAAGTGCAGCGCCAAACTCTTTTATTTTGCTTTCGCTATCACTCCCAGCCCATTTTACGATCCAATGAATGAACTCCAAAACATTCATCCAATCCTCGACATTCGTAATCCGAGCCCAAACACCCCTTAAAAACAAAGAGGACAGTTCTGTGAAGGCCTTGGGCATGCCTAGATTTTTTGGAGAAATGCGCTCGATCTCCCGGATGATCTTGAGCACTTTGTTCATAACGCGTTCGCGGTCCCCGGCGACCGCTATCGCTTTGAGGTTCACGAGAACGCTATTAAATGCCCGGACAGCGTCCCCATCGCCGATTTCCTCTATGACTTCCCGAAGGATCTCCAAGACCCTCAGGCGCTCCTCCATGCTCATGATCTGACCGTATCCCTTATCAGTAAAAAAATCACCCCATAAATTTAGCTGGTTCGAGCCTTCCTCTTTCCCTTCTTTCCGGATTCTTTCGACGATCCCGAGGAATTCGTCCAACCTCCGCGATCTCCCTTCGAAGCCCCCAAAGCCGGCGAATCCTTGCCCGCCTACGAGCATCTCAAGGGCCCAGAAGGCTGCCCGCTTCGTCTTATTAAGGCTATCCTTACTGGACGCAAACTCAGCTTCGTAAATCTCTTTCTCGACATCGACGAATTTATTCATCAGCCGGAGCCGTTCCCCGGGATCCTTCAATAAACGGAACCCTTCCCCCTCGAGCAATGAGAAGAACGCTTTCAAGCCGAACCCGACCGGTACCAGTACGATGTAATCCGGTTCAGCTCCGTCGCTTACAAAAAAAGCCAGGGTTTTCCGGGCGATCATTAAGACCGTTATCTTTTCCTTGGGATCCGTGATCCCCCGGAATCCTTCCCCGCCCAGCAAATTTTGAAGCGTCTTAAAAGCGACCTCTGGTCTGTTTCCCGCAAGCAGGGACATGTCATCAACGAAGCGATCCACCAACTCCTCCAGATCTTTCTTTTGGGCCTGATCCGTCATGTCGTTGAACCATTCAAAACTATCCAGGAGCATCTTCATCCGCACTTCCGAACGGGCTGCGGCAAGTTGGAGACCGCCCTCGGGGTCCGCAACCAGCGGTACGAGCCACAGATCACCCCCGGTCCCCTGACTTGGAGTTTCTGGCTCCGCTGGCGGCTCCTTAACCTCCTTCCCGGCGCGACCACCGAGCTGATCCGCACGCTTTGAGATCTGACGGAGGGCATCCTCGACTGCCGCAGCGGCCTT
>CAIJDY010000046.1 GCA_903819565.1 Candidatus Omnitrophota bacterium | reverse complement strand
CTCGGCAACATGATCACGGATGCGTCGGGCAAAGAACTCCTTCAGTACATTTCGCAACTCGGCAGGAAGATCATCGATGAGGTCCAGATCCCCGCGTTCAGCATGATCGAGGCGATCATCGCCGATGGCAATGTGGCGACGTTTGCGGGGGAGGAAGCCGTTAACAAGGGGATCGCTTTTTGCCGGATGCTCCAAGAGACGGTTGAGGGACAATCCCAGAACGGGGGAACACTCCAAAAACTGAGTTATTCGGATTTCCGGGATAAATTCGGAGATGACGTCAGTAAGGATACGAACACTCCTGCATTCGCGATCGCGGCCGATGGAACGGTCTTTTTTAGCAAGGCTGCTCTCGAGTATCTTCGCAGGGAGGGTGGAAAACTTGGGTTCGGCCGGTATGCCGATTTCTCGTCCATGGTCCGCGTTCTTTTTGGGCCGAAGGAGCTTGCGGCGGAAACGATCATCAACGGGCGTGTCATCCACAAACCGACGGACGGCCAGACCCTTGAGGAACAACAGCAGTCCAGCGATGTCGCCCTCCAGATCGCGACGCTCTATAAATTTCTCGGCGAAAATGCCGGCAAGCAACTGTCCGAGAATGCCCGTCTCATAAACCGGGCTGCTGGCCGGACGGGTGAAGCGGACGCGAACACGCGGCTGGACGGCAAAACGGGAATTCTCGAGATGGGCGCGGACGGTAAATTGAAAGTGCGCGGTGAATTCGAAGTAAGCGAAAAAAATGGTGTTTACTTCAAGAATGGAAGGGTTGAGAAGATCGATATCAAGAAGGTTTCGGAGTGGTATAACGTCGAAGGGATCGGCCGTCTCCGGACAAAAATGGGAACGCCGGTCCAGAGCAGTTTTGTGGAAGGTGTGGTCGGTCTTTCCGCGACTTTGCCGGCGGCCATCCGTCTTCTGACAGGGAATGTCCGTCTGGAATTAGGACAAAGCATGGTCGATCTGAAGTATCTCTCCGACAGCGGCCGTCTTGCCTTCAACTTCCTGCATGACGCATCCTCGTTGAAACTGCCGGAGAAACCCAAGAACCAGACCGAAGCGGATTATCAAAAGAGGACAGATGTTCGCGACATCAATAAGAAAAGACAGGAAGTCATTGACGCTATCAAGAAAGATATCGAGAAGCGTTTCAGCAGTGACGCGAAAACCGGAAACCTTTTCTTCCTCGCGACGGATCCCGTTTATGAAGCCCTGATCAAAGACGCCATCACGTCCCTCGTTGAATCGAATAGCAAAATCGGGAAAACGCTTCAGGAATCTTATCTGGAGGGGAAAGGTAAGGACGGCATCCTTTCCGTTGCACTGACCACTTCGGCCCAGGCCAAAGATGAGATCGCCGACGCTTCCCGGGAGGGCCTGAAGATCGTGATCGGCGGCCTCCGCATCGCGACGGGCCACGATCAGGGACGAGTGGATGAGAAAACGATGACGAAACTTAAAGAGCAGGTTTCCACAGAAGAACAATTGAATCGGCTGGACAGTTTGCTGGAGCGCCTCGGCGACCAAGCCGTCACGCATATGTTCCTGCTGGGTTTTGATAATCAGGCATCCGGCCTTGTAGCTCAAGCGCTCGGACGCGACCGCAGCAACGCCGGGATCGCGACACTGTATTACAATAACGCGGCGGTCGCGCTCAACATTGTGGAAGCGGTCCGGTTCCCCGATAGCCTTCTCAGGTTTTTTAAGGATAAACTTGAAATGGTGGAGGGCGATCTTCGCATGGCAAACAAGTTATCAAAAATAACGAAAGATGCCTATGACGCTCTGATCACTCAGCCAGGCGTTTCTGAGTTTTTGAGAAAAGTAAACTCCCTCAAGGACCAAATTAAGGAACTGAAAGCGAAAAAAAGCATCGATGAAACGAAACGGTTAGAAAACGTTCTAATAGACCTTCTTAATAATGCGAAAGCGCTGCAAAAAGAAGCCCTGGCAAAACAGGAACAACTTCCACACTATGCGGAGGCTGTTAAGCTTTACAACCAGCGTCTCAATGATGCGCAAGGCGATATGGACCTTGTCAGGAGCATCAGCAAAGCCGTGGCGGCTAAAACCCTTGATGCAGGCAAACTAACGGAATTCATCCTTCAAAAGATGGGGGAGAGAGGTACTGCCTCACTGATCGACTTTCTCAACCTGAATTTCTCTTATAAAGAGGCTTCGACGCAATCGAATGCGAACCGCTCGATCGTGACAACGCTTTTGCGCAACGAGATCATGACGAAGGGACTTTTGAAGCTGCTCGAATGGAGTTCTTCCTATGGGATCTCCGGGAATGTGGAAAAACTTCAAGACATCATTAGCGACTACAAAGAAGGCCGTTTCTCGGATACCCAGCCCATTCTTGATAAGAAGGGCATCGAAGGCGCGGACTTCGTCAAAAACGAGATCCAGCTTGTCTTGAATGAACTTTTTGGGCAAATGGAAGGCGGGCGCAGGATCGAGACCGGTAGTCTAATCGAAAAAGTTTCCCAGGCGGGGTTTGACGCCTCCTTGATCCGGCGTGCGTTCCGCCTCAATGAAGTCGAGCTGATCGACGGTGCCCTGAGACAAGGATCGACAGCGTTCACGCTGGACGCGATCCGCGGCGAGGCAGAAAATTCCGGCTACGGCCGTTTCTCGATCGCGAATACGCAGGACGGTTCGATCTTCGATTTCGTGAAGACGATCGTCCTCTTCGGAGATTATATTTTGAAATCGGAGCAGACGCGCCAGGAATCCTCAGAAAAGGCCGAGCAACAGCACGTGCAGATGGCGGAGCAGACCAACAGCCCTGAAATGACCGAAAAGAAGCTCGCCGTCGACTCTAATATGGGCTCTAAAGGCGCCGGTAAATTTATTGACGACGTGTTGCGTCCCACCGGATGGGGGACGACGGCGTCAACTCCGGGCTTGGCGGTCGCGGAGACTGTGGTTTCACAAACGGGTACCCTCAATGCGTCGCAGTTGGTCCTGGGAACCCTGAATAACATCCTGTCGGTCTTTTCGTTTAATGCGACGTCCGATGCCGATACCGTCCGCAGTAACGTCACCCAGGTTGCCCGATTTTTAACACAAAACGGCCTCTTCGGAACACGTTATGCAAATCAGATCGGGGACCGCTTGTCGCAGATCGCAGCGGTCTGGGGCGATCTTGGATTGAATTGGCACCTTGATCTCAGCCAATCCCTGGATAACTCTTCTGAAGGCATCGAACTTCGCCGTTTGCTGACATCCGATCATTTCGAGGCTGACCTTGCGCGGTTCCATATTGCTCACGCAAACAATACGGAGAAGGGGCAACTGATGCGCCTCTACGCCCCTGTACTCTCCAGAGAACGACGCGAGCGGAATCTTTCCGACGCACGTTACACCCAGCAACAAACCGTCAGCCGCCTGGAAGACAAAAAGCTCAAAGCGCTGCCGTTCTTGCAGAACAGCCTGCAAGGATATTTGCGTCGTGCGGTCTCGCTCTCATGGTGGAAATATCAAGTGACCGCCGCCCGTTTCGGCAATTTTAAAGAAGTGGACCCGAATACGAAACAGACCGCGGCTATTTCAATCGCTGCGGGACTTGTCCTGGGCGGCCTTGCGGTTGCCGGCGGCGTGTTCTTGGGTCTTGGAGTTGCGGCCATTGCCGCCATTTCCGGTCTCGTCGCTCTCGCCGGCGGCACACTGGTGACGGTACAGCGCTGGGCGCCGGCGGTTCGGGGCTTCTGGAACGACACGGTTCTCGAAAACTGGATCTATCCGTCAGGGCTTTTGTCTCGTGCGGATTCTATCAAGAAGATCCTGCCGCAAACTGCGACCTCCGACGAGGCCATTCAAAGTCTTTCGCGGTTTATACCGCTGAGCGCGGATGACGCGCTTGTGGTCCGATCCCACTGGGAGGATATGATGAAGTCCAACTCTAAACTTCAACGTCTTTCAGCGCGGCAGTTCGTCAGTACCCTGAAAGCATACGATGCGATCATGAAACAGCAGAAACTGTCCACGGGTATCGAAATTGATAAGAAGGGGCTCTTGAACCGCGCCCTCGAGAAAACGCTCGAACACGGACAATTGCGCATTAAGCTCGCAACCCTTGCAAATAGGGAACTCGACACCAAAATGTATATCACGATAGCCTCGGCGGCCGTGGGCGGTATTGTCGCCTTATTCTTTGCGCCTGTGAGCGCCATTTTGACGTTGACGGTGATCGGCGGCGCGTTGATCGCAAAGGCGGTGGGGCAGCGCTCTTGGGGCCGTGCTCTTGGAATGAAGCTCGAAAAACTTGCGAAGGCCTATGAAAAGGACCAGGATCTGGCCGGATATGCCGCCGATCTGCAAAGGACGAGCGTACGGATGTCCGCAGGTGACAAGGGCGCGAAAGAGAAGGCGAGGAAACTTTTGAAGGCGGCGCCGGCGTTCATCCTCCAGGCGCGGCAGCTGAAAGCCGCTGAAAAGATGCTTCAAAAATATGATGAAAGCGGCATCCCCATTGATGAGAAACAGCGCGAAACTCTCGTGACGATGGCCAAAAAGATCTCGAGCAAAGCCAAGGAGCTTTTCGATGTGGAGTATGTCACGCTCCAGGAAGCGGCCGTCCGGAAGCTGAACCGCTCCGGCATGCTTGCCTCGACCGTTGGACAACACGCCTCTGAAATGACCGGAAAAGAGTTTGCGAAGTTGACCCTTGAAGACATCGAAACAGCGCTGATAGCCCTGGATCCTGACATCCGCATGCCGTCCCGATCTTTAATTACGGCCATGGGCGGGATCTTCGCATTCAAAGCGCTCAATATCAACCAGGTCAAAGAATTGAGAGCTGCGGAGGATTATCTTGAGCTTGTGCGGAATAACCGGGACGGCGGCCAGATCACCGCGGACGACCTGAATAATGCGGCCAAAGAATTCCTTTGGTTGAGCAACGCCGCCTTTTTTACCGCGCTTGGAAAAGCGCTCGATGTGAAGAGCCTTGACGGGAAACCGTTATCCGGGGAATCTCTGGCTGAATTCTCGGGGAACTATTCCTACGAAGAAACGGCGCGTAAAGAGATCCGCGCTGCCGTTGAATTAGGCGCCGACCAAAAACAGAACGATGACAGAGCTAAGCTTTTGACAGACGCTTTGGAACACTCCTCGCGATACGGGAAACAAGTTGCGGAGATCGAGTACGTGTTCGGCATCGGCGTGGATGATAAATTCATTGAATCGACGAGGCAATTGACCGGGAACGAACTGCAAAAGCGAATTAATGACCCCGACACGACCCCGGTTCAAAAACGTATTTTCACCGTTATTCGAGAACGCTTGTTGCAATTAGACATTCGTTTTGACCCGAACGCCGACACGCAGGCCTACGTCTCCGGCGGGACGATGTACTACAACAAAAAACTGATCATGCAGCTCAATATGATGCGTCGGGACGGGCAATTGACAAATCCGGATCAATCGGTCCACGCGGTGATCCGCGCGTTCATGCTCCATGAAACGACGGAAGCCGAGATGGACAAATTGATGAATGAGATGTTGGCGCTGTCCAAACTGCCGAAGGATGAGCTTCCGCAAGCCGATAGCGAAATGTGCTCCCAAGTCCTTGGATGGCTCGAAAAGAGCGGTTCGGACGGGCAAGGGCAGATCTTCCGTGACTTTTTCGCGGAATATGTGGCAGGCACCTACCTGTTGAAAGCCTCCCAGGATGAAAAGAACGCCGTTTACGACGGGATGCACCGCACGGCGGCTTACATGGGTTCCACGTTCAAAAAGAAGATGGGATATTACTTTGACGTCACCCAAACGAACTACCGGGACCCTTTTGAAATATGGGCATCGGTGAAGGGCGAGATCAACGATCTGGAAACGGCCGTCAAGGACAACGTCGGTTCGGTGCAGGAACAACGCCAGAGGATCGTCGATCTTTCCCAAAAATACATCTCCGTCTTCGCGTCCTCGCACAGCTATTTCTCTAAGATCGACGTCTTTGCATTCTATTTTCGGTTCTTGTCGGCCGCCATGAACGGAGACGCTGATACCGCGCTCAAGATCCTGAATAACAAACGCAAAGAGAATAAAGCGGGTGAGGAGCAAAATATCGGAAAGGACGAATATGATCAGCTGAAGGGGCTCCTGGTAAAGGATAATCCCCTGGAAACACAGAAACGTGCTCTCGCTCATCTTAGAAACTTTACCCGAGGGTCGCTCTTCCTGATCGGGTCCTATGCGGATTCGGGCATCCAGAACATCGCGGAGCCTCTCAAGGATAAGAAAGAGCCTGAAGGGAAGAAAGAAAAAGCGGAGTTCCTCAAGATCATTCAACCCGCTTTTAAGAGATTGATCCCTAAAGAAAATAAAGATGTTTTTGTAGATCAAGTTATTGATGGGACACGGGTCCAGGTCGAGGCTGAAGCGAATATGAAGAAACTTGATGCTGTTCGGCAGGAGGTCGCCAAAACTGTCGCGCAAAAAACGGGCAAGCCAGAGGCCGAAATATTGGCGTCCATGGATCAATGGTCGAAAGATACGGCTGAGCACAGTAAGAAAACCGGCTATGCGCAGCACCTCTTCCAGCTTTACTTTGGGAGATTGGGCGAAGACATCGAAACGCGGAAGGCCCTAGTGGACGAATTAAAGACTTTTACAGGGGCACCCTGGGCTGGCGGGAAAAGCCTGAGAGATCTGGCGGTGGAAGACCTTGATGGCGCCATAGTCCAGAGTTACACCTTGCCTGACGGTGCGACCGTTGCCGCGATCGTCATTCCCGCAGAGCGCTGGAAAACTATTGAAAAGAAAGCCGGTCATTCGGGCGCCTTGGCATTCTCGGAATCAGGGGATCTCTTCTCGGGCGGTCTGCTATCCCAGTCCGGGGTTGTTTTCATGCCCTCGAACTTCGACGCGGCTATTGCAACCCACGAATTCACTCATATCCTGGATCCTTTAACGATGCGGACTTACCCCGGAGAAAAGACCCCCGGAACTTTGTGGGCCGCCAATGTGGAGGTCCTGCGCGAATTCAAAGGCATGATCAGGGAAGAACAAGACGCCATTGAACGTGGATACTCCAAGCCGGTCTTGTCAAAAATCCTCAAACAGTTGTCGGGAACGGACAAGGGGAATTATTTCGAACAGTATTGCCGGCTCTCAGGCATCGCGACCCCGGCGGATCCGAAGATTCGCGCGGATTACGACACGCTCGTCAAGACCATGGTCGACCATTTAGGCATTCTGATCGCGGAATTGAACGGGGACGTGGATCTGGTGTCCAAGCTCCTGGACGGCGTCCGCACGCCGGAAGAGCTTGAAGCGACCGCCAAGGCCATTCAGAAAGTTTCCCAAGCCCGGTCTGAAATACGCTTGACGGAACCGACTGAAACGCCGACGCTTTCAATGCCGGCGGAAGTCACGCCCGTCCAAGCGCCCGTCATCCCGACACCCGAGGCACCGGCTGCGGCTGTTGGGCAGGAACGTTCTGAGCTGCTGGCGGAAGAATTGACGGCTCCGGAAACGGTCGCGGCGGCGTTGCGGGCGCAGGTGCTCGCTCGGGCGCCTGGCGCGGGCATTCAGCTGGCGGTAGCTCCGGAACAGATCCAATACAGCACGCCGGCCGCGGACCCCAGACTGGCCGGGCACCTCGGCTTCTACGCGGAGCCTGTCGGCGGCGTCGCGGCATCGATCGTCCTGAACAGCGAGAAGCTCGACGCGTTCGCGCAGAACGTTGCCGGACAGGCGGAACTCACGGCCCTCCAGCAAAATGAGCTGCAAAGCATCATCGCGGAACTGCTCGTGGTCCTGGCGCACGAAAACGAACACGCGAAGGGCGTGTTCGAGGAGGCCCCGGCGTACCGGAAAGCCATCGATGTGGCGAAAGCCGTGGGCATGCCCAAGATCGACCTTCTGAACATTCTTTTAGCCCGGGCCGAGGCCCAGGACGCGGCGCTGAAGCGTGTTCAGGACGTCATCCAGTTGGTCGACCAGAATGGCGCCATGGTCCCGCGCACCGCTATCGAGATCCTGAGCAACTTGCTGAATTCCAAGTCCTATTCGATCCAGGACGCCGACCTGGCCAAGATCCAGGGTGTCATCGATATCGGTTCGCTTGACGCGCTCCGCAATGAAGAAGCCAAGGTCAAGTCGCTGCCCGACGCCGCGCTCTCGCATGTCGTGCTGCATATCCCGGCAGCTTTGGCGCAGGACCCCAGATACCAGGAATCCCTGAAGACGTTTATCAGCAAAGGGGCTGGTGTCATGGTCCATGCGCCGGAGGATAAGGGCGCGAAGGGTGAGAACGTCGCGAAGATCTACTACGTCGGCCAGCTGGCCGCGTGGCTTGGCATCGCCGAGTTTGCGAAGCCCCAGGTGTTCGGAAAATTTGAATTCAACAGCCAGGCCGGTTATTTCGCGGTCCGCGAGTATCTCGCCAGTGAGCTTATGAAGGCGATCTTCAGCGCGATCGAGGCCCAGCAACAGGTCGCAGTCTCCGCGTAAAGGTTCGTACTGCCGGACCCCTTATTTCGTCCTTTGAAATCCCGCGGTTCTTCAGTAAAATCCTTCCATGAGTTATCCCACAGTTTTTGATCTTATCGCGTGCGAATTTAAAAAAGCCGGTATTGAGCACGTCCTGGTCGGCGGATTTGCTGTCAATGCGCATCATGTAACGCGCCAAACGATGGATGTTGACCTGATGATAGCAGTCGATGACCTGGAGAAGGCTTCCGCAGCCTTGAGCGCAGCAGGCTACCGGAAGGGACCGGAAAATTCCGTGGTTACCCGGTTTAAAGGGGATGGAAAGCTTCTGCTGGACATTGATCTGATCCTGGTAGAGCCTTCCACATTTCACAAGATCCTGAGCCGCGGGCAGGAGGTTTCCATCGCGGGCCGTTTTTTTAAAGTTCCTTCGCTGGAACATCTCATCGCCATGAAGTTCCATGCTCTTAAAAATGATCCGGAAAACCGGACGCCTAAAGATCTTCTAGACATTATCCATCTTGTTCGAAGGAACGGAATGGATCCCCAAGGAGTGCCGTTCCGAAAACTTTGTGAAACCTACGGCGCCTCGGGTTTGTTTGAAAAGATCCAGTTCCTTTCGAAAGGTCCTTTATGAAAAAAAACTCCGGAATTCCAGAGCTAATACTCCCAAGCTGGCGAGGTGTCACCCCACAGCTGAATGCGCCGGAACTTTCCATGGATGATTATTACAAAGTTGTTGTTATGCTGCTTCAGGCGATGCCGTGCGGGCCCGCTCCGCTTAATTCCGGAACCGAGCGCTTTTTGATCCGGGATGATGGGGACGAATATTTTGCCAAGAAGCCTTAGATTTTCCGGGTGCCTGCGCAGGAGCGCCGCGAAATAAGCTTCAAATAGTAAGACCCGCCATGACGCCGCCAAAACACTCCGTTCGCCTCCGAGGTCTACAAAGGGGTGATTACTGGCGGAGGCGGACCTTTAAATGGCCTAAAATCGCTCAAAATCGCCTTATTTTGACGTCTTTTGGTCCAAATCGTGTCTTTGATCGTTCTCATGATCCGCCCCTCTAAAACAGGGCTTTTTGAACCCCGCTCAACTCCGGAGGTTGAACCGGTCTTTGAGGGTAACTTCGGCCTTTGAATTCATGATTTTCTTCGCTAGAATCGGGACTTCCAGTATCGATCGTAACGAGGGCATAAGACACAAACAGGCGGGAAACATTTCAGTGGAAATAATCATCATCGATCAAAAGATCCCCAAAGAAGAAGCGCTGCGTTTCCTCGGCCTGCCGTTCGAGGATATGGTGAAGTTCGTCGTGGACGTGCGCCGGGGCATCATGGCTTTCGGCGGGTCCATGCACGCGGACGCGGAAGCGGTCCTTTTACGGGACGGCTCAAAGCAATCGGACCTATGGGGCGGGAATTTTTTCCCAAAGAATCCGGCCGAATCACAGATCGAACTTCATTCGCTGATCAATATCCGTCCCGCTGACAAGAACCGCTCGCTCGTCGTTCAGGATGAGGCGCTGGCCCAGTCGATTAAAAGCGTGACCAGCCGTTTGCTGGGGCTGCCGTGGTAACGCTTGTCTTTCATAAGGACCTGACACCGCAGAAGTGGGCCGCAAAGGCTTTTTCCTGGCAAATTCTGAGCATTGCGTCAGAATTGGGAAGAGCTGAAGCCAGCCTCCAAAAGGGCCTCCTGGAACCCTTCAGGACATGCCTTGGCAGGGGATTTGAACTCATTGATCTAACGGCCGAGGTCCATGCCGCAGAGATCTCATTTTCTAAGGAGGTCCTTCGGCTTCGTGAAGCCTTGGCTTCCTTTTACGCCGACCCGAACCCTCAGGGTCGTCTTGCAGAATTCCGCGCGTTGGAGAGAGCGCTGCTGACGCTGGAGCCGGAAGCGTACAATCTTCTGGGAGTCGCTTCGCAATAGACAGGCCTCAGGCTTCGGACAGGAGCCTTCGATCCGTTCTTCGCTGATATTCCTCAAGCCCTAGACACCGAGCACTGTATTGGGGAGACCTGTCGAAATGAATATCTTACGTCCTATAATGTATCTTATGTAAAGTAATCACGAGGGAGAGGCTTAAGAAGGCGTATTGGCTCGAAAGGTCCGGCAAAGACCGAGCTCTACGGCAAACTTACGGCGTCAACATTGATCTAACGACTTCCTGAACGCGCTTGCCGTCGGCTTTCCCCTGAACCGCAGGCATCAGGACCTTCATCAGTTTCCCCATGTCCGCGGGAGTCTTTGCGCCGCTCGTGGCGATTGCCTTCTGAACTTCAGACCGGAGCTCTTCGTCGCTGAGCTGCTTCGGCAGGTACGACTCCAGGATCGCAAGCTCGGCCTTTTCTTTGTCGACAAGGTCCATGCGGCCCGCCTTTTCAAAACTTTCAAGGCTTTCACGCCGCTGCTTGGCCTGCTTGGCCAGGACGCTCAGGACCTCCGCGTCTTCGGCCTTGTCCTTTTTGGCCTGGATCAGGTAGTTCATGACCGCGCTTTTCAGCATGCGGAGCGTCGAGACCTTGACTGCTTCTTTCGCTTTCATCCCGATAATGATATCTTTTTCGATCCGATCCATGAGCGACATAATCTTCCTCCGAATGTTTACGATTTATAAAGACACGTTTTCAAGCTGAAGTTTTTACCAATCCTTGTCCACCTGGGGCGGATTCTTGTTCACCGGCGGCCGCCGGAGGTCCTGCAGCTCTTTTTCAGACTCTTTGAGGGCATCGAGAATATTCAGCGCGTTCTCCTTGCTCATCTGACCCTGCAAGGGGCGCTTAGGCTGAGCGTTTTCCTTTTGTTCGGCCGGCTTGGGCTGCTCCTGCGCATTTTCCTGTTCTTGCCCTTGCTGCGGCTGTTCCTGTTGCTGCTGCTCTTGTTGTTGCTGCTCGCGCTTTCGCTGTTCTTCTTTTTCCTTTTGTTCCTGCTCTTTTTGGCGCTGTTCTTCTTCCTTCTTTTGCTGCTCCTGCTTTTCTTTTTCTTCCTGCTGTTGTTGTTGCTGATCCTTTTGTTTCTGCTGGTCTTCCTTTTGCTGCTGGCTCTGCTGCGCTTGCTGTTCTTGTTGCTGCTGTTGGTTCTGATCCTGCTTTTGCTGGTCTTTTTGGCCCTGGGACTGATCTTTCTGATCCTGTTTTTGTTGATCTTTTTGATCTTGTTTTTCGCCTTGTCCCTGGTCCTGTTGATCCTTCTGGCCCTGGCCCTGGTTCTGCTGGTCCTTCTGACCCTGGCCTTGACTCTGCTGATCCTTTTGACCCTGTCCCTGCTGATCTTGCTGGTTCTGCTGCGGGTTTTGCTGTTGTTGTTGCTGATCTTTCTTTTGATTCTCTTTCTTGCGTTCCTGGTCTTTTTTCTCGAAGCTGCCCTTTTTCTTCTGCAAGAATTCGAGATTGTATTTAGCGTCCTTGTCATCAGGGTTGATATCGAGAGCTTGCTTGTAAGATTCAATGGCCTTCTCGAAATTCCCGAGACGGTACTGGGCATTGCCGTAATTGTAAAGGGTCTGGGCCTTCAGTTTCGGGTCCTGGGTTTTTCCGGCGGTCTCGAGGTCCTGGGCAGCTTCCTGGAACGAGTCGACCTTATAAAGAGCGGTCCCGAGATCATAGAGAACTTCCGGCGAGTCGGGGTTCTTGAGCTGGACCTTGCGGTAGGACTCGATCGCCGACTGGTACTGTTTGCCTTGGAAATGGTCGTTACCTTTCTTGACGGTGGTTTGCTGGGTCTCGAAGAATCCGGTCAAAAAGAAGAACGCGAACAGGCATCCCAGCAATGCGGCCCCTTTACGGCTCCTGCGGCGGACAAGCATTTCCGCAAATAAAAGGATCAGGGCGAAGACAAGGAAAGTCTGGAACTGGTCCTCCTTCTCGACGACCGTTTTTTCGGAAAATTGCTGTTCCCCCCAGCCGCGCAGGTGTTTGAGGACGAGGTCGACCTCTTTTTCGCCCGGGGTCCCGGGAAGGTAGAGACCGCCCGTTTCCTTGGCGACCCGTTCCAGAAGCGCCGGATTGAGCTTCGTCAGGACCATCTGCCCGCTCCGGTCCTTCTTGAATCCGGTCCGCTCCCCTTTCTCGTTCTTCAAGGGGATGGGCTCCCCTTCCGTAGTCCCGAGCCCGATCGCGTAGATCCGGACACCGGCCTCTTTGACCTCGGCAATGGCGTTTTCAATACCCCCGTCGAAATCTTCTCCGTCCGTGAAAAGGATCAGGGCCTTGTACTTGAGCTCCTTCTGAGGGAATGCCCGAAGCGCCAAGTGGATCGCCTGGGCCAGGGACGTCCCGGGATCCGGCAAGAATCCGACCTGGACTGCATCCAGGAATAAAAGGAACGCCGCGTGGTCCAGCGTCAGCGGCGTCTGCAGGAACCCGGAACCCGCGAACGTCACCATTCCGGCGCGGTCGCCGCGGAGATTGCGGATGAAAGTTTCGATCTCGAATTTCGCCTTGGTGATCCGGTTCGGCTTGATGTCTTCGGCGAGCATGCTGAGCGAGGTATCGACCAGGAAAATAATATCCACGCCTTTGCGCTGGATGCTCCTTTTTTCGTCGCCCCATTGCGGCCGCGCGAGCGCCAGGACAAAACACAGGACCACGAGCGCCATGAGAACGGACCGCGTCAGCCACTCGGAGCTCCGGTAGCCGTCGAGGAGCTTCGCGAGCAGCGCCTTTTCCTGGATCAGCCGGCCGAGACGCTTTTGCCAAATTTTGCGGGAGGCCCAATAAAGCACCAGGACCGCCGGCACCAGCCACAGATAAAGAAAGATTTCCGGTTTCAGGAATTGCATCAGGGCACCTTCAGAAGCACGGTTCGCCGCAGCAGGATATCCAACAGGAGGAGAAGGAGTGCGGGCACCAGAAAAAGCGCGAATAATTCGTTGTAGCTGCGGTATTCCTTGACCTTCACTTCGCTTTTTTCGAGCTGGTTGATCTTGTCGTAAATCTCAGAGAGCGCCGCCGGATCGCGGGCGCGGAAGAAAAGCCCGCCCGTGATGTCCGCGATGCGCTTCAGCGTCGTCTCGTCGACCTCGACGTTCGCCTGGACATAGCGTTTCCCGAACAGCGGGTCATCGACCGGGAATGGGACCATGCCGCCCTTCCCCACGCCGATCGTGTAGACCTTGATCCCGAAACTCTTGGCGAGTTCGGCGGCGGTGATGGGATCGATGTTGCCGGCGTTGTTCTCGCCGTCGGTAAGAAGAATGACGACCTTGCTCTTGGCATCGCTGTCGCGCAAGCGGTTGACGGCGGTGGAGATCCCCATCCCGATGGCCGTGCCGTCCGCGATCATCCCGACGCGGATCTCGTTGAGCAGCTCGATCAGGATGCGGTAATCCAGCGTCAGCGGGCACTGGGTAAAGGCCTTCTTGGAGAAAACCACAAGACCGATGCGGTCATTCTCGCGTCCCTTGATGAATTTGACGGCTTCCTGCTTGGCGACATAGACGCGGTTCTCCGGCTGGAAATCCTCGGCAAGCATGGACCCGGAAATATCCAGAGCGATGATGATGTCCACGCCGCGGGTCTGATACTCCCGGTCGGTCGCCACGGTGGAAGGCCGCGCCAGCGCGGTCACCAGCAGCACGAACACGAGGCCCCGCAAGATCGGGAGCAATTGAAAAAAGACCATGCGCACCGTGACGGTCCGCTGTTTTAAAAGATCGAGCGAGGAAAAAGCCAGTTCCAGTTTCTCGCGCTTCTTCGAGAATATGAAGACGAGAGGGACCAGGAGCAGCAGAAGGAAAAAAGCCGGATGCCTAAACTCCATGCGGCACCTCCGGCGCGGTCACCGCGGACGCCGGCGTCGCTTCCCTGACGATATCTTCCGACTTCTTATTGATCTGGACCACCTCGGAAGCGGTCGGCACCCATTTGGCGAACTTCGCAAGGTCGGCGGCCTCGAGCACATACTGGATCTTTTGATAGAGGGCGGGGTCGATATGCTGCGGGCGAAGGGCCCGCAGCGTTTCGAGGGTGGTCAGCTCCACCGCCAGGATCTGATAGCGTTTTTCAAAAAAAACCCGAAGGATCTCGGACAACCGCAGATAATACTGTTTGATCAGGCCCCGTTTGAGGATGTCGGATTCAAAAAGTTCGGTGAGGTGGAGCAAGGCTTCTTCTTCCGGCGTCAGGGGCGAAGGCGCGGGGCGGCCCGCGTCTCTCTTATGAAAAAATCTCCGGTAGATCCCGAAGCCGGCTGCAAGGATCGCGAGCACCGCCAGGATCACGAGCCACTTTCCGGGGTGAAATCCGAGCGGAACAACGGGTTTGATGTCCCGAATGTCTTCCTGGGTTTTTCCGCCGGCAATGCTTTTGACGGTCAGGTAGAGTTTGTTGGTCTGTAGGCTTTTGATGGCCTGCCCCGCCTTGCGGTACTGGATCGTCACGGGATCCAGGATGAATTCCCCCAGCCGGTACGTGGTCAGGATGAATTTCCGTCCCTCAACGGTCCGCTTTTTTTCTTTTTTCGAGATCTCCTCGATCTTCTTGACCTCCAAGATGTCTGAGGCCGGGGACGGGATGCTCGAGAGAACCTGAATGTCCGGAGCGTGCTCCACGGTGACGGTGTACGTGAGCCGGTCGCCAACG
>CAIJDY010000045.1 GCA_903819565.1 Candidatus Omnitrophota bacterium | reverse complement strand
GATTTTAAGCGTCACGCTATTTGAGAAAACGCCTATGCTGCAAGCACTTACAGACTTTGAACCCGGAACTGAACACAGCGAAAGTCGTAACCAGTTGCTATTATTCAACTAATGTTGGGACAGCAGTGACTGAACCTCTATTCTCAAAAGGAGACCCCTTATGGATAAAATGAAGGCGGTTATTTTTAAAAAGCACGGCGGCACGGAAGCTCTCGAAGAAGCGTATGTTCCGGTCCCGGACCTCGGCAAGCGCGACGTCCTGGTCAAAGTCACGGCGTGCGCGCTCAACCATCTCGATCTTTGGACGCTCGCGGGCATGCCCAACATCAAGGTCAGCATGCCGCATATTCTCGGCAGCGACATCGCCGGAGAAGTGGTGGAGAAAGGCAAGAAAGTCCACGGCGTCCCCCTCCACCAGTCCGTCATCGTCGCGCCGGGCCTCTCCTGCGGCAAATGCCGCTATTGCGAGGACGGCTGGGACAGCCTTTGCAAGGAATACAAGATCCTCGGCTTTCAGGTGAACGGCGGCTTCGCCGAATACGTCAAGGTCCCCGCGCGGAACATCATCCCCGTGTCCAAAATCTACAGCCGGGAAGAATGGTCCGGTGTGCCTTTGACCTTTTTGACCGCGTGGCACATCCTCGTCACGCGCGCCAACCTCCAGAAAAAAGAAACGATCCTGATCCATGCCGCCGGCAGCGGTCTTGGCAGTGCCGCGATCCAGATCGCGAAACTTCTCGGCGCCCGCGTCATCACCACCATCGGCAACGAAGAGAAATTTAAACGCGCTAAGGCCCTCGGAGCGGACGAGATCATCAATTATAAAGTGAGAGATTTCCACACCGAGGTCTTGCGGCTGACCCGCAACGAGGGTGTCGACGTGGTCCTGGACCATATCGGCGGCGACGCGTTCGTCAAAAGCGTCCTCTGCCTCCGGAAAAAAGGCCGCCTCATCACGAGCGGCGCGACCGCCGGCCGGACCGTCGCGTTCGACCTCCGTTACCTTTTCACGCACCAGCTTTCCGTGGTCGGCTCTTACATGGGCGGGATCCAGGAACTGAAAAGGATCGTCCGCCGCGTCCAGGCGGGCAAACTGCGGCCTGTGGTCGACACGGTCTTCCCGTTGCGCGAGGCACGGCTCGCCCTCAACCGGATGCTCGCCCGTGAAAATTTCGGCAAGATCATCTTAAAACCGTGAGACGCTCGAAACTTTACCTCTCCGGCATCCGGCTCATGTCGCAGAGCGCCGTTTGTTTTTCACTAATGGTCCTTTGCGTCAAATGGGCCGCGCGGGAAGTGCCCGCCATGGAGATCGTTTTCTTCCGCAGCTTTTTCGGGATGCTGCTTATCCTGCCGTTCCTCCTCCGGAGTCGGGCCTCCTTCTGGGGCACCGAACGCGTCAAGCTGGTCGCCCGCGGCGTCAGCGGCTGCCTGGCCCTTCTTCTTCATTTTTACACGATCACAAAAATGGAGCTGGGCATGGCGGTCATGCTGAACTACACGGCGCCGATCTTCGCGGTGGTCCTCTCCATTTTTTTCCTGCACGAACGTCCGAGCGCGGTCCTTTTCTGTCTGATCCTCACGTCCTTTACCGGCGTGGTCCTGCTGACCTCGCACTACAGCCTGTCCTTGAACCCGGCGGTCTGGCTGGCGCTGCTGTCTTCGGTCTTTGCCGCGATCGCTTATGTCTCGATCCGCACGATCAAGCACCGGGAGTCGCCGCTCACGATCATGTTCTATTTCACGAGTATCTCGACGCTCGGCTCGCTCTTTTTTCTTCGCGAGTGGAAGTGGCCGGGTCCCGCGGCATGGCTGCCCCTTGCCGGCGTCGTAATTTTCTCTTTTTACGGACAGCTTTGGATGACAACCGCACTCCGCCGCGCTCCGGCCTATCTGGTCACGCCTTTTTCTTACCTTCATCCGGTGCTTTCGTTCGGCTACGGATGGATCTTGTGGGGAGAGGCTGTCACGGGGAAAACGATCTTGGGCATTCTTCTGATCATCGCAAGCGGTTCCCTGATCTCCTACCTCGAGACCCGGCGCAGGAAACCCCAGGGACCCCTCCCTGCTTCCCTCAGCAACGAAGCCTGCCTGTGATCTGCCAGATTCCCGAGCATCGGTTGACAGCAAGTTGCCGCCATGATAGAAGAAGCCCATGAAATTGCTTTCCGCCCCCATTTCTATCTGCTTAGGGATCACGAATCAATGCAACCTGAACTGCAAGCATTGCCTCGCCTCGGAAACCCGCCACTGCCAGGACCTGAACACCTCCGAAATGTTGGGGATCATAAAACAGATCCAGGAACTTAAGATCTTCACTATCGCCATTTTTGGGGGAGAACCTCTCGTAAGGAAAGATTTTTTTACCCTTCTGGACGCATTGTGCGAAACAAAGACCAATCTCAGCCTGAGCACCAACGGAACCCTTATCACGGTAGAGTTGGCCCGGAAACTCGCCCGATACCCGATCAAGAATTACACCGTCAGCTTGGACGGTTCCTCCCGTCAGGTTCACGATCCCTTCAGGGACGAAGGCTCCTTCGACAAGGTGATGGCCGGGATCCGGAACCTCTTAACCGAAAAACGCCATGTGATGATCTCCGTCAGCGTGACCCGTTTTAATCATGAAGACCTGGAAAATATCGTTCTATTGGGCCATAGGCTGGGCGTGCAACAGGTCCGGTTTAACAGCGTGGTCTGCGTGGGAAACGCGGCTCATCATAAAGACCGTTTGGTGATCAATCCGGGCGAAAAGTTCAAACTGCTTGAAAAAGCCAGGGTTTTAAAGAAACGTTGGGGGAATTTCGTCACGGGATCCCTATTCCAAGCGTGCGATCTCATGGATGATCTTCCAAGGAAACCCAAGGAAACGTTCCCTCTGAAAGTCCACCCCTGCGGCGCGGCCGTCACTAAATGCGCAATAACACCGGATGGAGAGATCACGCCCTGTGAGATCCTGTGGAATCTGAAGGCGGGAAATCTGAAAAGTCAAAGCCTCCGAGATCTATGGCTGAATTCTTCCCTTCTAGCCGCATTCAGAAAACCTTTTGAAATAAAGGAAAGCGAAATTCCTGAGTGCAAAGGATGCGATTATCTGAGCCTTTGTTATAAGGGCCACCGCTGCCACCCCTATTATTCTCCTGGCGCAAAGTTCGAGCACAAGGAGTTTTACTGCTGGAGGCCCGATGTCGTTGCCGCAAAATAATGTTTCCGCCCCCAAAACGCCCGAGCTGAACTGTCTTTATTTTTACCTGACGTCTTATTGCAATTTGAACTGCTCCCACTGCTGGATCGCGCCTACGTATTTGGAAAAGGTGGTGGCCCCTGAAGAAGCGGAGTTCGCCTTGCTCAAGGAGGTCATCGATCAAGCGCTACCTTTGGGTCTCAAGTCCATCAAGATCACGGGCGGCGAGCCGTTCCTCAACGAAAACATCGGCCCGCTGATCGCCTATGCATTCAGCAAACAGCTTTCTGCCAACATCGAAACGAACGCCACTTTGATCGATGACGCGTGGGCAGAGTTCCTCAAGGAAAATTCCGTAAAGCACATCGCCGTCAGCTTGGACGGTCCCAACAGCACGATCCATGAAGGGATCAGAAACAAGCCGGGTTGTTTCGATAAGGCGGTGGAAGGTATTAAATCGTTAAAAAGATGCGGCCTCAACGTCCAGATCATTATGTCCTTATGCGGCCGCAATCTCGGCTATCTCGAAGAGACTCTGGATCTTGCCGAACGGTACGGCGTGGATAGTTTTAAAATCAACTGCATCTCGGGCATTGCCCGGGGAAAGGCCTTTCAGAATCAGGGCGCGACTTTGACCGTGAAGGATTATCTGGAGATCCATGAGAAAATAAGATCAACGATCGGGCCACGGCATAAAATAAAGATCCTCTTCGACATTCCTCCCGCGTTCAAACCCTTAAGGGACGTTAAAAATGAGGCGGGAAGCTGCTGCATCAAAAACATTCTCGGCGTGCTCGCGGACGGCTCTATTTCCATGTGCGGCATCGGGAATCTCTTGTCCTCTTTAAAATTTGGCCATATCCGGGAAAATAAATTACGCGATCTGTGGCAGGAAAATGCCGTACTCAAGATCATCCGGGATGAAATGCCTTCTAAATTCAAAGGAATATGCGGCCGGTGTATCCTCAAGGCCTTTTGCATGGGCAAATGCAGGGCCGAGGCCTATTATGCGAACAACGATCTCTTAAGCCCTTTTTCGTTTTGCGAGGAAGCTTTCAAGGCGGGATTATTTCCCCAGGGCAGACTGTTCAACAATAAGGAGGACTCTCATGGACAACCCATTATACCGGCAAAATAAGGCCGTCATCTTCAGACAGGAACAAGACGAGGCCTTGCTGTTCAATCCCGACAACGCGGACATCGTGGTCATCAACTCTACGGGCTGTTTTATCTGGAATCTTTGTAACGGTAAAAACCGGAAAAAAGATATCGTCAACAGTCTCGTGGAAGAGTTTGATGTCTCCCCGAGCAAGGCGGAAGAGGATCTCTTGAAGTTTCTGGCTGAACTGGAAAATAAAAAATTGGTGGAAAAAAAGTCGTGACTCTTAACCTTTGCATCGCCGGCATTTCGATATCGATCAAAGGGCGCGGTTTCTCGGGCAGATTAAGCCCCTCCGAAAAAAAGCTCCTAGAACCCTTCAAGGTCAAAAGATCCGCCAAAACGAAATTCATTACCGTTCATGCGCAACGCATTCCTTCTCTCGCCGCCGCAAAAACAAGCCCTTCGATTCTAAAACTAGCGCAGTTTATGCGGGATCGCTTTTTCCACAAAGATGAGATTTTCTTCAAAGCCCCTTTTGAGGATTTTGTTAAAAATATATTAACGCCTTACTTAAAAGGAAATACCTCCCGTCAAAAAAAAATAGCCACTTTACTGAACAACCATCGATCCTCCCCAAACACAATCCTCTTTCAACAACATGCCTTTTTGTGCCGGAACAATAACGATGATTGTTATGAATTAGTCCAAAGGAAAACAAATCCTTTATCCCGAGAACATTTTTTATGGATGCACAACCTCAGCGCCCTGAAGTTGTTATTCAGGATAGTCCTTAATACAGGAAAAAATGGCGCACTCCTTCACGCCTCTTCCGTGGAACAGGATGGAGCGGGATATGTCTTTGTGGGGCCTGGCAACTCTGGAAAATCGACCATTACCCGCATGCTCAAACCCGACAGAATATTGTCTGATGATATGACCGTTATCAAAAAAACAAACGGGGGCTACGAGATATTCGCAAATCCGTGGTGGAACGCATATGGCCAAAAACGCCCTTCCCAACCGGCGAAACCAGTACCGTTAAAAGCTTTATTTTTTATAAAAAAAGCCCAAAAAACATGTTTAAAAAAATTGGACTACAAAAACGCCTTAAGCGCACTAATCTATGGCGATCGGCATTTCCAGCAATCAGCCTTTGTTGACAACAAGGAAGGCATTAAGGCCTTTTATTTATTCGCACAAGAATTGCTGACAAATGTACCTGCATATCATTTATGTGTAAAGAAAAGTAAGAACTTCAGAATAGAGTTTTTAGAATCAGTGGCTTTCCTTCTAAAAAATTGATAAACTGCAGCTTGTGGAAAAGGCCGTCAAAAAAAACTATGCCCCACCGACTGTTGAATCGCTAGGGAATCTTGCGGTCCATGCTTTGGGCTGTGTGAACGGTGCGGGAGCGACGTTTCAAAGAACAACTTGCCTTCCTGGTAGTGGTGCTGACGGTTATTGTTCCTCTGGGGGTGGCCCCTCTATAACCGATTAGTCGAAAGATGAAAAGCTCAGAAACCGTGGGGTATCGTCTGTAAACTGTAGGATTTTTTCCAAAACACTGACATATTATGCCAATGAAAGAGCCCACAAAAAAGTATGTGCCGCCGGTTGTCGAGTCTCTCGGGAGCTACGTAACCTACAGCATGGCCAGCTACTGTGGTGTTGGCAGTACCCCGATATCCTGCGGATCAGACTGCAGGACCGGTAGCGGTCCCATATATCAATGTGTCACTGGCGGGGGCCCCACGCCGCCGCCCATGGAGTGCTCAGTCGGATCCGCCGTTTTGCAGGCATGATTTTTCGAACGGGGCAGATTTGGGCCGGGTAAAAATGAAACTCCTCTCAGCCCCTCTGAATATCTGCCTCGGGATTACCCGCGAATGCAATCTCCGCTGCAAACACTGCTACGTTTCCGATACCCGTTACGATAAAGAACTGACCACGGAAGAGTTCTTGAACGTGATCAAACAAATCAAACAAATCAAAGTTTTTGATGTGGACCTGTTCGGTGGTGAGCCCCTGATGAGAAAAGATTTTTTTGTTCTATTAGAAGCCCTTACCCGGTTCAAGATCGGTATTTGCCTCAACACGAACGGGACTTTGATCACGGAAGAGATCGCGAAAAAGTTGTCCCAATACCACATAAGGTCGGTTGTAGTCAGTCTGGACGGCGCCTCCGGCGAGATCCAGGATCCCTTGAGGGGCAAAGGCTCTTTTGAAAAAGCCCTGAAGGGGATTGAAAATCTAACGGCCGCGAAATGCCGCGTTTTTACGGCAACGACCGTGACACGCTTTAATTACAGGGACCTTGAAAACATCATCTTGCTAAGTCAAAAGTCCGGCGTGAAAGGGGTTGCGTTCAATAAACTGATCCATATGGGAAAGGCGGCTTCCGATCCCGCACTGATCATGACCCCTTCGGAAAGACGAGAATTGCTGGCCGCAGTGACGGACCTGAAATCAAAGTACCCGGAGTTTGTGTCAGGCTCTCTCCTTGATGTATGCCAAAGAATGAAGAACCTGCACCGTACTCCCAGAGAAAATTTCCCGCTCAAGGTGAACACCTGCCTCGGAGGCACCGCAAAATGCGCGATAAGGCCGGATGGATGGGTTACGCCGTGCGAGATCTTATGGGACGTCAAGGCGGGTCATTTAAGGGAACAAAGCCTCCGGGATATATGGCATCACTCCCCCGTCCTGCAGGAATTCAGAAAACCGCTTTACGTCAGGGAGGACGAGATCCCCGATTGCAAGGGATGTGAGCATTTGACCGGTTGTTACCGGTCAAGCAGATGCCTACCCCACTTTTACCCCGGAAAATTCCAGCGTAAAGAATTTTATTGCTGGAAGTAGGGTCGGGACACGCGACGTGTTCCCGGAGCGCAAATCATCTTCTCCCTATTTCTGCAGCACACAAAAAAGTGCGCGGGGATCGGGCTGGCGGACCCCTTTAAAAAGTGACGCGCGAACGACCCGGATCCCGAAAACCGGCTCGAAAGACATGCGAATGTCCTCCTCCGAAAAGCGGTACGGTCCTTCTCCCGGCGGTTCCTGATCGCTGAAACACTTCAGAAAAAGATACCCGCCTTCCCGCAGCAGACCGCCGACGTTCCGGACATAATCCGCTCTTTTCGCAGGCGGGAAAATGTGGAAGATCCCCCGGTCAAAAACAATATCGAAGGGGGCTGTCAGTTTCGTTGCGAGAATATCATCTTCGAGAAAACGGATGGCGAGGCCCTTCTTTTTCGCGAGGGCTTCCGCTTTTTTTACCGCGCTCCCGGAAATATCGCTCGCGACAACGCCAAATCCGAGTTCCGCGAGGGCAATGGCCTGGGTTCCCGGTCCCGTTCCGAGGTCCAGGACGCGCCCGGACCGTACCTTGAAACGCTCCAGGGCCTCCGCGAAGTCATGGTCCAGGACCGGCGTGAACCAGGGCATCTTTTCGACGTCCTGGTCCCGGTAAAGTGTTTCCCAATCGGGCAATTTGGGTTCATCCATGAAGTGGCCCTGTTACTTTCTCCGCTTTTGCGACCAAAGATATTTCCGCGTTTCGTTCACGATCACGCCGTTCAGCAAAATGAGGGACACGAGATTCGGAAGGGCCATGAAAGCGTTCGCGATATCGGCGAAGGCCCAGACCGCGGGCATGGTGACCACGGAGCCCACCATCACGGCGGCGACCCACAGCCAGCGGTAAGGCCGCACCGCCGCGTGACCGAAAAGATATTCGATCGCCCGCTCGCCGTAATAGGACCAGCCGAGGATCGTGGAGAAGACGAACGTGAGCAGCCCGGTGCAAAGAATGACAGGGCCGAGTACGGGAATGTCCGCGAAGGCGGCTTTCGTAAGCGCCGCGCCGTTAAGACCGTTCACCCATTCTCCGGAATTCACGAGCACGAGACCGGTCATCGCGCACACCACGACCGTGTCCCAAAAAGTGCCGGTCATGGACACGAGGGCCTGCTCCACGGAATTTTTTGTTTTCGCGGCCGCCGCTACGATCGGCGCGCTACCCAGTCCCGATTCGTTCGAAAACAGTCCGCGCGCCACACCGTAGCGGATCGCGTCACGGATGCCGGCGCCGATAAAACCACCGATTGCCGCCTGCCCGTTAAAAGCGCCGCTGACAATATGAAATAGGGTCTGCGGAATATTGTGCCAGTGCATGGACAGAATGATGAGACATCCCCCGCAATAGCTGATCGCCATAAAAGGGACCAGCATTTCGCAGACCCTGGAGATGGATTGAATACCTCCCAAAATGACCAGCGCGGTAAAAATCGTCATGATAACGCGCTGATCCATGGCGAAACATGAAAGGTCTCCTGGACAAGGGAAGCGATCGAATTGGCCTGAACCGTATTACCGATCCCGAACGCGGCAATGGACGTGAACACGGCGAAGCCGATCGCCATCCATTTGGACTTAAGCCCGAGCTGCATCACATACATCGGACCGCCCGCAAAATGGCCCCGGTGGGTTTTTATCCGGTATTTGATGGAGAGCACCGCTTCCGCGTATTTGGTCGCGATCCCGAAGACCCCCGTAAGCCACATCCACAGCACCGCGCCGGGACCGCCCAGCGCGATCGCGGTCGAAACGCCGACGATATTGCCCGTCCCGATCGTCGCGGCCAGCGCCGTCGTCAGCGCACCGAAATGCCCCACGTCCCCGCGACCGTCCCCGTCTTTTTTCAAAGACAGACGGATAGCCTTTCCGAGATAGCCCTGGATCCATTTCAAACGGAAGGTCAAGAACAGGTGCGTGCCACAAAGCAGGATAATGAGCGGCCAGCCCCACACGACATCGCTGATACTGCCGAGGATCTTTTCCAAGAAAACCTTTCTTTGTTAGTCCCTCACCCTTTTCCGGACGCCGTCTGCGGGGAGACGATAAGTTTATGCGTAGCTGATCGTCCGCCCGCTGTCCTGTGCGGACCGCAGATCGTACGAGGCTCTCTGTGTCAGGTGGATCAGTTTGATCGCTTTGACAAAGAGACGCTGCATTTTCCACAAACGGCTCATCTTCTGGGAAAAAGTCCGGGGCTTCACATAAAACTGCACCAGATCATTCAGGGGCCGCGTCACCTCATCACTGATCTCCCGCAGCGACCGCTGGTCTTCCGGAGGCAGCCCGATATCCCCCGCGAACTGATAAAAACATTCGATAAAAGCATCGGCCATCTTCCGGGCGTCTTCTTCCGTCATCTGGGGTTGCACCGGGAACGCGCCGGTCGCCTGATCAAAAACCGGGTTTGAACGCAGCCGTTCGATGAATTTTCCGGAAAGCGTTTCCTGCTCCTCCGTTGACAAACTCTGCGCCTTCAAAAGCAGCCTCTGGATAACGGGATGACCGGAATGCCGCGAGTTGATCTCATTCATTTCCCGGACAGCGGCCGTGAGCCCGCTGATGGCGGCAATGTCCCGGATCTCTTTTTGGATCGGCGAAAGAAACTCCTCGGAAGGATCCTTCAAGCTCTTGACGCGCCTCTTTCCCGCAAGCGTCTTCCCTTTCAGACCCTTAACGAACGAGGCCTTGGCCGCCCCCACGTTCTTCTCCGCAAAAGAAACCGCCGTCCCCACTTTTTGGGAAACTCCGTGCGCCTTCTTTCCTAGGTTGAACGCGAGATCCAGATACCAGGACTTCCGCGAGCCCTTCGGGATTTTCCCGCGATCTTTCCTCGGACGCCTCATAGGTCTTCTTTGAGTCATGGGAAGGGAGCGGGCGGTTGCCCGTTTCACGGTTCGCATTCTTATAAATGAAACTTGTCTTTTTTTCTTTCCAGCGTCCGCTGGAACTTATCCTCGACGTCCTCGAGCGCGCCTTTCAGCGCGGCGAAGATCTTCGCCACCTGGTCCGCGGTGTAGCCATATTGGGAGGTCGCCAGATTTCCGATCAGACGGATCTTGTCCATCGTAGCGGCGACCCTTTGCTCCGCCAGACGCTTGAACCTCTCTTCCTTCGTCTCATCCGGGACATTTTTAATTTCATCATTCTCTTCCACGTGGCTCTCCTTTATTTTCCGCCTTTTCCTCGAACCCGGCGTCTGGTTTGCGATTTTATTACTTCAAAAACCACTGCCGCAAAAACGAAAGGAGCCCTTTCCCCTGCGGCCTGGGAACTTCAGGAACGACTCCGGGAGAAAACTCGACGTCCGGGTCCGGAACACTCTCCGGGTCCGGCATCGCATCAAGATCCGCCATCAGCGTTTCAGCCCGTGCCCGGTCTTCGGGCCGGATATAAACCTTCACCGTCCCCATCAAAGGATTCAGGCCGCCCAGGCTCCCCATCGCGAACAAATTCTGGACGCCTTCATTCTGGATAAAGCAATCAATGCCCGTCGCCTCCAGCGCCGCTCGCACCATCTCGGCCCGCATCGGGTCGCCGTCCTCGAAAATAAGAAGGAATTCATCCGCATTTTTATCCATATTTTCTCGTCACACCTGCTCCGCCCGCGGCATGGAGCGCCTTTTATAAAATGCCGTGCATTTCCCACAGCAACGCGTCAGGCTTACGCTTCCTTACCTGTAAAAATGTGGGAAAACACCCCTTGAAAAATGAAGACGAACGGTGTCGGAAACCGTTTCCAAAAATGTTTATTTTACTTCCGCCGCCGCGTCTGTCAGCTTGAACGCGAAGAACAGGTAGGCCAGACTGACCAGAATGCTCACCGCAAGGGGCCACGGCATGGCCGGGAGCGGCAAAAAGAACTGAAGCCAGGACAAAATAAACGGTGCGGTCGTCGCGAAACAGGTCATCGCAAAAACCGCCCCGTAACCGAGTTGTTGTTTCCGTCCCCGATTGAGTAAAAGCCCCACGAGCGAATAGAGAAGATTCGCCAGAAGGATCGCAAAGAAGAAAATAATGAAAAGGGCTATCGGGATGACCACGCTCATACTGCTCTTGATGTTCTGGTAAAGCTTCCCCGCGATCTCGCCGGTGATCCGGATCCTGGGCGGCAATTGCTGTCCCGCCTGGATCCCCGCCCGGGTGATGTCGCGGCTTTCGATTTGCCCCGGTCCCCGTTTGATAAAAACATGGGTCGCGGTCGCATAGAAAAAGCCGCTGCCCATGTCCGCTTCGGTGACGGCTGTTTTGGTCAGGTCCAGCGTGGCAAGAAGGCCGTACTGGGGATGGTTCAGCGTCGCGGTCGTTTGACCGTTCTCCAAAGAGATCCCCTCGGGCGTCCAGATCACGATCGGCATGTTCTTCTGGATCCAGCCGGCAAGATCGTCGGTCACGGGCGCCACTTTTCCGGCCAACAGGATCATGACCAGCACGACACCGATCAGCGCGAGATAAAGAACGTACAGCACGCCCCGGCCTCCGGAACTTTTGGCGGCATCGCGATAAACGTGAGGATGAAAAAGCGCCGTAACGGGTGCGAGCCAGAAGGAAATGAGATTATTCATAGCGGATCTCCGTAATTTTGAGGTTGATCTTGCCCGCAGGGACCTGGATGACGGCGACTTCGTTCAGCACTTTCCCCAAAAGGCCTTTTCCGATGGGCGAAGTGATCGAGATCTTCCCCTCATCGAAATTCGCTTCGTCCTGGGTCACGAGCGTGTATTGAAAGATGTCCTGGGTGTCGAGGTTCTGCACCGTGAGCGAAGCGCCCAGATAAACCTTGTCTTGCGCGATCTCGCTTTTATCCAAAATCTTCGCGTTACCGAGCCGGTGCTCGAGCGTGGCGATCCGGATCTCCAGCTGGTGCTTCGTCTCTTTGGCCGTATCGTATTCGGCGTTCTCCCGGAGGTCGCCGTGGGCGCGGGCCTTTTCGAGCTGATCCGCTACTTCCCGTCTTTTTTTGGTCTTCAGGAAATCGAGTTCGTGCAGTAACTTTTCGTAACCGGCTTTCGTTAAAATAACTCTATCGGGCATACAGATCATTTCCTTTCCCAAAACACCGTTCAACTCATTTGATAAGCACTGTCCACGAAACAGTGTTCGAACCCCGCGTCCCTGATGCATCGGACCAAGTCCCCGGAACTTAAATCGCGCGGGGACCGGCTGCCGGCCGCGTGCATCACGTTCTCCCCCAGATTCGTGCCGCCGAGGTCGTCGACGCCGAAGGAAAGCGCCGCCTGGGCGAATTTAAGATCCGTCGCCGCCCAGTGAGCTTTGATATGGAGAATATTATCCAAAAGAAGCCGCGAAATGGAAAGTATTTTCAGGTCCAAGAACCCGGTCGTCCCCGCCGCGACGGGAAGCCGCTGATCCCCGGGATTATACGCCAGCGGGACGAACGCGGAAAATCCGCGGGTTTCGTCCTGAAGCTCCCGCAACTGCAGCAGGTGCGCGACGCGTGCCGCGTCCGATTCCCCGTGGCCGTAAAGCATGGTGGCGTTGCTCTTCAGACCGAGGCGGTGCGCCGTCCGGTGGACCCCAAGCCAGACCTCCGCGGATATTTTTCCGGGACATAATTTTTGACGCGTCGGCGGGTCAAAGATCTCGGCGCCGCCTCCCGGCAAGCCGTCCAGTCCCGCTTTCTTGAGCGTTTCCAGCACCGCCGCCACCGATAAATCCGACCGCCGCGCCAAGTCCTCGATCTCCGGCGCGCTGAACGCCTTGATAAAAAGAGAAGCGCTGACGCCGCGGATCCTTTCGAGCATCGCGACATAGTAGTCAAGCTTCAGCGCGGGATTATGCCCTCCGACCATGTGGACCTCGTTGATCTCGCGGTGCTTCACGGCTTCGCGGACCCGGGCTTCGATCTCGTCAAGCGTGAGGGCGTAAGCATCCGGCGCGCCGGCATCGCGGGAAAAAGCACAGAAACCGCACCGGGTCGTGCAAATGTTGGTGAAATTCAGGTGGAGATTCGCGGAATAGAACACGTGGCGGCCGTGCAGACGCTCGCGCACGAACTGCGCCAGGGCTCCAATCGAGAGAATGTCCGTGCTGCCGAAAAGTTCGAGGCCGTCTTCGAGGGTCAGGCGATCCTGCGCTTCGATCTTCCTGCGGATCTTCCTAAAGGGACTCGGGGATCGGTCCATAAAAAAGCAGGCTTAAGAATTCACGCGCCGGCCGCCGCGCTTTAGGATCTCTTTGAAGAGTTCGTCGACGAGTTTTTTCTCATCGACCACGCGTTCCTGCTTGCCGTTCACGTAGAGGATCCCTTTTTTCTTGCCTCCCGTGATAGCAAAATCGGAACCCTGGGCTTCGCCCGGACCGTTGACCACGCAGCCCATCACGGCGATCGTAAGCGGCCCTTCCAGTTTCAGGGCGCGCGCCTCAACCTCCTGGGCGAGTTTCGCGGCATCGATCTCCGCGCGGCCGCAGGTTGGGCAGGAGATCACGCGCACGCCGGACCGGAGGTCCAGCGCCTCGAGGATCATCTTCGCCGTCTTCACTTCCTCCACGGGGTCCGCCGTGAGCGACACGCGGACCGTGTCGCCGATCCCTTCCTGCAAAAGCGTCCCGATGCCGATGGCGTTGTAAACACTGCCGCGAACCAGCGTCCCGGCTTCCGTCACGCCGAGGTGGAGCGGGTAATCGAACTGGGCACTCGCCAGCCGGTAGGCCTGGATCATGGCCGGCACGTCCGTCGCTTTGAGAGAGATCACGATGTCCCGGAAATCCAGCTTCTCGAGGATCGCGATGTGACGGCGCGCGCTCTCGACCAGGGCCTTGGCCGTCCGGCCGTATTTTTCCATGAGGTCTTTTTCGAGCGAGCCGGCGTTGACGCCGATCCGGATCGGGATGTGGTGGCGCTTGGCCTTCTCCACGACCTCGGCCACGCGGTTTTCACTTCCGATATTGCCGGGATTCAGGCGCAGTTTGTCCACGCCTTCGTCGATCGCCATCAGCGCGAACCGGTAATTGAAATGAATGTCCGCCACAAGTGGAAGCGCGATCCGGGCTTTGATCTTTCCGAGCGCTCGCACGTCCGCTTCGGTGGGACATGCCACGCGAACAACCTCGCAGCCGGCGTCGGTCAGGCGCTTGATCTGGCGGATCGTTGCCGTGACGTTCCGCGTGGGCACTTTCGTCATGGACTGAACACGAACAGGCTGGCCGTCGCCCAGAATAAGATTTCCGACCTTTACGGCCCGCGTTTTTTTTCGCGGAAAAAGGGCTTTCTTTTCCATTTTATTTCTCCTTCAGCGCCGGATTTTTCTTTCCGGCATCCGTCAGGCATTGCGACAGGTTCATCGCGCAGAACCCCTCGCCGCACATCGAACAGAATTGCCCGCGGCGCGTCGCCTCATCCGGCATCGCTTCGTCGTGCATTTTTTTCGCGTTCTCCGGATCGAGCGATAGGGCAAACTGCTGTTCCCAATCGAACGCGAACCGCGCCCGCGAAAGCGCGTCGTCCCGGTCCCTCGCTCCCGGCCGGTGTCGCGCGACATCCGCCGCGTGGGCCGCGATCTTGTAGGCGATCACGCCCTGCTTCACGTCGTCCAGCGTCGGGAGTCGCAAATGTTCGCACGGGGTCACGTAGCAAAGCATGGCCGCACCGCATTGGGCCGCGACGGCCGCACCGATGGCGGACGTGATATGGTCGTAACCCGGCGCAATGTCCGTCACGAGCGGTCCGAGCACGTAAAAAGGCGCGCCATGACAGACCTTGATCTGCCGCTCGATGTTCATGGGGATCTGGTCCATCGGCACGTGCCCCGGACCTTCCACCATCACCTGCACATCCTGCTCCCAGGCGCGCAGCGTCAATTTTCCGAGGACGTCGAGTTCCGCGAATTGGGCCGCGTCGCTTGCGTCCGCGAGGCATCCCGGCCGCATCCCGTCCCCCAGGCTGATCGTCACATCGTACTTTTTGCAGATCTCGAGCGCCCGGTCGAATTGCGTATAAAGAAAATTCTGTTCTTGATGCTCCCGGCACCACCGCGCGAGAATCGCGCCGCCGCGGCTGACGACGCCGGTCGTCCGGCCTTCGATCAGCGGCAGGTGCTCCAAAAGAACGCCCGCGTGAAGCGTCATGAAATCCACGCCCTGGCGGGCCTGGTGTTCGATCACCTCGAACATAGCCTCCGCCGTCAGGGCTTCCGGTTTCCCGCCCACACGCTCCAGCGCTTCATAGATCGGGACCGTCCCGACGGGCACGGAGCTTGTGCGGATGATCGCTTCCCGCGTTGCGTCCAGTTCTTTGCCCGTCGAAAGGTCCATCACCGTATCTGCGCCGAACTTCACCGCGACCCGGACCTTCTCGAGCTCCTCTTCGATCCCGGAGCCCAGCGGCGAATTCCCGAGGTTCGCGTTGATCTTGCAGCGGACGTTGATCCCGATACCCGCTGGCCGGAGTTCCCGGTGGTTCACGTTCGCGGGGATCACCATCCGGCCGCGCGCTACCTCCTCGCGGACGAATTCCGGCGTCAGCTGCTCTTCCGCGGCCACATGCCGCATCTCCCCGGTCACGATCCCCAAACGGGCATCATGCATCTGCGAACGGTTCGTGTCTTTTTCACGGCGGATGATCCACGCGTCCCGAAAAGCCATAGTTCCTTTCCTAAATAATGTCATTCCCGAATGCTTTTATCGGGAATCCATTTTCCAGATCCTTCGCCCCACTCTGGATTCCCGCTTTCGCGGGAATGACAAAGAAGAGAGATGTAATATTTTTTAAGCAAACGCTAAACTTCCCTGCGGTCAAAAGCGGTTTCCACGGTGGTATGATGCCGCGCCCACCACGCCTCGAGCTCCTTCGAAAAATATTCCAGCCGGATCTTCTTGAACTCCTGGGACGTCTCCAGCGTTGTCCGCGCCCACTTCCCGACGCGTTCTTCGATGCGGCAAAGCGTCCCCTCAAATTCCGCGGCGCTCCCGTACCGGAGGACCGTGTACAGCGAATAAGGAAATGCCGGAAAAGCCGTCCGGTGATCGGCGTAAAGCACTTCTTCGAACGCGGCGACCTCGCTCCCTAGACGCTCCGCTTTTTCCTCCGGGACCTGCCACGCGACGAGCGTTATTTCTTTCGCCGAGGCCGGCGCCAGAGGCGTCAGACTCCCGATGCGGCGGAGGCATCCTTTTTTCGTGAGCGACTTCAGACGCTCCAGGACCTGGGCCTCTGTGAGACCCAGGTCGGCAGCGATCTTCCTGTACGGTTCGTCCGTCAGGGGAAAATGCTGTGCCCCGCGGACCATTTCGATCTCTTCGGACGTCAGCTCCGGAGCTCGCCCCTCTTTCCATTTATCAAAACGCTCGCCCATCGGACGGAACGTCTTCCCGTCCAGAACATTCAGCAGGTCCGTCCCTTTGTAGACCTTGCGCACGGGAAGGAACAAGGCCTGCTCCGCGCCTGACATTTTTTCCAGACACCGGACGTGCATTTCCAGGTCATGCTCCACGGGGACCGCGATAAAAAACCACAGGTTAAATTCGTGGTTCCTCCCGCACGCGTAGATCACGCCCGGATGGTCCATCAAACTCCCGGTCTTCGAGATCAGATTGGAAGGATCGAACCGCATCGCGACCCAGGCGCTTTGATAATGGAACTTTCGCGGGTCCCAGAAAGGCTGGATCTCCGTAAGCGCCCCCTCATTTCTCAACCGCTGGATCCGCACGAAAACCTCGGCGGCGTCCAGCCCCGCACTCACGGCCAGCTGCTCGAAAGGCTGCCGGACCAGAGAGAGGCCGCTGTGAAGAGAAGCCAAAAGAAGACGGTCTTTTTCATCCATAGAAGCTGTT
>CAIJDY010000044.1 GCA_903819565.1 Candidatus Omnitrophota bacterium | reverse complement strand
CACGAACTTGGAGAGCCAGAAGAAAAACTGCACGAACATTTCAAGGCCATCATTCGTAAAGAATGGGAACTGACGAAGGCCAAGAAGGCCCTGGTGGCGGCGAATCTCCGCCTCGTCGTCAGCATCGCGAAAAAATACACGAACCGGGGGCTTTCGTTCTTGGACCTGATCCAGGAAGGGAACATCGGCCTCATGAAAGCCGTGGATAAATTCGAATACAAGCGCGGCTACAAGTTCTCGACCTACGCCACGTGGTGGATCCGCCAGGCGATCACGCGTTCGATCGCGGACCAGGCTCGCACGATCCGCATTCCGGTGCACATGATCGAGACCATCAACAAGTTCTTCCGCGCCTCGCGCCACCTCGTCCAGGAGACCGGCCGCGAGCCGACCCCCGAAGAGGTCGCACAGGTCATGAAAATGCCTTTGGACAAGGTGAAGGGGATCCTGAAGATCGCGCAGGAACCGATCAGTCTCCAGACCCCGATCGGCGACGAAGGGGACACGAATTTCGGGGACTTTATCGAAGACAAGTCCGCGGTCTCTCCCGCCAACGCCACGGCCTACAGCATGCTGAAAGAACAGATGGACGATGTGCTCATGACCTTGACGGAACGCGAGGAAAAGGTCCTGCGGCTTCGGTTCGGCATCGGCGACGGCTACCCCCGGACCCTTGAAGAGGTCGGGCACATTTTCAACGTGACGCGCGAACGCGTCCGTCAGATCGAGGCGAAGGCGCTTCGGAAGCTGCGCCATCCGACCCGCTCGCGCAAGCTCAAGAATTTTCTGGATATTAAGTTAAGCGAGTAATAGAATCGGTCAGTCTTTTGGATGAAAAAGGGCTTTAGTTCAGGGCGTTTTTTTACGATACTCTGATGGTTTCGATATTTTAAGCCGGGGTGAGGTCAAAATGCCTGATGAAAAAAAGACAATCCTGATCATTGATGACGAGGATGATGTTTGTCAGATCGTCAAAGAGAAATTCGGCGCTCTGGGCTACACGGTCCTGACGGCCTCCGACGGCAGCGAAGGCTATAAACGGATGGAAGAGGGGAAACCCGATTGCGTCCTCCTCGATATCCGCATTCCCAAAGGCGAGGACGGCCTCACTTTCCTTCGCAAGTTACGTTCCTACCGGCATGATAATCTTCAGGAACAGTCGCGCGTCCGGAAAACCCCCGTGATCGTTCTCACCGGCGCGGGTGCTTCGATGCAGTCCCTTTTTGAACTCGAAGGGATCAGCGGATTTGTCGAAAAGCCTTTCGACCTCACCAACCTCCAGAGCAAGGTCGAACGCGTTCTGAGCCGTCGCTAAGTCCTTTCTTCCCCTAATGGTTGATTGCAATTCTCGTTTATCTTCGCTATCCTACGTCCGATCTTCGCGCGATGGGCTGCCCTCAAAATACAAGATTCTATAAATCGTTTCGCTTTGCGCGCGTTGCGGTAGGCGAGTCCGTGGGCTTCTCCTAAAGGACTGCCGGTAGGAATGGATCTGCAGATAAAGATCTGTGGCGGGAAAGGCTTTATTTTGAATTAGAATTCCGTGGGCCTGTAGCTCAGACTGGTTAGAGCAGGCGACTCATAATCGCT
>CAIJDY010000043.1 GCA_903819565.1 Candidatus Omnitrophota bacterium | reverse complement strand
TCAATGTTGCAAGCAGGGCTCCCTTCAAGTCCCTGACGCCCACCGTACACGACTTTCCTTGTGTCGTGACGGTGCGTACCAAATTACAAAATTTGGTGCTGAGGAGGGGACTTGGCGCCTCCACTTCGTTCCGGTCGGCCACCCGCCCCACAACTCTGACATCGAGTCAATGTTGCAAGCAGGGCTCCCTTCAAGTCCCTGACGCCCACCGTACACGACTTTCCTTGTGTCGTGACGGTGCGTACCAAATTACAAAATTTGGTGCTGAGGAGGGGACTTGAACCCCTAAGAGGTTGCCCTCACTAGACCCTGAATCTAGCGCGTCTGCCAATTTCGCCACCCCAGCATGACAAGGAAAGAATTTGTTACAGCGGGACTTCTTTCGGAACCGCCGGCATCTGCTCCGCAGCCTTGACCGTGACGGGTTTTGCGGCCGTCCCCGAAACGGGCTGCGGGATCGCGGGTTTGGAGGGAGCGGGTACCTTTTCCGCAACCGCCACGGGCGCTTCCAGCGGCGTTCGGCGCGGGATCAGATTGACATTACGGAACTCAAGCACTCCCTTCTTGGCCTCTCCGACGCGCGAATTCGTAAAGACAAATACCACCTCGTTGATCGGAGTAGGCTTCTGGGCACGAAAATCGAATTCCATTCTTTTCCAGGCACGCTCAAAACCGCGCGGGGCAAATCGCCGGACCACGTTCCCTTTGGACTTCATCTCAATAAAAAAACTGTCGGGCGCGCCCTCCTCGGCATTGCGCTTCACCTCAAAGGAAAGACCGTCATATTGGGCCGCGTCAAAGTTGCGCGTCTTGATATAAACCCCGACGAACGAACTGGCAGGAAAAACATCGTACTCCGTGTCGAGATAAACATCCCCGCTGTCCGGATCTTTATAGAACTCCCGGCCCGCATACCCGATCTTGGGTGTGTAAAAAGTCCCGTGATCGAACACAACATCGAAGAACGTTCCCGCGTGTTTCGAAAGATCGATCTGCTCGGCCTCTTTGACCGCCGTTTTTTCCAGAAGCTGATAAGCTTCCTTCAAGGACATCCATTCTTCCTGGGTCACCCTGACGGAGGGCTGCACAGCACCGTCGATCACGTTGGCTTGTTCAAGACCGCGAATCCGTATGCCCCCTTTGCGGAAAAAGAGCGACGGCGAGCGGACATCGACCGAACCGCGTAAAACTCCGACCCAACTCCGGTTCGACGCCAAGGACGCTGTCTCGATCCGGAAAATGGAACCCAGGACATCGACGTCATACCGCGGCGTCGAGATCTCCAAAACGGCCTTTTTCGCCGCCTTCTTACGGTCAAACTCCTTGGTGGTCACTCCGAACAGGACCCCTTGTCCGAAATGGAGTTTATAAACTTCCTGCTTGCCGACGACTGCCGATTGTTTGTTTTCAAGTTCGGAATTGCCCTTGAGGCGAAGGCGGATCTCATTTTCGATCTGGAGATTGATCTGCCCGTCAGGTCCTGTTTTGACTTTTTGGGAGGTATGAAAGTCCTCCCCGCGCTTGGGAACGCGCCAGGAGTGGGTTTGAGGGTCATAGATCTGCGCGTCACCCTCGAAATTGACGATCTCGAAGGTCAGCGGCAATGCGATGGTCCCGGGCATGAAGTGCGCCCACGCAAATGCTGCGCCGGCAATCACGAGAACGGCCAAAAGAGGTTTAAAGTAACCAGGCGTCTTCGGTTTCTCGACTTGAAGTTTCATCGACGGCATTTTACTCCCCCTCATTTTTGTTGTCTACCGGATGTTACGAAACAAAACCCGTTCTTTCGTTCCGGGACCGGCACAGAAGAAATCTAGTCGGTCCCCGCACCCATCAATTCCAGCGGATCTGAAATATGGGCCGTCCAAGACACTCCCTATTTTAAAAAAGACTTGGGCGGTACAGGATTCGAACCTGTGACCCCTACCGTGTGAAGGTAATGCTCTAACCAACTGAGCTAACCGCCCATTAAATTTTCAATCGATGTTAGCTCTGTCCTTGGCAATCCCTCATACTTAAACGAGGCCAAGGGCTGAGCTAACCGCCCATTAAATTTTGAACCTAACCAACTGCCCGCCACAAAACGCCGGCGTGTCCGTCCAACAGCGCTTTGCGGACGGGTCCGACGCGCTGTTTGGCGGAAGCTAACCGCCCATGATTTTTGAAACCGACTGCTCAAGGGATCAAGCGCGACCGACGTATTCGCCCGTCTCGGTATTGACCTTGACCTCGTCCCCCTCGTTAACAAAGAGCGGCACGTCTATTTTGAGGCCTGTTTCGCAAACCGCGATCTTTGTGTTATTAGAAACCGAATCCCCTTTGATCCCGGGAGGGGCTTCCGTCACCTTCAGCGTCACGATCCCCGGAAGTTCCGGAAAAACGGGCTTCTCTTCGTAAAAGTCGATCTTGATCTCCATGCCTTCTTTCAGGTAATACTTTTTGTCCCCCAAAACTTCCTCGCTCAGCGCGAAGGAATGATAAGTCAGCATGTCCATGAAATTGAACCCGTTGGAATCCTTGTAAAGGACCTGGCAGGGCTTGGGATCCAAAATGACCCGCTCAAGATTATCATCAGGGGCAAAACGGGTCTGGAGGACTCTCCCGCTTTTCACGTTTTTCAATGTGATCTGGAAAAAAGCCCGTAAATTGCCCGGCGTACGGTGAGTGGCATCCGTCACCAAGTGGATCTCATTCTGATAAAGAACTGTCGTACCTTTTTTGGCATCCCGCGCTTGCATAATAACCTCTTCTGCTTGTGATAAGTCCGTATGTTTGAAAGAAGCTCCAGAGCGTCACCAGAGGGGGCCCTGCTTCTGACACTTCGAAGGATTCCAACTGAACGAGGCGGCATTATAACAATCCCCCGTTCCCGCCGCAACCCTGACTTTCATCAGCGAAATCTATCTTGGATGTCAGGATAGTCCAGGTCACCCTTCATCAAATAAAATTAAAGACCTGGGCAACCCTGACTTTCATCAGCGAAATCTATTTTGGATGTCAGGATAGTCCAAGACACCGTGAATTTTTAGAAAAAATTGTACCGCCATCTATCAGGCTGTGGCATGAAAAACGCGCCAGTCCCTTACGCCAAAGCTTCCCGGACCGCGGCGATCAGATCCGAAAGCCCCTGCCGCACGGCAGCCGAGATCAGGACACCTCCCGGAAACCGGTCCTGAACTCGCGCCCTTTCGGCCTCCGCGAGAAGGTCCGATTTATTAAGCGCGAGGATCTTCTTCTTGGGAGAAGCCCCTAATTCTTCGAGGACCTTTTCAACCACGACCCGGTGCTCGACCGCGTACTCGCTCGCCACGTCCACCACAATGAGGATCAGATCCGCGTCCAACACTTCTTCCAAAGTGGCGTGGAACGCCTTCACGAGACCGTGAGGCAGGTCCCGGATGAAACCGACCGTGTCCGTGAAAAGGATGGGTTTCCCGGAACCGTCGTCGTAGACGCGCGTCTTCGGATCCAGCGTGGCGAACAGGCGGTTCTCGACGTAAGCGTCCGCGCCGGTCAGAGCGTTCAGGAGCGTGGATTTTCCGGCGTTCGTGTACCCGACGATTGCGACCTGCCACAGGCCTTTTTGCCGCCGGCCCCGGCGGATCTGCGCCCGGTGGGTTCGCAATTTTTCCAGCTGCCCCTGGATATGGTCGATGCGGCCGCGGATCTGGCGGCGGTCGACCTCGAGTTTGTGTTCGCCCGGGCCGCGCGTGCCGATCCCGCCGCCGAGGCGCGACATGATGACGCCCTGACCGACCAGCCGCGGTAAAAGGTATTGAAGCTGCGCGAGTTCTACCTGGAGCTTCCCGTCGCTCGAAACGGCGCGCCTCGCGAAAATGTCCAGGATCAGCCCGGTCCGGTCCACGACCCGAACGCCGCAGGCGTCCTCCAGGTTACGCGCCTGAACCGGCGACAGGTCCACGTTGAAGATCAGAACGTTCGCGCCCGTTTCCGCGATCGCGGCCACGAGCTCCTCGATCTTTCCGCCCCGGATGAAATGGCTCGGGCTCGGGTGCAGGGCGTTGGCCTTCGCGCTGCCCGTCACGGACCCGCCCGCGGACTCGGCAAGCTCCTTCATTTCCTTGAGGCTCTCGTCGAGGTCCTGGGCGCCCCGCGCTCCGGTCTTCACGGTCACAAGAAACACTTTATCGGGCATAAAAACCGCCGCACATGAAAGACGATATTTTGATCATCATTTTGTACCTCCGATCATTCGCTGAATAAAACGCGCGATGTCCGCGACACGAGCTCCTTCCGGCCACCAGACCCAGCGGATGCCTGTTTCACGCTTGAACCATGTCCACTGCCGCTTCGCAAAACGGCGCGTGGTCTGCTGTATCTTCGCGACCGCCTCTTTTAAAACCGCTGGAGGGAGTCCGCGATATTTCTTAAAATCCGCGTCCGTCCCCTTTTTGAGACATTCCACCACCTCTTTATAGCCGACGCCTTGCAGCGCGGTTAGTGAAAATTTACGACGCATCAAACGCTTCACCTCGGGGACCAATCCGTTCCGGAACATCCGTTCGACCCGTTTATTGATCCTTTCATAAAGCGCCTGCCGGTCGCGGTGAATGCCGATCACCACCGGTTCATAACCCAGCGCCCTTAGGCCCTGGCTTTTCCGGGATGCCGACGAAGCTTTCTTTCCGGAGACCTCATGGATCTCCAGGGCGCGGACGATGCGCCTCTGGTTATGCGGGCCGATCTCTTTGGCCCTCACGGGATCGACCCTGGATAGACGGCTATAGAGGGCCGCTAAGCCCTTCCGCTGGGCCTCTGCGTCGAGTTTCCTGCGTATAGCGGGGTTTGCCCCAGGATGGGGGGAAAGGCCTTCCAGAAGGGCCCGGACGTAAAATCCCGTGCCCCCGGCGATAATGGGGGTCTTTCCGCGTTTCAGGACGCCTTTGATCGTTTTGAGTGCGTATCGGCGGTACGAGAACACCGAATAATTTTTGGACTGCGGGATCAGGTCGATCCCGTGATGCGGAACGCCCAGTCGCTCCTGTCGCGATGGCTTCGCGGTCCCGATATCCATGCCTTTGTAGACAAGCATGGAATCCGCGGAGATGATCTCGCCGCCGATCTTTTTGGCCAAGGCGACGGCAAGCTCGGACTTCCCCGATGCCGTGGGACCGACTAGAAAAATGACCGTTTTAGATCTCATGGGAATCCACCGACGAGAAACTTTACATGCTCTCCGGCTGGGTAATGCCGAGGAGCTCCAGCCCGTTCCGGAGAACGATCCGGGTAGCGTCCGCCAAAAGCAGGCGCGCCTGCGTCAGCTCCTTGTCCTCGGTGACGATGCGGTGACAGCTGTAGAATTTATGGAAGCAGGCCGCAACCTGGCGCAAATAATCCGTGAGGCGGTAAGGTTCCAGCGTCCGGCTCGCCTGCACCAAATATTCCGGGAATTGCGAGAGGCACCCGATCAGTTCCGACTCTTCCGGCGCCGCCAGCCGCTCGAGCTTCACGTCCGCCGTAATGTTCTGCGCGGCGAACTGAAGCAGGCTCGCGATGCGCGCGTGGGCGTACTGCAGGTAGAAGACCGGGTTTTCCTGCGACTTCTCCTTGGCGAGGTCCAGATCGAAATCGAGGTGACTTTCCTGGCGCCGCATGACGAAGAAAAAACGTGTCGCGTCGACCCCCACCTCGTTATACAGTTCGCGCAGCGTTACGAATTCGCCGGCGCGCGTGGACATCCGGACCGGCTGGCCCTTCCTGAAAAGCGTGGTCAATTGGACGATGCCGATATGGATCGCTTCAGGCGGATATCCGAGCGCCTGGCACGCGGCCTTCAGCCTCGGGATGTAGCCGTGATGGTCGGGGCCCCAGAGGTTGACGAGCATATTGTAACCGCGTTCGTACTTCGAAAGATGGTAGGCGATATCCGGCGCGAGATAAGTATATTCCCCGGAGGACTTGCGGACCACGCGGTCCTTATCGTCGCCGAAATCGGTGGAGCGGAACCACAGCGCGCCTTCGCTCTCGAACAAAAACCCTTTTTCCTTCAGTACCGCAAGGGCGTGATCCACGGACTTTTTCTGATAAAGCGTCTGCTCGCTGAAAAAATGATCGAAGTGGACCTTCATGGTCTTCAGGTCGTCCTCGATCCAACCCATGATCCGTTTGACCGCGTAATGGCCGCAAAAAGCCACCGCTTTTTCCTCGGGTTCCTTCAGCAGCGAATCCTTTTTTTCCTTTTCGATGATCTCCCGCGCGATCTCGCGGATGTAGTCCCCCTGGTAGCCGTCTTCCGGGAACGGGATCTCGATGCCGAGCAGCTCGCCGTACCGGGCCCAGACGCTTTGGCTCAGCATGTTCATCTGCCGGCCGCCGTCGTTCAGGTAATATTCAGCGTGGACTTCGTGTCCGGTGAATTTCAGTATCCTCGCGAGACAATCCCCGACCGCCGCCTGACGGCCGTGCGCGATCGTCAAGGGCCCCGTCGGGTTCGCGCTTACGAACTCCAATACGACCTTCTTGCTGTGACCGGCCGCGGACCTTCCGAAATCCCTGTCCTGTTCGCGGATCGTGATCAGGAGCGCGCCGAGGTCGACTTTGTGGAGATAGAAATTGAGGAACCCCGCGCCGGCCACCGTGATCTTCGCGACAGGAGATCCCTTGCTCGCCTTTTTTTCAAGCAGCGGAAGGAGGGTAGCGGCGATCTCGGCGGGTTTGCGGCGCATCACGCCGGCGAGCTTGAACGCCACGTTGCAGGCAAGATCGCCCATCGCGGCTTCCTTCGGCGGATGAAGGTCATAGCTGAAAGAATCCGGAAGGACGGAGCCCGTGCCTGCGCAATAATCCTGCAGCACGGATTTGAGAATAGCTTCAACTTTTGTTTTCATGATAATGACCGGGACTTATTCCTCGGGATCCGGAGATCGTAACAGACCCGGCGGGATCGGCGCTATGGCGATCCCCGGGTCCCGAAACCCTTCGTTAGATTTTTTTCGCTTCACCCCACAGCCGTTCGAGGCCGTAGAATTCGCGGGTTTCTTTGTAAAAGACATGGACCATCACGGGCCCGAAATCCAGCAGTACCCACTTCCCCTCCGCCATGCCTTCGACGTGGAACGCGGGCATCTTGCGCTGCTTCATCTCGTCCATGAGGTGGCTCGCGACAGCTTTGACGTGACGATCGCTGTTCCCGTGGACAATGATAAAATAATGGGCAATGCTGGAGATCTTGGAAATATCGAGGACCAGAATGTCCTCGGCCTTCTTGTCTTCGGCCAGCGTGCGGATCAATTCGGCGATCTTTTTAGGTTGCACTGAAATTCCTTTCCTGATTTTTTGGGATTATACCACGGCCGCGCGGAACGGAGAACGGGAAACGTTGCGTGGCGGCGCCGCGCCCGCGGCACGAACGGACCTCTCGTGCATCAGCAAATATTTTTTCCAACGACGACCCGCGGAGTATGCCCCCATGCCTCCTCCAGACGGCACCACCCGGTGGCACGGGATCACGACCGGAATCCGGTTCTTCCTCATCGCCGTCCCCACAGCACGGGCCGCACCCGGAAACCCCGCACGACGGGCAAGCGCACCGTAGCTGATCACTTCCCCCGCCGGGACTTTCCGCAACACACCATAAACCTTTTTCTCGAACGCGGTACAACTAGAAAGATCTACTTTAATGGACGCGAGCGGCACCCGGGGATCGCTGAAATAGCGCCGGATCTTCTCAGCCGCGGAAACCGTTTTGAATCCCCGCGCCGGATGCACCGGATCCCCCGCAGGAAACCGCACGGCATAAAGCCCTTTCGGACTCATTTCGATGAGAAATGTCCCTTCTCGGGTCTTTACGGGGATACGAATGTTCCTGGTCAGAAGGCGCAGCAAAAAGCACTCACCTTGAGAAGCGGTTGGGTCTTATCATCATTGCGGAAGTATATCATACCCACCCAACCCCAGAGGTTGGATACCCGCCCAACCCCCGGGGTTGGATTTGGGTCATACGCTTACGCTGATGCACTTGTTCCTGTGAACAAGTACTTCAGCGTGTGGATCACTGAAATCCACTACGCTGATGCGAGGACCTTCGCCTGCGCGGCGACGAAACTTGTCAGCTCGGCCATCAAGGCTTCCAGGCCGCCGAGTTTTTCCACCGACACGAAGTGATAGCCCATCGACCAGATCGATTCATTGAGAAGCTTGTCCGCGGCCAATAAAGTGGAGGCGGTCTGCTTCAGCGGTTCCTGAGCTCCGACCACGCTCAACAGATGCCGGCGCGAGCCGATCTTCTGCGTCACGGCCGATACCTCGCGGTCCGTGATAAGCGCCACGGATTTCCCGAGCGGCGCGGCGCTGTTATAGAGCCGGGCAAAGGCCGCGACAAATTCGTTTTCATTCGCGACCGCCCGCACCTTGAAATTCTGAGGCACTGTTCCCTTCGGACTCGGCGCCGCGAGCTTTTTGATGAAGGCATCCACGTCCGCAGTCTCGGCGATCAGCGCCAGTACCACCTCCGCTTTCGGGTTATACCGCGCGAACGTCACGAGAGGCAGCACGCTCGCCGCGTCAGGAACTCCCTGCCGCTGGTCAATGACCATGCGTTCGGTCGATGCAGTTGCCGATTGTGCCAGGGTCGCGTTAAAGACCGGCCAATTCGCAGCGAAAGTCGCGGGGATCGTTTCGGTGGCAATTTGATAATGCGCCGAACCGGCGAAAAGCTTGACCGCGATCTCTGAGGCGTAGGCCTTCGAGCTCGAAAGAATCGTGGGAAGGATCTTCGCCACGACTTCCCCCGCCACCCGGAGCTTCGCTCCCAGACTGCTTGTATCGATCACGGAAACCTGAGGGATCACGGGCGTCTCCTTCAACCCTTCTTCTCTGAGTTCAGAACGCTGCGGCGTTACGGGCGCGACCGTCACCGGCTTTTCTACAACCATGACTGCCGAGAATCCCTTCCCGTACGCCTGTTCGACGGCAGTCACATTCTCACTTTCGGACATAGGCTCAAGCATATAGGTGTCTTTTCCATTCCCGCCCAGGAATAGATCTTGTAAGACATATTTGGGATTGATCTCTTTCTGAATCATTTCCGGCAATTTTTCCAGAGTCGCGCCCCTATAGAGCGTCTGTCCTCTAACAACCCCTGCGATGATCTTCTTTTCCTGAGTTTCCGGATTTTGAATAATCCCGAAGAAACTGTGCGGATGCGTCCCCAACTGAAAGCGAATCCAAAGGGTGCTTCCATCGATTAAATACTCCCCGGCGGCAAGATTCTTCGCCGAAGACTTCTGGCCCGTTACGTTCTTGTAACCCCAATTCCCAAACACAACGTCTCTTTCTTTTTCCGTGACAGGAGGGCTGAGCTTGCTCAGCGGGGCAAGATCCAGAGATACGGCTTCACCCCGCAGCGCGGCCCGTGTTTGTAATTTATCGGGATCATTGTAAAGCTCACCGCTATAGTCGCTAAAGCCGGGATGGATCTGGTGCGTCAGCTTTACTTTCTCGCCTGAGATCGCGACCTCAACCTTGCGCTTAAATATCGGAAAACGGAGAAGATGCCTCATGTCATCGAATTGCACCGCGGCCTCATCAAAATTCGGCTTGCCGTTTTTTTGAACATGCTGTCCATAAATACCGTACCGGATCGTCGAAGCGACCTCGGTCCCTTTTTCGTCAAAAATACCGGCGGCTCCATTCTGCTTGAAGTGAAGCGTCATGACTTTCGTTTCACCTGCGACCGTTACGACTAACATGCCATAGCGACGGTTTTCATCCAGCGTATCGCCGCGATAATGGTAGACCTTCCCGTCAGCGATCCCGACGAACCAGTCGTTCATCCCGAGATTTCCGTTAGGAAGAATCGAGACCACGGTTCGTCCGGCCGCCAATGGCGGCTTTATCAGTCCCGGAAATTCTTGCGGTTCCGCTTTAAGATCGTCAACCCGCTTGTCTTTAGTGGGATTGATCGTACTGCCGTCCAGCTGGATGAGATTGTTTACGCGGTCAAATCCCGGCCGGCTCGACCGGAAGATGTCTCCTTGTTTCGACCGCTCAAACCCTCGGTCAACTACCGCAAAAGCAAACTCATGGTCCCCAAATCCATATTCCCGCAAAGCCACATCTCCCGTCTCGAAAGAAATCGGAGTTGTTCCAAAATGCCGGGACAGCACCGCTTCATTCGCCAAGACAGCATCCGACAGATCCTCTTCGTAGAATTTGATAAACCCTTCTCCCCACTCGTTAAAAGTCCGGAGTCGATAGACCTGACCCACGATATCTTTGAGCAACGCCGACGACACGTCCTCCTGACCCGGGCCAAAATACATTATCCGCGAAACCAAATCCGGATCGCCGGTTTCAAGGAACCTCTTTACCTGAACCCGGTAAGCGGACGACGCATAAGTGAAAAATTTGGGCTGCGGCACCGGCCCGTTAATCTTTCTCGCTTTGAGCATCGCGTCGACTTTTTCGGTCCACTGTTTTTCAAATATTCTCTTGGACACAAGCAACCCCTGGGGCACTTGAACGAGCACCACGTTTTCGGGCGCAATCCCTTCGCGCGACAGGATCGCGATCACGGTCTCGATATTCTGACCGGTATTCATGGATTCATCGTTGGGATCGAAAAGAACTTTGCCTTGACGAG
>CAIJDY010000042.1 GCA_903819565.1 Candidatus Omnitrophota bacterium | reverse complement strand
GCGGGATCGGCGACGGCGGCATGTTGACGGCTTCGGACGAATCAATCTACAGCCGCGTGCTGCAATACCGCAATCTCGGCAAAGGGATTCTGGACCCGCTCGTGCACGATGAGATCGGCTGGACGAGCCGCCTGGACAGCGTCCAGGCCGCGTTCCTCTCGATCAAGCTCGACCACCTGGACGTGATGAACGACGAGCGTCGCAAATTGGCCGGGCTGTTCGAGGAAAAGCTCCGCAAGACGCCGCTCCTTCTGCCGCAGGAAGTTCCCGGGGCGCTGCACGTGTATCACATCTATGTGGTCCGGGTGCCGGACGGCAAGCGCGACGCGCTCAAGACCTTTCTCGCGCAGGAAGGCGTTCCGTCCATGGTCCATTATGCAACGCCCGTTCACGCGCAGCCCGTCATGAAAAAATACAAGACGCGGCGGGTCCCGCTCCCGGTCACGCAGGCGCTCGCCAAAGAGGTCCTGACACTGCCGTTCTTTCCGGGCATGACCGAAGCCGAAGCCGAGATGGTCGCCCAGGCGGTCAGGAAATTTTTCAAGGGATGACCATGCAGGGGAGCTCACGGCGCGTTGTTTTTATCGACCGGGACGGCGTGATCAACGTCGATCTTTGGAAATACGTGGAGTTCTGGGAGGAATTCCGTTTCGAAGAGGGCGTCCTGGACGCTCTTAAAGAGCTGACCGATCAGGGATTCGATATTTTTATCATTTCCAACCAGGCCGGTGTGGGCGACGGCGTCTTTACGGAAGCGGCAATGTGGGACGTTCACGAAAAAATGGTCGCGGAGCTCGGCCGCCATGGTATCCGGATCCTGGGCGCCCAATATTGCACACACGGAAAGACCGAGACCTGTGATTGCCGCAAACCGAAGACGAAACTGCTGGAGAGGGCGGTCCACGGTATCTCTTTTGACAAGAAAAAAACATTTTTCGTGGGCGACAAAATAAGCGACCTCGAAGCGGGGAAGAATTTCGGCGTCAAAACGATCCTTGTCCGGACCGGCTACGGGCGCAAGGCTGAGCAGCAATTGACGGAAGCGCTCCGGCCGGATTATATTGTCAACAATCTGAAGAAAGCGGTTCCGTTTATCGTGAAACTATGAAGATCGATATCATTCATGCCACGGCCGGTGAAGGTCACCGCAAGATCGCGATCGCGGTCCAGGATGCGTTCGCGCGGAGCGGCCGTGACGATCTCGAGGTACGGTTGCTCAATTGTCTTGATTACGTGAGCCCGACTTTCCAGAAAACCTATGCGCCGCTCTACTACTGGGCGGTCCTTCACGCCGCCGGTCTCTGGGGCGGGTTCTATGAAGTGCTGGACTACGCTTGGGTGTACGCGCTGGTCAAACCTTTCCGCGCGCTGACGAATTCCTTTCACGCGCAAAAGCTGCTCGCGGAGATCGTCGGTCATCAGCCCGATGTGATTATCTCCACGCATTTTTTACCGCCGGAGATCCTGGGCCGCGCCAAGCAAAAGGGACTGATCAAATCCCGAATGATCACGGTCGTCACGGATTTTTATCCGCATACCTTTTGGGTGAATCCCGGAACGGACCAGTATTGGGTCATGGCCGAGGAAACGAAGAGGGACCTAGTCTCCCGCGGCGTTCCCGCCGCCTCCATCACGGACGGGGGAATTCCGATCGTCCCGATGTTCAAACCCACGGGCCGGCGGAGTCAGATCCTGAAAACCTATGGCCTCGACGAAAACCGGTTCACCATCCTTTTGACGAGCGGCAGCTTCGGTCTTGGCCCGCAGGAGGCCATTCTCGAGGAGCTGAAGGCGTTCAAGGACAAAGTCCAATGCTTTGTCGTCTGCGCCAATAACAAAGAACTCAAAGTCCTTCTGGAAAGCAAAGCGTACCCGTATCCGGTGAAGATCTTCGGCTTCATCGATTTTATGCCGGACTTGATGGAGGCCAGCGACCTCATGGTCGCGAAGTCGGGCGGCTCCACGACTTCGGAAGCGCTCACCAAGGGCGTCGTGATGGTCATCATGCGCCCGATCCCCGGTCAGGAAACGCGCAACGCCAAATTGCTGAAGGCGCGGCAGGCCGCGTTTTTTCTCGACGAACCGCGTGAGATCCACGCGATCGTCAAAAGTATTCTCGAAGATCCCGCGGTCCTATCAAAAAAGCGCGCCGCGATCCATTACTTGTCCCGTCCGAACGCTGCCGAGGATCTGGTCCGCGCGGTCCTCGCGTCCCGATAGAAAACTCTATGTCTAAAGCAGACCCCTTGTTGTTCCTGAAGGCCCTCAAAGAAGACGGTGTCGAGCACCTTTATATCCCAAGGAAAGCGCCTCCCAAACAGGCGGGCGGGCCGACTACGGAATCCGTCAAGGAAGGCATGCTCGAGCTTCGCGAGCAGGTGCGCAAATGCAAGCGCTGCGCCGAGCTGGCGAAAACCAGGACCCAGACCGTTTTTGGTTCCGGCAACATCCGGGCAAAGCTGGTTTTTGTGGGGGAAGCGCCCGGAGCCGATGAAGACAAGCAGGGGGTCCCGTTCGTCGGCCGCGCGGGGCAGTTGCTCACGAAGATCATCGAGGCGATGGGGCTTCGCCGCGAGGAAGCGTTCATCTGTAACGTTCTTAAATGTCGCCCGCCCAATAACCGTCCGCCGGCTCCCGCGGAGGTGACGCACTGTCAGCCCTTTCTCAAGCGCCAGCTGGAACTGATCAGGCCAAAGATCATTTGCGCGCTCGGCAAACACGCGGCGCAGTCCTTGCTGCAAACCGACCGGCCGATCTCCGCGCTGCGGGGCACGTTCAGTGAATATGAAGGCATTCCTCTCATGTGCACGTACCATCCGGCCTATCTGCTGCGCAGTCCGGGGGAGAAGGGGAAAGTCTGGGAAGACATGAAGAAGATCCTCCAGCGGCTCGAGGAATCTCCGGAGTGAATCCCGCGCAGGAAGGTATGATCCCTTGCGCGCTGGTGGCCGTGCCGCTTCCGATCGCGACCACCGCTTTCAGCTACCTGATCCCTGACGCACTTCAACCGAAGGTCCTTCCCGGCGTCCGCGTCAATGTCCCGTTCCGCAACCGCGAGATCACCGGCTACGTTGTCGCCATGGAATCGCGAAATCTTGATAAGGAAACCCTTCGGCTTCGCCCCACGAAGCGGGGCTCCGCTCAGGGTGATCGAGTCGGGGAAAGTCCCCGACCTCTCACAAAACTAAAATCGATCCTTTCCGTTCTGGATGACGAGCCTGTGCTGCCCCTGACGATGCTCGCGCTTACGAAATGGGTGGGCGAATATTACGGTTCCAGCTGGGGCGAGGCGATCGAGAACGCCCTGCCGCGGTGGGTCAAATTCGGGAAGAAGACGGCGAAATACATCGAAAAAGCGAAAGAAAAAAGTACCGCTCCGATCGTCAAACCGACGGTGTACGAACTGACCGGCGAACAAAGCGCGGCGTTCACGGCCATTTTGGGGGCGCTCGAGAACGGGGACTCCAGGCCCATCCTCCTTTACGGCGTGACGGGAAGCGGGAAGAGCGAGCTTTACATCCGTACGATCCAGGAAACGCTCAAAAAAGGGCGGGGCGTGATCTGCCTCGTGCCCGAGATCGCGCTCACTGAACAGCTGAAGCGGTTTTTTGCCGGGCATTTCGGCGGCGAGCTCGAAATCCTTCACAGCAAAATGACGGACGGCGAGCGTTTCCTCGCCTGGAAGCGCATCGAAATGCGCACGTGCCGCGTGGTTTTGGGCCCGCGCTCCGCCGTTTTTGCCCCGGTCCCGGACCTCGGGCTCATGATCATGGATGAGGAGCACGAAGGTTCGTACAAGCAGGAGACCACGCCCCGGTATCACGCGCGGGACGTCGCAGTCTGGCGCGCGCGGCACGAGAACGCGCTCTTCATCATGGGGACGGCCACCCCTTCGCTGGAAAGCATGCACGCGGCGGAGCGGGGAGAGTTCCTCCGGCTCGATCTAACCTTGAGGGTCGATGAAAAAGCCATGCCGAAAGTCGAGATCATCGATCTCAAGCGCTACGAAGGCGACAAGCGTCCGAGCCTGATCTTTTCGCCCCCACTGCTCCGGGAGATCGGAAAAAATCTTGACGCGGGAGAGGGGACGATGCTCCTCCTCAACCGTCGCGGGTTCTCGACGTCGCTCCGTTGCCGGGAGTGCGCGGAGACCGAGAAGTGCAAGATGTGCCAGGTGTCGCTTACCTACCATCAGGAATCCGACCGGCTGCTTTGCCATTACTGCAATTATCAGAAAAAAGTCCCGGACACGTGCTCCTCCTGCAAGGCGCCTTTGCTGAAATTTCTGGGTTTTGGCACCGAAAAGGTCGAAAGTGAGACGGCGAAGTTCTTCCCGGCGGCCAGGATCGCGAGGCTGGATGCCGACACGACGAAGAAAAAAGACGCCCATGAGAGCATTCTCGAAAAATTCCGCGATCGCAGGATCGACATTCTGATCGGCACGCAGATGATCGCGAAGGGGTTTGATTTCCCGCATGTGACGCTGGTCGGCGTCGTGCTGGCGGATGTGGGGCTCCGGCTTCCGGATTTCAGGTCCGGCGAGAGGACGTTCCAGCTCCTGACCCAGTTCGCGGGGCGGGCGGGGCGCGGGGCCAAGCCGGGCCGCGTTTACATCCAGACCTACATGCCTGACCATCCGAGCGTTCTCTTTTCGCAAAAACATGATTTTTTGAATTTCTATTCTCATGAAAAAGCGTTTCGCGAAGAGTTCCATTACCCGCCTTACCGGTCGCT
>CAIJDY010000041.1 GCA_903819565.1 Candidatus Omnitrophota bacterium | reverse complement strand
CGGTCGTGGCCGATGAGATCCGCAAGCTCGCAGACTCGACCGCAAAATCCACCAAGGACATTACCGGGCTCATCGAGTTGATCCAGCACGAGATGTCAAACGCGATCCTTTCCATGGAAAAAAGCATCCTGAGTGTCGACGAGGAAGCGCGGCTCGCACAGCAGGCGACGGAGAGAACCAAGGAGATCGCGATGGCGGCCAACCAGCAGGTGAGCGGCGCCAAGCAGATCTCGGACGCGATGATGAGCATTGATGAAGCCATGAGGCAGATCGCGACGGGTTCCAAACAATCCCAGGACTCCGTGAAGTTGCTGACGGCGCTGGCCGGGGAGTTAAACCAACTGGCGTCGAAGTTCAAGCTCTAAGGAAAAATATGACTTTTGATAAATCGAAATTCATCGATCAGTACAAAACGGAGACGCGTGAGCGTATCCAGGCTCTCAGCCTCGGGTTGCTGAAGCTTGAAAAAACTCCGGCGGATCGCGAACTTCTGAACGCCATGATGCGCGAGGCGCATAGCATCAAGGGCGCTTCCGGGATGATGGGATACAAACGCATTGCGGACATTACCCACAAAATGGAGGACGGCCTTCAGCGTGCCCTCGATGGTCAGCTCGTTCTCACCAGGACCTGTTTCGAAATGTTTTTCAGGTGCATGGACGCGCTGGAGCCGCTTTTGCAGGACAAAGTGACCTGGAACGACGCGGGGATCAACCGGGACTTCACCGAGGATCTCTGTGTTCTGGCGGAAAAAGTTTTTACCGGGCAGTTCCAGGGAGAGATCCCGGGGACCGCCGACGTCACGCCCGTTGAGGAGATCCCCGCGGCCGCGCAGGAGGCGGAGACGGCCGAAGCCGGTCCCCGCGAGCTCCCCGCGCCGGCCGAAGACAGCCTCCGCGTGGATGTTTCTAAACTGAACCGGCTGATCAATCTTTCGGGTGAGCTGCTCATTTCCAAGATACGGCTTGAAGAACTCTCCAAGGACCTTCTGGAGAAGGCGGAGACGCAGGGCGAGGCCTACGGAATCTTCAGCGGGGTGATCAAGGACCTGACTGCCGTCACGGAGCGCATCGATCTTTTGACGGAGAATATGCAGGATGAAATGCTCAAGGTGCGCATGCTGCCCGTGGCCTACCTTTTCAATACGTTCCCCAGAGCGATGAGGGACCTTGCCCAGAAGAAAGGCAAGGACCTGGATTTCGTGATTGAAGGGCAGGACACGCAGCTCGATAAAGCGATCCTCGATGAAATGAAAGTGCCGCTGATGCATCTTTTGAGGAATTCCGTGGATCACGGGATCGAAGCCCCCGAGGAAAGGAAGCGGCACAATAAACCCGCGGCCGGGAAGATCACGCTTGCCGCCCTCCGGGAGGGCTCGCAGGTGGTCCTATCGGTCACGGATGACGGCTGCGGCATCAACGTCGAAAAGGTCAAAGAGATCGCGGTCGCGAAGGGATTCATTTCCCGGGAACATATCCATTCGATGGTGGACGAACAGGTCTTCCAGCTGCTTTTCACGCCCGGTTTCAGCACGCGTGAGGAAGTTTCCGAGATCTCCGGGCGCGGGGTCGGGCTGGATGTGGTCCGGGATATCGTGATCAAATTGAAAGGCATGGTGGAAGTCACCTCGGACCCGTCCCGCGGGACCAGCTTCATCATCCGGCTGCCGCTCACGCTCGCGATCACCGAATGTCTTCTGGTCATGGCGGGGAGCGATATTTACGCGCTCCCGGTCGACGCGGTGATCGAAACGGTCCGGGTCAGCCTGACGGACCTGAAGACCGTAGAGGGCAAGGACGTGATCACCGTGCGCGGGCATATTTTGCCGGTCGTAAAACTGCATGATATTTTCGGGCTTCCCACAAAGGGGATCGTGGAGAAGAAATTCTTCCCCATCCTGATCGTCCAATCCGTGGAAAGAAGGATCGGGATCCTGGTGGACGAACTCCTGGGCCGCCAGGAGATCATCGGGAAGAGCATTGGCGATCCGCTGAAGCGGGTCAGGCACATCGCGGGCGCGACGATTTTGGGGAGCGGGAAGATCGTGATGATCTTGGACGTTCCCATGCTTATCCATTCGGCGGAGGGCGGCGTGGTGCGCCAGACGGTTGCCGGGTCCAAGGGCGCCAAAGGCAGGAAGAGAAAAACCATTTTACTCGCGGAAGACACGCTGACCACCGCCATGCTCGAAAAAAATATCCTGGAATCGGTCGGCTATTCGGTGGTCATCGCGCGCGACGGCAGGGAAGCGCTCGACAAGGCTTTGCAGGAAAAATTCGATCTGGTCATTTCAGACGTTCTGATGCCGCACATGGACGGTTTTGAACTGGTGACGAGGCTTCGCAGGGAAAAGAACTACAAGGATGTTCCCATCATTATCGTGACGACGCGGGCGAGCGACGAGGACAAACGCAAGGGGATGGAAGCGGGCGCTAACGCGTATCTTCTGAAAAGCGATTTCACTTCCGAAGGTCTCTTGGAGACGATGGAGAGGTTGTTGGGATAGGTTTTGACCTTAATACCCAAAAACCAAGAAACGATAACCCGTGGCTTGATGGCTCGGGGTTGGGTTATTGGAAATGGTAATATATTTTTTTTGGGAGATTGGTTATTGATTTGTAATTTGAATTTTTAATTCAAGGGAAGCTATGCCGAACAATATTCGCGTTCTTATTGTTGACGATTCAACGCTTGTCCGCCAGGCCCTGTCCGCGATCCTCAGCTCTGACCCGCAGATCGAAGTGATCGGTGAGGCGCGGAACGGGAAGGAGGGCTACGAGAAGACGCTTTCACTGAGGCCGGACGTGATCACCATGGACGTGACTATGCCGGTGATGGACGGGGTGGAAGCCACGAGACTGATCATGGAAAACGTTCCGACGCCGATCGTGATCGTCAGCAGCCGTGACGTCCAAGTGATCGTGAAGGCGCTTTCATTCGGGGCCATGGATTTTGTGGTTAGCAGCGAAGATTTTGACGCGATCAAGGAAGACTTGCTCATGAAGGTGAGGGTCGCTTCGCGCGTGAGGGCCATCCGGCGCATCCAGATCCATCCCGTTTCCAAACGACCGCTCGCGCCTCACATGGCCGCTTCCCGCGTTGTTGCTCTGGGGATCTCGACAGGCGGTCCTCAGGCGCTGCAAGTCCTCCTTTCGAAGCTGCCCGCGGATTTTCCCGCCGGGATGCTTGTCGTCCAGCACATTTCGACCGGTTTTATCCAGGGTCTCGTGGATTGGCTGAGCCTGACGTCTCCCCTCACGCTTCGCGTGGCAAAGGCCGGGGACGTTTTGAAGAGCGGCGTGGTGCTTTTTGCCCCGGATGATGTCCACATGACTGTCGACAGCCAGGAGAAGATCGTTTTGAAAGAGGAGATCTCTAAAAAAATGTTCCATGTTCCTTCGATCGATGTCATGATGAGGTCGGCGGCGGAAGTCTTTCGGAGAAACACGATCGGTGTGATCATGACGGGAATGGGGAGGGACGGCGTGGAGGGGATCGCGGCGATCAGGAGCGCCGGCGGCACCACGATCGCGCAGGACGAGCAAACATCCGTGATCTACGGGATGAACCGGGTTGCCGTGGAGGCGGGGACGATCCAGCTCGTGTTGCCGCTGGAACAGATCGCAGAGGAGCTGGTTCGCGGGGTCCAATAAGAGTTTTCCACCAAAAGAGGTGATGCATGAAAAAACTTATTCTGGTGGTCGATGACAGCGCGCTTGTCCGTGAAATGTACAAGGCGCAGCTGGAGGAGGGCGGTTGCGAGGTCGTGACCGCGGTCGACGGGATCGAAGCGATCAATACGGCCTTCACGTCTTTGCCGGACCTGATCCTTCTGGACGTGCATATGCCCAAGATCAACGGTTACCAGGTCTGCCGGCTTCTGAAGGACCATCCCGTGACCAAGCATATTCCGATCATCATCATGACGGCCCGCGGCGTCGGTGAAATGGTGCAGGATCCCCGGAAATGGAGTTTCCAGACGGGAGCCGACGGATTCTACGGCAAGGAAGAGACGTCCACCCTGATCCCCGTCATTACGACGTACCTTGAAAATGCCCCGGTCCGTGCAAAACCCCAAGCGGCGAACGCGTCCAAGCCTTTGAGCGAGACGGAGATCATGGTCGCGCTTTCGCAGCTATTGGACCGCCAGCTTTATCTGGATATCACGCGGCTCAAAGAGCTGGACGAACAAAAGGACACTTTTGTTGCGAACGTCTCGCACGAACTCCGGTCCCCGCTGGCGACACTCGGCGGTTATCTCGAAAATATGCAGGACGGGCTCATGGGCCCGGTGAACGCCGCGCAGCTCCAGGCCATCGAGAGGATGCGGGCGACCGTGAAGCGGCTCAGCCGCCTGATCAAGGACATCCTGGACCTTTCCAAGATCGCCGCGGGGAAGATGACGCTTAAGAGCGAAGACGTGGACCTGACAGCGGTCCTCCGGGGAGCTTTCGAAGCGTTCGGCATCGAAGCCTCCAAGAAAAAGATCCAGCTGACCCTGGAGGTGCCGGACAAGCCGATCCACGTCGTGGGGGAAGGGGACCGGTTGACGCAGGTGGTCATCAACCTGATGAGCAACGCGGTCAAATACACCCCGGAAGGCCGGAAGGTGACCCTGAGGCTTTGGGCCGACGAAACGCAGGCGAGGGTTGAGGTCGAGGACACCGGGAACGGGATCAACGAGGAGAGCAAGGCGAAAATATTCGACAAGTTCGAACGGATCATGACGGAAAAACAGGAGGGAACGGGCCTCGGACTTTCCATCGTCAAGGACCTCGTGAACCTCCACGGCGGAAAGATCTGGCTGGAATCCGAAGAAGGGAAAGGCTCGAAATTCATTTTTACGCTGCCGTTAAACGCCAAAGGGGAGAACCCATTTTCCGATTCAGGGCATTTATCATCACAGGGGTGACGGCGGTCACTTTGCTTATGACGAACGCGACGCTTGACGCGGCGAAGCCGCTTGAAAAAGCTGTTCTGGCCGGAGGCTGTTTCTGGTGCATCGAGTGCGCTTTCCAGAAGGTTCCGGGGGTCACCGCGGTGGTTTCCGGGTACACCGGAGGGACGGGCGCGGACCCTACCTACGAAGACTACGCCGCCAAAGGTTATGTGGAAGCCGTCGAGATCACTTTCGACCCGTCCAAAGTCAGCTTCGAGGAACTTCTGGATATTTTCTGGAGGCAGATCGACCCGACGGACGCGGGCGGCCAGTTCGCGGACCGGGGAGCCCACTACCGGCCGGTGATCTTCTACGAGAGCGAGGCGCAGAAAAAAACGGCCGAACTTTCCAAAGCGAAAATGGACGCCTCGGGCCTTTACTCCGGGCCGGTCGTCACCGAAATCCTGAAAGCCTCTTCATTTTACAAGGCCGAAAATTATCATCAGGGTTATTGCCGGTTGAATCCCGACGCCTACAAGGCCTACCGGAAAGGTTCCGGGCGCGACGTCTACCTCGGGAAGGTCTGGGGGCCGGAAAATAGCGGGAAGACTTCCGCCGGGACCGGGGCGCGATACAAGAAATTACCTCCGGAAGTCCTGAAAAAGAAGCTGACGCCGTTGCAGTGCGACGTGACCCAGAAGAACGCCACGGAAAAACCGTTCGACAATCCTTATTGGGACAATCACCGGGAAGGCATTTACGTGGATGTCGTTTCGGGGGAGCCTCTTTTCAGTTCCGCGGACAAATTCGATTCGAAGACAGGGTGGCCGAGCTTTACGAAACCTCTGGCGCCGGAAAATGTCGTCGAAAAAAAGGATCAGGGTCTGCTGGATATGCGGACGGAAGTGAGAAGCCGTCACGCGGATTCGCACCTCGGGCATGTTTTTCCGGACGGCCCCAAGCCGACCGGGCGCCGTTTCTGCATCAATTCGGCCGCGCTGCGTTTCATTCCCAAGGAAGACCTTGAAAAAGAAGGCTACGGGGAATACAAAAAACTTTTTTAAAAATTCAGGGGACAGGCAAGCTTTTAATGCCTGTCCCCTAACGCAAACAGCAAACGGGAGGGTAGTTTCGATGAAAAAATATTTCAGGATGGGGATCATGGGGGCTTTGGCGTTGGCACTTGTCGCGGGGCCGCGGGCGGTTTATGCGAGTGCCGCCAAGGAGATCGACGCGAGCGTGGAAGTGGCCCTGGAACAATTCCAGAAGGATGTTCCGGGCGCCAAGGACCTGCTCAAAAAAGCGAAGGGAGTTCTGGTCTTTCCGCACATGATGAAGGGCGGGTTCGTGATCGGCGCCGAGTACGGGGAAGGAGCGCTCCGGATCGACGGGAAGACCGTGAATTATTACAATATGATCAACGGCTCGCTCGGGTTCCAACTGGGCGGACAGACCCGGAGGATCTTCATCCTTTTCATGGAGGCCTTACCGCTCAAAGAATTCCGTGAGGACCCGGAGTGGCTCGGCGGGGCGAACGCCTCCGGGGTGTTTATGACCACGGGAGCTGAAGGTTCGATGGATACGATGAAAACGAACAAACCCATCATGACCTTCGTTCTGGATCAAAAGGGGCTAATGTACAATCTGAACCTGGAAGTGGGGAAGATCAACAAGATCGAAAAGGATAAGTAACAGACAAAAGGGATATTTGCCTCTATGCCAAACGAAAAAGTCATCGTGGTCCTTCCGGCCTACAACGCAGCTTTGACCCTTGAGAAAACCGTCGCGAGTATCCCTTCCCATTGTGCGGACGAGGTCATTCTGGTGGACGACGGCAGCCGGGACGCTACCGTCGGGATCGCCCGGCGGCTGGGCCTGACCGTGATCGAGCATCCTCAGCCCCGCGGCTACGGGGCGAATCAAAAGACGTGTTACCAGATGGCGCTCGAAAGAAACGCCGGCTATATCGTGATGCTGCACCCGGATTACCAGTATGACGCGCGGCTTATTCCGGCGGCGATCGGGATCCTGAAGGTGGGAACCTGCGACGTGATCCTCGGCAACCGGGTCCGGACCCGCAGGGAGTGCCTCGCCTCGGGGATGCCCCTTTACAAATATTTCGGAAACCGCTTTCTGACCGCGATCGAAAATATCGCGCTGGGACAGAATTTAGGGGAGTTCCATTCGGGGTTTCGCGCCTACCGGAGAAAAGTCCTGGAGATGGTCCCTTTTTCCGCGAATTCCGACGATTTCGTCTTTGACACGCAGTTTTTGATCCAGGCGGTCCATTTTGGTTTCAATATCGGGGATGTTCCCATGCCCGTGCGGTATTTCAAAGAGGCGTCCTCGATCAACTTGTGGCGCAGCGTGAGTTACGGGCTGGAGTCCCTGGGGGCGGTGGGAACATTTTATTTACATCGTCTGAGGCTGATCCGTTCCCCTCTTTTTAGTTCGCAGGAAAAACAGTGAATCGCGGAGAAACCGGACGCTCCAAGTCCGGGGGAGGAAAGTCATGAAAAAGCTGCTGCATATTGTCGCGACGCCGCGCGGAGAAGAGTCCCGAACACTTCAGGTTTCGCACGCCTTTCTCGGAGCTTTCCGTGCCCGACATCCCGCGTGGGCCATCGATGAACTGGATCTTTTCAAAGAAGACCTGCCCCCCCTGACGGTGGAGAGGGTCGACGGAAAGTACGCCCTGTTGAGTGGGAAGGAACTGTCCGGACCTTTCAAAGAGGCCTGGGAAGCGATCGTTCGCCATATCGAAAGATTTCTGGCGGCGGACGGTTATTTGGTCAGTGTCCCGATGTGGAACTTCGGCGTGCCGTACGTCCTCAAGCATTACCTCGATATCATCGTCCAGCCCAAATACCTATTCCGCTACACAGCGAGCGGGGTCGAGGGGCTCGTCAAAGACCGGAAGATGGTCATCGTGACCAGCCGCGGCGGCGATTACAGCGCGGCGCCGGCAAGCGCCATGGATTTTCAGGCGCCTTATCTCAAGGCGGCTTTCAACTTTGTCGGGATCACCGATCTGGCCTTCCTCAACTGCCAGCCGATGGACGCCATGGGCGCGCCGGTCCGGGACCAAAAGATCGCCGCGGCTTGCGAGACGGCCCAGGACCTCGCCAGGAATTTCTGAGCAATAAATCGTCCCCGCTTCACTCGGACCGGCGCGGCTAATAAAACCGGTGTCACCTCCGTTTTTCAACCTTTATCTCCCAGCGCAGAACCCCTCCGCCACGTCGTAGGTGTGTATGGTTAAGCAGCCCTTTGTACACCTCCGGGGTGTGCATGGGTGATTCCTTCATAAAATAGTTAAAAATCCCCTGCCTTTATTCGTAACTCATTCATTTTAAACGAGATAATAGCGCTATAAATTGCTATAAATCTTTGATATTCCCTATAAAATAGGATATCTTTTATTGT
>CAIJDY010000040.1 GCA_903819565.1 Candidatus Omnitrophota bacterium | reverse complement strand
TCAGCGTCGAGCCGGATGTAATAGTGCTGTTGCGCCAGGTAGAACCACTTGACCCCGCAGGCCGCCACAAAGAGCACGAGGGCCATTCCCCATAGGTATTTTTCCTTCAGTGTTTTTTCAGGCATCCACGGACTCCTCGTTCTAAATAGATCATCGTGAGTGCTTCCGGCCCCCGGATTGCAATAATCGGCACGCGACCTGTGTCCGGCAATCTTTGTTGGGCATGAAGTCTTCTGAAAGTTAGAGCCTTGGGAATTATATATGCGGTCAAACGGATTGGCCAGACGACTTTTGATTGTTGGCAAAAAATCACAAGCGGAAAAGTTTTAGAAGAGGGGAAAAAATCGGATGCGCAGGGATCTTCCCCGCCGCCGGAAAGCTCCTCATCCGGCAGTTCTCGAAGGCGGCTTAAAACACAGAGCATTGAAATTAGAATGAAGACTGGACCGGCCCATGTCTTCGTCTTATTAAAAAAAACCGACAGGGCCAGTCCAATTAACCCTAAATTCCTATAAGAGAATTGGACCGGAGGGGAGTTGAACCCCTGACCTCTACAATGCCATTGTAGCGTTCTCCCAACTGAACTACCGGCCCATAACGGATTTTCGGATCAATTAAAAGCTTAAGAACGGACAGTCTAATGGAAAAAACCGTTTTTTCAAGAAAGATTCTTTACGACGTCCGGGATCAAAAGAATGTTTCCGGCTTGAGCGTAATCCCATCCTGCTCGCCGGGCACCAAAGAAAAAACCACATCCCAGACCCCGCTGCCAAAACGCGTCACGGTCCGGCCCACCCCGTCAAAAAAACCGGCCGTATCCCGGAAAACGCGGTAGTTCGAAGTCTCACGATCATACTGGCCGATCGTATAAGGGACCTCCCAGGGAGAGCTCACGATATTCTTGATCCCCCGCCCGAAGGTTCTCCCCAGTTGAGTGAAATAACCGGCTTCCTGAGCGACGCAAACAGGAACGGCCGCGATGCAAAGAATGACCGCTAAAATAAATCCCGCCACTTTACCGCGCATGATACCTCCTGAACCTTTCTGGGATGGACGCATCCCGTCCAAACAAGTTTAAAGTTTTACGCCGCCCGCGCCGATGAAACCTATACGCCGCAAAGAAGTTGCGGCGACACGGAGAGGAAACCATGAAAACCGCCTACAACTGCCCCGCGTGTCAATGGTCAGGGAACGAAACCACCTTCGTGACAAAGATCCTCTCCATCATGTATCGCCCGAAACACGATAACATCCAGGCCTTCAAACAGATCAAATGCCCCAAGTGCCACAACCTCGTCACGATCATTTTCGAGACGCTGGACGGCACCATCGCGAAGTAACCCTCGGCTCCGCGCCGGTCCCTATTTAAACCATCCGAAATGCGCGAGCTGAATGCCTAGCCTCGCGATATAACGCCGAAGTTCGTTCGAGCTGAAAAGCTGATATTCCCTTTCACGCGGGAACGTGAGCGAACTGATGGCGCAAAGCTCGTCATCCACCCACCCCGGGTGGCACATCACTTCGCTGACCCCCTCCGGCAAAGTAAAGAGAAGATGCCTGAGGACCTCGTCGGTCCAGAACGTGTGCGGATCCAGGTTCCCGTAAAAATGGTCCGTTGTTTTAACGTTCTTGCGGGAAGTCCTGATCTGGGGTTCGGTGAAAAGACGCGTCCAGCGGATCGGAAGGCCCTGCTTTTTTGCCAGAGAAGTCAGCGCCTCAAAGAAAGGAAGATGATCATGAAGATGATGGTGCACGTCCACGTGCGTCGGCGATCGCTTGAAGAGTTTCACGAACCGATGGAACTGGGCCTTGAATTCCTCGGCGATCTCTGCGGTCGGGGGGAATTTCTTCAGGTAATCCGGAATCCGTTTGAAGCGGCCGTCTTTATGGAGCAGTCCCTTCACGACCGCCGCACGAGACACCGGCTCCCCGAAGGTCAAGTTCAAATGAAGTCCCACCCCGAGTTTTTTGCAGGCCAGAAGCTCCCGCACCACGTCCGCGGCCGCCGGCAGATTGACCATGAAGGTCGTGCTGGTCACGATTCCGGTCGCGTGGGCCTTCAGGATGGCCTCCGTGACTTTCGGCGTCAGATTGCAATCATCCGCGTTGACGATCAGTATCCGCTGCTTCATGGTTTTTCAGCTCATGCCCTGGATTTAAGGAACAACGACCACAACCGTTGCGATCGCATACTCACGCTCGTGCGCCAACGACAATTCGATCTGCGCCGAAACGGGGATCCGGAACCGGCGGCGGGCCTCTGCGCCCAAAGCGATAAAGGGCTTCCCCGTCGCCAGGCGTTTGACTTCGATACCTGAAAGCTTCTGCCCTTTCCTGGGCCGCAGCTTCAGGGCCTTCAGCACCGCTTCTTTGGCCGCAAAGCGCGCCGCGTAATGCTCGAATTTCATCCGCTTGGAACCGCAGTAGGCCTGCTCCCCCGGACTGAAGACCCGGTCCAAAAAAACCTTGCCGGAGCGCCGGATGGCCTGCTCCATTTTCGCGACTTTGACAAGATCGATGCCCTGAAAGACCTTCAAAAGCGGCCCGCCCTAGGAAGAGGAAACGTTCGTGTGAAAGAACCAGTACACCAGGGCCGCGATCACAAGGATCGAGATGATATAAAAATTATTAAAACGCCAGAAGTCCCAGCCCTTCTGCCCGAGAGAAACGGCGTGCGGGGCTTTCTTTTTTTTCAGGAGGACGTCGTATTTCAGGCTGAGGACCTCTTCCTTGCGGAAACGGATGTACACGCCGCCGATCTTATAGGCGTGAAGCATCCCGTCACGAATGAACTTCTCGATCTCCTGCTGTTCGACCTCGAGATAATTCTTCACTTCGTCCAATGTCAGCATGTTATTCATAAAGATAGGATGTCCCTTAATAAATCAGGGGAGCGTTCTCAGGTGATCCGCTGTTCCGAAACGATCAGACCCTGGCGCGTTCCTGCTGGATCCACTGATCCACTTCGGCCTTGGTAAAAAACCAGCTGCCGTTCTCGAACCGGGCCGGGATCTTCTTGGCATGGGCCCACTCTTCGATGATCTTGGCCTCGACCTCCAGATACTGCGCCACGTCTTTCAGGGTCAGCGACACGTCGAGCCCGTCGGAAGACGTCGCGCCCTGCATGCTCACGACTCCCTGCAGCACGGCGCCTTCGATCATGCTCAACCGGGGCGTCGAAAGGTTCCCCTTGATGGTCGCCCCTCCGAGGATCGCCAGACTTCGGGTGGCAAAAATATCGCCGGAAACTTTTCCCGCGATCACGATATTGTCGCCATGGATATTCGCCGTGACCTTGGCGTTCTCGCCGATCGTGAGATTGCCGCGCGTGTCAAGTTTCCCTTCAAAACTTCCGTTGATGCGTAAATTAACGGGATCTTTGAACGAGATCGTTCCCTGCATGCTCGCGTCGACATCAAGAATTTTTTCCTGGATCTCCGGTATCTTTTTGGCCATGGCTCGGTCTCCTTTGGAGCTGCCTTGACGGCAGTGTGGGATGAAAAATTTCGGCTCATTATCACTATTTTTCGCGACCTTGTCAATGAATGTGCCCGCCCGTCACGCATTGCGGGAAGAAACAGCCCGGAGGGGTTTTCCGGTCTAAATCCGCACCGCCCAAACCGGGATTCCCAGACGCTGGCGGAAGGTCTCCCCCGGAAGAAGCTGTAATTTCCGTTCCGGGAGATCGCCCCGCCCTCCAACGTGCTGTCCGGACGTTTCAGGTCTTTTCAAGAACAGCAGTCCGGACTGCTGGTGCTTTCCTAGCCAGAGCGACGTCCCGAGATGCAGCGCGTGCTTCCCATAGAGCTCATTGATCCCGTCCAACACCTTGTCGATCCGCTTCATGGACTCGATCTTCGGCACATCGTCAAAAAGGTCGTATTGCACCGTTCGATCGGCCTCCATCCCGGAAAGCACGACCCCGGTCAAACGGTACAATGTCCCCGGCCGGAAGACCCGCTCGAAAAGCTCCCCCGCCAGCCTCACGGCATCAAGTGTCGACGACGTGCTCCGGTCAAAATCCGCTTCGATCCCCGAAGAATGAAAATCCTGTTCCCGCAGGAAGACGCCCAGTCTTTTCGCCCGCAGCTTATGCCGTCTCATCTTGATAAAAGCCGACTCCAGATTCCTGACGAGCTGGGCCCTCACAAAATCCTTCTCGGAGGAAGGCGGTGTGAAGGTCTTCGTCTTGCTGATCGAGGCGTAATCTTCTTTTTCCCGGGTGACGATCGGATAGACGGCTTCCCCGCGCAGCTCATGCCACAGCTCCCCGCCGATCTTTCCGAGAAGGTGCCGCGCCCACGCTTCCGGCCGGCTCACATAATCCCAAACGTTCCGTATCCCCTGTTTTTCCAGAAGCGCTACGGTGTTCGGCCCAAAACCGCAGACGCGCTCGAGCGCCACTTTGGGAAGAAAAAGATGAAGCTCGCTCGCGCGCAGCACGAAGAACCCATCCGGTTTCTTTTCTTTGGAGGCGATCTTCGCGAGCGTCTTGGAAGCGCTCAGTCCCACGGAGACCGTAAAGCCCAGTTCCTTCTGGACTGCTTGCTTGATCCTCCACGCGATCTCCGCGTAGCCGGTCCGGTGAAGGCGCCTCAGTCCTGAAAGTTCGGCGAACGCTTCGTCGATGGAATATTCTTCGAGCGTGGGCGTAAAACGCCGGATAATCTCGAACATCCGCTTCGAGATAAGGCTGTAGGTCTCGTAATCGCTCGTCAGGCAGATAAGCTGCGGGCATATTTTTTGAGCCTCCCAAAGCCGCATCGGCCGCTTCACACCGAGGACCTTGGCCTCGTAACTGGCACAAGCGACGATCCCCCGCTCCTTCCCGGTAATAACCGGCTTCCCTTTCAATTCAGGATGGAGCGCTTGTTCCACGGACGCAAAGAACGCGTCGCAATCAATATGAAGGATGGGGCTGGGAAACGAGCTGATCGAAATGGGTCTATTTGTACTTGCGGACATTTGCGACCACCACCCCGCCGATCACAAGCTCCGCTTTGGGTTCGATCGGAGGATACTTCTTGTTCGCGGGGCGGAGAAGGACCTTCGCGCCTTGTTTTTCGTAATACTTCATGGTCCATTGCCCGTCCACCTCCGCGATTACGATGTCCCCGTGACGGGCCGGCCGGCCGCGATCCACGATCACGAGGTCTCCCGGCATGATCCCCGCGTCGATCATGGAGTCGCCGGTCACTTTCACAAGATAGCTCGCCTGAGGATTTTGGATCAGGAATTCATCGAGCGAAAGCGTGTCGATCAGCTCTTCTTCGGCGGGAGACGGAAATCCGGCCTGGACGGTGCCAAGAAATTTGAGCCCTCCCTCGAGGAGCGGCATCGGCACAAGTTTCCCTTGGGCGTCCTGTTTCAGGACACCACGTTTCACAAGGTGCGAGATTAGAAGAGACACGCCCCCCTTGGAACTGTACCCGAGAAGAGTTTGGAACTCGGAGAAGCTCGGCAGACGCTTACGGCCGGAGTAAAAGTCTCTGAGCTTGAAGATAACCGCTGGAAAATCGATCCGTCTTGGCATGGAATCATTATAAACGTACGAACGTCCTTTTACAACTATTTCATTTTTGGCGCCATAAACGAAAAGCCGCGCTAGAATTGCGCGGCTTCAAGTTACAACTACCGGTGCTTTAGCACATTTCCCGCCAAACTGGCTGGCGAGTCCGTCCACATTGCGTGGAGGCTATAGCGGAGCAAGTAACCTTCTTAACTCACCGCTTCTATTAAGAACTATAACTGACCTTTCGCGTTTTTGCAAGGGACCGAAACCTCAATAGGAACCCTGTCCTCCCCGCGCGGCTCTCCAGGAGCTCTCCCGCGCCGGTTTGCCAGAAGACCTTTTCGAGGAACCGTCACCTGTCTTTTTTCCAATCCAAATAAGATGGTGCGCACCTTTTCCCCCCGCACGCGCCCGGACACGGATCGTTTCCACTTCAAATCCGACCTCCTCCATGCGGCGCGTAAACGCATTATCCTGGCCGGCCGACCATAGGGCAAGCACGCCCTCCGGCCGCAGCGCCGCCAAAATTGTGGCGAGCCCCGAAAAACCGTAGAACCAGTAGTTGCCGTGCCGGGACAAACCCGCCGGCCCGTTGTCGACATCCAGCAGGATGGCGTCGTAACTTCCCTTGGCGCCTTTGATCATTTTGGCCGCGTCCACTTCACGGACCTCCACGTCGCCGTTTTCGTCGCCGGGCTGACCGCGTTTTACACGTTCCGTTTGTTCTTCGTCGTTTTCTTCGGCAAGGAAAAAACCGACCACGCCAAGCACGCACACGAATCG
>CAIJDY010000039.1 GCA_903819565.1 Candidatus Omnitrophota bacterium | reverse complement strand
GGGTAGTCGAGCGCTTCCGGGATCATGACCTGCGCGACGGCTTCCGCGGCGCGATCCTTGGAAAAACGAATGCCGACGAGGCTCGCGTCCGTCTTCGCGCGCAATTCCGCGAAAGGCTTGAGAGCCGTCGCTGCCGACTGATATCCATAAACCAACTCGGCGCAAATTTTACCGACTTCTCCGGCAGTACGAGCCGCCTGAACGCCCGAGAGGTCCGTATAGAAATTCAGGACGCCCGGCAAACCTTCAGCAAGCGTCGGATTTTCCGGCCCCTTAGCTTCAAGCTCGAGCGTATCCATAATGAGCTGGCGAGAACCGAGGATCCACGCAAGCGCATCCGCCATTGGAAACATTACGCCCTGGCGCTGTCCGCCATAGAGCGTCTTCCCATTCGCGTCCTTGTTCGCCTGGAGAAAAGCAAGCGACCAGAGCCAAAGTTCCATCGCGTTGGCGAGGACTTCAGCGCCCATGTCGGGCTTGCGCTTCGCGAGATCGCGCAGGTCCTTGATCCAGTTCTTGAACTGAGCGAGGAAAAGATCGTTTTCCATCGTACGGCTCATCTGGAGACGCTGCACACATTCAGGCCCTTCGTACGTCGCTTCGAGCTGGGCATCCGACCATTTCTGCGTGAGGAATCCCGGGCAGTCTTCGGTGATCCCGTAACCGCCCATCAAACTCACGGCTTCGCGCATCATCGTCGCGCCATAACCCGTGTTCCAGAGTTTCCCAGCCGGGCAATACACGTCGGCCAGCGACTCCTTGACGAGATACTGGACCAGAAGATCACCTTCGAGTTCCGCGACCCTTTTCGCGTCACGCTGGACTTCGGGCTTCCCCATGATCTCAATATATTCGAGAGCTTTCTTGCGTGGCTCCGCAAAAGCCTTCATCTGCGCGCGGGCGCCTTTGATCCCCTGCGCCGTAAAAAGCTTGTCCTTTTCATGCTCCATCACGTCGAACGCGTCAAAAAGTCTGGCGCCTTCGAACCCGAGCGCAGCACCCGCTTCGCCGGTCGCCCACACATCAACCAACCGATGGCAAGGATCTTCTTTCTGCTGGATACCAAGATCATAGCGAGGCGTTCCGGCAGAAACCGAGCCTCCACCGCGGAAACGCGTGCGTTGATAACGAATCACCGGTTCGATGGCAGAAAGGAGCTTTGCGGTGGACATGATCCCCACCGTCACGCGCGTACGGCGGAATACCGCTTCGATCACTTCACTGTTATTGAAATTCGGGATGATCACGCCATCTTTGATGGTGTAACCGCCGATGATACGACTGGCCGGGACTTTCAGATTGAAGATCGGATCATGCGTGCTGGAAAGTTGGTGCACAAGCTTCAGGGTTGGGGCACCACGGTCATAAAGGCCGGGGTCATTTTCTTCGAGGATCACCATGCAACTGGATTTAATGCGCGGATCATCGCTATCGACTGATGCCGTCACGAAATTCGCATAACCCATATTGGTGATAAAACGGCCGCGCTTTTCGACCTGAAGGATCGGCTCCTGGCCTTCCTTCCATTCTGCGACACGAATACGTCCGGAAAGCATCCCGGCATCTACGCCAACATAAGGAAGCGGTTCGGTGAGCGCAAAAGAACCCCGGATGATCTTCCGATTTTCGCCTTGCTTAGGAGGAACGCAGCCGCCCATATATTTCTGTTTCTGCTCGGGAGTGCCCTTTTCGTGGATCGGCTCAAGCGCGAGGTTATTGGCAAGACTCGCCGTCGCGGCGCCGGCATCCACCCAGCAAAGCTCGAACGCGATCATCGCAAGCACCAGGTTCTTGGGCCCGGAGATATAGCCGCCCTGTTCCGGTTCCATAAAAGCCGCCGTAATGCCGGCTTCATCGAAAGCCAGAAGCATCGCCGCCTTCTCAGGCGTCCACTCATGGGTATGGCGCTGCTTATCGGCTACCATACGCGCCACAACGCTGCGCGCCACGGAACGAGTGGACTGAATCACCATCTGGAGGTCATAACGATCCGTGAACCGCCACATGATCTGGCGGACATCGTCCCCCGGAAGTGTGCTCATTAATGCTCTTTTTTCGGCATTCGCAGTGCTCATGACATTGATTCCTTTCAATTGATTTTGTGCTATGAGATCAAACCCCAGAGAAGGGATTATAGGACTATATTGGCTCTAACTCATCGAAATACGAGCGCGTTATCTTATGCAGAGAAGGCTTGGGAGGCAAGCAAAAAAACCTGACGCGGGAACGGGTAACGGGAAACGAGTAGGCCAAATAGAACGAGCCCGAAGTCCTTTGCCTTCTGAGACATTTCGTTCCCCGTTCGACGTTCCCCGTTTTCCGATTTTTACGCTTTTTCCTTCACCGTCACTTCGAAAATAGTACCGC
>CAIJDY010000038.1 GCA_903819565.1 Candidatus Omnitrophota bacterium | reverse complement strand
TGCCGGAGCGTTATGCCCTCGTTCTTGAGAAGTCTGGGGGTCTTTGGGGATCCTTCCTCAAGGATTATTTAAGCGACACGCCAGCGGTCGTTTCAGTCACCCATGAACCCGCCCAAGCTTCTTCTCTTTTTGACAAGTTCCTGCCAAGTGTTTTATTTGCGGAGCCTGTTTTTTTAAGCAAAGCTTTTCTCCAGAAGATCAAGGTTCGTAAGAGCACGGATCCGGCGTTCCGGTTCTGTCTCTTAGGCGTTGCCCCAGTCGCTAATAAAGAAGTTCTCTTCGACTGCGTTTTTCCTGCCGCGCCGTCCCAAATCGATCTTAACAAATGTTTTGTGGAAATGCTCCCGAGGCCTGAGCTCGTGCGGCTTCTGGTCGTGGATGATGAAGAAGAAATCGGAACGATGGTCCGGGATTATTTTGACGGACGGAAGAACCCGGCGTTCTTGGTGACGTGTGCTGCCAACGGCAAGGAAGCTCTCGAGAGGATCTCGCGCGAGCGTCCGGACGTGATCCTCCTCGATATCAAGATGCCCGTGATGGACGGCCGCGAATTCTATGCAAAACTCAGGGCGATGGCGCCAGAGATCCCCGTGATCGTTTTCTTCGATTCTATTTCCGGTGAAGAACTTTCCGAAATGCGTCGGTTTGGCAGTCCCGTTGTGATCGAAAAAGGCTATAAGGGAAGTTCGCTTTCCGCCATGATGCTTCTGGTGAGGAAACTGGTGTATTTCCGTGCGTAGTTCCCGCCTACTACCAACCCTCTGGGGCCTAATATTCTTTCTCGTCTCGTTCTCCGCCGCGGCTCAAGAACCTTCCGCCTCTCATGAAGAATTCCTAAATGAAGTCCAGGAAAAAGCATTCCGTTATTTTGAGACGCAGCATAATCCCCATAACGGTCTCGTGCGGGATGGCGCGCCGAACCGGCCCGGGGCCGCGAGTAACGCCCCGGCGAGCATTGCGGGGGTCGGGTTTGCGCTTTCGGTTTATCCGGTGGCGGTGGAGCGGGGATGGATGAGCCGTCCCACGGCTCACGAGCTTACCGTGCGGACCTTGGAATTTTTTCTTAATAATGCGGAACAACACAAAGGCTTCTTTTACCATTTTTTGAATTTTGAGACTGGTGAAAGAATGAATCATTCCGAGCTTTCGCCGATCGACACGGCACTTTTCCTGGCGGGGGCTCTTTTCGCGGCCGAATATTACGATGACCCGAAGATCCGAGATCTGGTCCAAAAGATCTATGAGCGGGTTGATTTCCAGTGGATGCTTAATAAAGGGAAAACCTTTGCGCTCGCCTGGAGTCCTGAGACGGGTTTTCATAAGGCTCGGTGGGATCACTTTGATGAATCGCTGCTTCTTTATGTCCTAGCGATCGGTTCGCCGACCTACCCGATCCCGGCGAAAAGTTGGCGCGAGATCCTCCGGCCGGTAGGCAGTTACCGCGATTATCGGCTGATCCAGATGCCGCCGCTTTTTACGCATCAATACCCGCATATTTGGCTTGATCTTCGAGGGCAGAACGATGGATTGGCGGATTATTTCGAGAATTCCGTCAATGCCTCGCGCGCCAACCGTGCTTTCTGTATTGACCAGGCTTCGAAATTTGCGGGCTACGGGCCGAATCTCTGGGGGCTTTCGGCTTCCGACGGTCCGGCGGGGTATCGCGCTTATGGCGCGCCTCCGGGCTGGACGGTCTTGCATGACGGGACGGTTGCGCCCACGGCTTGCGGAAGTTCGATCGTGTTCACGCCTGAGGAATCCATCGCCTGTCTTGAAAACATTCGAACCTATTACAGCGATGCGATGTGGGGGCCTTATGGATTTTCCGATGCCATGAACGTGGGTAAGG
>CAIJDY010000037.1 GCA_903819565.1 Candidatus Omnitrophota bacterium | reverse complement strand
CTCGACCGTATCCAAAGAATCCGCGCCAAGATCATCCACGAAGGACGCTTCCGGCACAACTTCCTCGGGCTTCACACCCAACTGTTCAACAATGATTTCTGTGATCTTCTCTTGAACGCCCATCGATTCCTCCTTTAATGATTTACAATGCGCATCAGATAACGAGTCCACCGTCCACGACGATTGTCTGACCTGTGACATACGCTGATGCTTCTGATGCCAGAAATACGGCAACATTCGCTACATCTTGAGGCTCCCCGAGACGCCTGAGCCCGATCTGTTCCTTCATCTTTTCCACCAGGTCCGGTGGAAGCTTCTCGGTCATCTTTGTTTTGATGAATCCAGGCGCGATCGCATTGGCGCGAATATTGCGCTTTGACAACTCTTTCGACGTACTCTTTGTCAAGGCAATAAGGCCGCCCTTGGAGGCCGCGTAATTGGCTTGCCCGGCATTTCCAGCGATCCCGATAATGGAGGCGATATTAATAATGGCCCCGGAACGCTGCTTCATCATCGGCCTTGAACACGCTTTCGTGAACAAAAAAGCGCTCTTCAAATTGATCGAAAGAACATCGTCCCAATCCTGCTCGGACATCATTGCGATCAAACCGTCCTTCGTGATGCCCGCGACGTTGACGAGTATATCTACGCGGTCATAGGTGTCAAGCGCAATTTTGACAACTTCATTCACTTCATCCCCATTTGACACATTGGCTTGCGTCAAAACGCAGGAACCGAGTCCCAAGGCCTTGATCAGGCCTTCCGTCTCGCTCAAAAACTCTGTTTTCAGGTCGGAAAGGACCAGATTCGCGCCTTCTTTGGCCAGCGCGAGCGCGATAGCCTGACCGATCCCGCGGCCGGCGCCGGTAACGAGTGCGACTTTATCTTTCAGCATCATAAACGTTCTCCTTAGGATTTAATGAGTGACAGAAACGTGAAGCGATTCGAGACCTTTGAAATCCGCGATGGCCCCGAACGAAATAACCTCGAGCGCCGGCTGACATTTCCGCGCGAGACCTTTGAGGATTTTCCCCGGGCCGAGCTCGAGATAAGTCGTGATCCCCGTTTGTTGCGCAGCCGTCATCGTTTGGACCCACTGAACAGAGCTCGTGAGCTGACGCGCTAAAAGCGCCCGGATTTCTTCTGGGGCGGAAACCTTTTGCCCCGTGACGTTCGGAATGAAAATGCACTTCGGTTCGCGGATCACCGTTTTCGAGAGCGCAGCCTCGAGTCTCACCTTGGCCTCCCCCATGAGAGATGAGTGGAACGCCCCGCCGACCTTTAGCGACATGGCCCGCTTGGCGCCCTTGGCTTCAGCGATCTGACAGGCCTTTTCGATCGAAACCACCGTTCCTGAAAGGACGGTTTGATCCGGCGTATTCAAATTGGCGACTTCACAACCCGCTTCCTGAGCCACGGCTTTGCAACCCTCAAGGTCGAGCCCCATAACGGACGCCATGGTCCCGGCCGTATTCCGAGCGGCGGATTCCATCGCTTCAGCGCGCACCTGGACAAGCCGAAGAGCATCCTCAAAAGAAATAGCCTCCGCGGCGACTAACGCCGTGAATTCTCCAAGGCTCAAACCGACGGCCAGGACAGGCTGGAGGGTCGGGAATTTTTCGCGCACCGCGGCGAGGGCCGCGAGGCTCGTGACCAGAATGCCCGTTTGGGCGTAAAGCGTCCGCGTGAGTTCCGCGTCAGGTCCGGAAAAGCAAATCTGGCTGATGGAGTAGCCGAGAACCTGATCGGCCTGCTCGTAAATCTTCCTGGCGGCAGGACTCTGCTCAAAAAGGTCCTTCCCCATTCCGACGAATTGAGCGCCTTGACCCGGAAAAAGAAAACCGACGGGTTTGTCCACGATCACCACTTGATAAGGTTTGCGGCCCACGTAAGTCCGCCGCCGAACGCGACGAGGACCACGTAATCGCCTTTTTTGATCGCGCCGGACTTAACGGCTTCGTAGAGAGCCACGGCCGTGGAAGCGCTCGACATATTGCCGTAGCGGTCCACATTAATATAAACTTTTTCGGGAGCGATCTCCAAACGGTCCGCCACAGCCTGAAGGATCCGGTTATTGGCCTGATGCGGGATCAGACAGGCGATGTCGCTGACCTGAAGATTTTCCCTCCGGAGGACTTCATGCACGGCCTGCTCCATGGTCCTGACCGCGATCTTGAAAAGCTCCGGACCCGCCATCCGCAAATAGTGAAGCCCGTTCTTCACGGTCTCTTCACTGGGAGGATTGACGGAACCGCCGGCCGGGATCTGCAGGATATCGCTTTGCGTGCCGTCCGCACCCAAATAGGATGCTAGAATGCCGTGTCCGTCTTTCGACCTCGAAATAATCGCCGCACCCGCGCCGTCCCCGAAAAGAACACAGGTGGAACGGTCCTTCCAATTGATGAATTTGGTGATCGCCTCGGCCCCAACCACGAGAACATTTTTATAGAGACCCGCTTTCACAAATCCTTCGGCCACGGCCACAGCGTACGGAAATCCGGAACAGGCGGCGGCTAGATCAAAAGCCCCGCAGGAAGCGCCAAGCTTTGCCTGAAGGAAACAAGCCGTCGTCGGAAAAAGCATGTCGGGTGAAGCGGTCGCGACGATGATAAGGTCAAGATCCTGAGGCATCAAGCCGGCACTCTTCAGGGCTTCCTGAGCGGCCGGCAGCGCGAGGTCGCTCGAGGCCTGTTCCGTGGTCGCGACGCGGCGCTCACTAATACCGGTACGCGTGCGGATCCACTCGTCAGAGGTCTCAACGATCTTCTCGAGATCAAAGTTCGTAACGACTTTTTCGGGCAAATAAGCCCCGAGCCCCGTGATGGCGGCGCGATAAGGTGCAAACATGAGCTCTTTCTCCTGGGTCACAACGGGATCAACGAAACATCGTTAAGCTTTGCGCTCTCCCGGCGGATTGACCGGGGCGGAATGATGCAGATAAGGTGTGATCGCTTCCACGATCTGGGCATTGACGCGCGTGGTAACAAGCTGTCCGGCGACCCGGATCGCATTCCGGATGGCAAGCGCCGAAGAGATCCCATGACTGATGATCACGTTCCCGTCCACGCCAAGAAGCGGCGCACCGCCAGCTTCTTCGTAATTTGTCTCATTCCGGATGGAGGCGAATGCCGGCCTCAAGAGCCACGCAGCGATCGCGGTCAAAGGGTTCTTGTGAAGCTCTCGATTGATCAGGGAAACCGAGGTTTCCAGGACGCTCTCGATCATCTTAAGCACCACGTTCCCGACGAAACCGTCGCAGATGATACAATCCGCTTTCCCTGAAAAGAAATCGCGTCCTTCAATGTTCCCGATAAAATTGAGCGAAGACTCGCGGAGCAGTTTATAAGTCTCCTTGATGACTTCCGTGCCTTTGGATTCTTCCTCGCCGATATTGAGCAGGCCGATCGCAGGACGTTTTTTCTTGAGAATGCTCTTGGCGAACACGTCCGCCATGATGGCGTACTGGAAAAGTTCGTAGGCCGAAGGATTCAGGTTTGCGCCGACGTCAACGGTGACCGACATGCCGTGCAGCGTCGGCGTGCTGATCGCGATGCCGGGCCGTTTAATGCCTGGAAGCATGCCCAGATTGAGCGTTGCGGCGGCAACCATGGCGCCCGTGTTCCCTGCGGACACCGCGGCCGAAACTTCCTTTTTCTGAAGCAGGTTCATGCAAACGGCGATCGACGAATCTTTTTTCTTCCGGAGCGCGGCAACGGGAGATTCTCCCATCCCGATCACCTCGCTGGCTTCCTGGATCACGATCTTGCCGCCGAGGACCTTATGCTTGTTCAACTCACGCTTGAGAGCTTCGGTCTGACCGACGAGCACGATCTCGAGGTATTCGAAATCATTGGCCGCCAGGACTGCGCCTTCGACCACCACCTGCGGAGCGTAATCCCCTCCCATTCCATCAAGGGCGATGCGGATCATAGGCTTATTCATTCTCCTTGGATTTTGCTTTAATGGTCTTGACCAGTTTACCTTTGTAAAAACCGCAAGCCGTACAGACGCGATGCGGCAGAATGAAGGCATTGCAGTGCGGGCATTGGGACATGGACCGCAGGACCAGATGGTCATGAGCCCGCCGCAAACGCGACCGCGTGTTGGAATGTCTCCGTTTAGGATTTGCCATGCTTTTTCTCCTTCTTAGACTTCTCTTTCTTTATAATGACCGGGGTCGAATGAAAACCGGTGTCCGTGCATTTACAAACCGCTTCGTTACGATCGATCCCGCAGATCGGGCAAAGCCCCTTGCACGCGGGCTTGCACAAATACACCAGCGGGTGCTCCAGGATCAAAAGTTCCCTGACATTTTCGACCGGTTCGATCACGTCTTTACCGGTCAGATCGAAGATCCAGTCAAAATCCAACGGGAGCGACTCCTCCGCTTCCTTAAGGCACTTGCCGCAAACCCTTTTGATCGCGGTCGTCAGCAGGCCCTGGAACCGAAGCGTCCCGGCACTTTTTTCAACCCGCCCCTCAAGTGAAATGGGCTTCGTGAAAAGCATGTCCGGGTACTCCACGTCGATGGTTTTCGCGTCATACGACCCGCGAACCTCAACGCTCACGCCTTCGTGAAGATCCGAAAGTATAAATTTCATGTCAAAAAGAATCCCGTTGCGCGCATTTCTCGCGCAGTCGCACCGCAACCGGTTTCGGCACATAAAGCGAAACATCGCCCCGGAGCTTCGCGATCTCTTTGATCAGCCGCGAAGACAGATAAAAATGCGACTCGGATGGCATTAAAAAAACAGTGTCGATCTTCGGCGCGAGTTTCCGGTTCGTTAGCGCCATTTGAAATTCGTAATCAAAATCCGACGTCGCCCGAAGCCCGCGGATGATCGTCGCGGCCTCGTGCTCCATGGCGAAATCCACCGTCAAGCCCTGCCAGCTCGCGACGTGAACGCTGGGGAACGGCTTCACGGCGTGCTTGAGGAACGCCACCCTTTCTTCAGCGGAAAACAGGGTGTCCTTGGACGGATTCGAGCTGACCACCACCCACAGTTCGTCGAACAGTTGGCGCGCCCGCTCCACCAGGTCCAGATGCCCGAATGTGACGGGATCAAAGCTCCCCGGATATATAGCTTTTCGTCTTTTCATTGCTTGATTCCAGTCGGAACAAAAATGACAGGCAGGCCTGGCCAATACGCTTCGTTCTCACCCACGTGAGATTCTTCAGCCCCACGGGGTCCAGCGGCTCGTGCTGGGAGTGCCCCACCACCACCTGCGCGAAAGGCTGGACTATATCAGAAGCGTCCAGCCTCATCAATGTCTTTTTGACGAGCCCTTTTTCGAACGGCGGATCAACAAAAATAAGGGAAAAACCAGCCTTTTGCCTCTCAAGTTTCCGGATAGCCGGCATCACATCCATCTCCAGAAGCGAGGCCTGTGGGGTCAACCCGAGGCCCGCCAGGTTCTTTTCGATCACCTTCCGGGCCCACGGAGCACGATCCACGAACGCAACGTCCAGCGCCCCCCGGCTCAGGGCTTCCAGACCGATACTACCGGACCCCGCGAAAAGGTCCAGAACATGCTTTCCGAAGACGAACGACCCTATAATATTGAAAAGGGTCTCTTTCGTGCGGTCCGTCATGGGACGCGTCAGCTTGGTTTTTGGAAAATCGATCAATCGAGATTTAAATTTGCCACTGATGATCCGCATGGGAAAGTAGTTTAATCGGTTTTCGGCATTTGTTCGAGATATTTTTGCACCCACGCGGGGATTTTCCCGAGAGTTGCGTCACGAACGGATCCGGTCAATTTCTGCGCCTCACTCCGGGCCAAAGTAAAAAGCTCCGCGTCGAGAACCGGGTGCGCCACGCGAAAGAAAGGCTCGCCCGACTGGCGCGTTCCCCAAAGATCTCCCTGACCGCGAAGCTTGAGATCCTCATCGGCGATCTGAAAACCATCCTGGAGCTTGGTCAAAAGCCGGAGCCTCATCTTGCCCTCGTCGGTCGACGGTTCGCCAAAAAGGAAGCACTCAGAACCGACCGGCCCCCTGCCGACCCGGCCGCGCAATTGGTGAAGCTGGGCGAGACCGAAACGTTCCGCGTTCTCAATGATCATCATGGTTGCGTGGGGCTGGTCCACGCCAACCTCGATCACTGAAGTCGCGACGAGAATATCGATCTCCCGGCGGGTGAATGCCCGCATGACGGCTTCCCGCGCCTCCCGGTCGATCTTTCCGTGGACAAGACCGAGCTTGAATTGCGGGAAAACGAATTTCCTCAGCCGCTCGTATTCCTTTTTCGCGGCCAGCAGGTCCGATTTCTCGGTTTCTTCGATGATCGGGAACACGACGTAGGCCTGCTCCCCTTTCCGCAAGCGGACGGCCATATGTTCAAAGATTTCGGGCTGTTTTTTGCGCGTGATCCAGTAGGTGCTGATAGGCTGGCGGCCCTTGGGCAACTCTTTCATGAGCGAAATGTCCAGGTCCGCAAACACTGTCATGGCCAAGGTCCTGGGGATCGGTGTTGCGGTCATTACCAACTGGTGGGGACGCGGCTTGCGCTGCAACAGCTGATTCCGCTGATGAACGCCGAATTTATGCTGCTCATCGGTCGCCACGAGTCCCAACGAACTGAATTGGACCTCCTCCTGGAGAATGGCGTGGGTACCGGCCACGACCATGGGTTTCCCCTGCCGTAACGCCGCGATCAGGCGGCCACGACGGTCGGCCTCCGTGCTCTTCGTCAATAGTTCGACATCAACTTTGAGCGGCTGCAGGAATTTCACGAGAGTCCGGTAATGTTGTTCCGCCAGGATCTCCGTGGGGACCAAAAAAGCGCTCTGGGAACCGGCGCGCTGGGCCGCGAGAAAAGCGAAGGCCGCGACCACGGTTTTCCCGGACCCGACGTCCCCCTGGAGCAACCGGTTCATGGGGGCCGTCTGGTTCAGATCGTTCCTGAGATCCTGAAGCGCTTGTTCTTGGCTCCGCGTCAATTGAAACGGCAGCGAACGCTTGAACTCTTCTAGCAGTTCCGGCGCGATTTTGAAGGCCGGGGACTGATATTTTATTTTGATCGCTTTGATCCGCAGAAAAAGCTGCAGCTCGAAAGAAAAGAATTCGTCGAAAACGATCCGGCGTCGCGCGCGGGCCTGTTCTTCCAAAGAATCCGGAAGATGCATCTGCCGAAGCGCCCGATCCAGCGGAACCAAGTCGAGCGACTGCCGCAACTCCGGCGAAAGATAATCCGTAATGTGATCCGCGAGGTGATGATCGACCGTTTCCTTGAGAAGTGAGCGGAGAGAACGCTGGAACAGGCCCTCCGTCAGCGGATAGATCGGCGTGATACGGCCGGTGTGGACCGTGGCCGCTTCCGGGTCGGCGACGATCTCAAATTCGGGATTCGACATCTGGAGGTCGTTTTTATAAGGCTCGACTTTCCCGTAAACGATGACCTCCTGCCCGGCCGAAAATTGCTTGCGCAAATAAGGCCGATTAAAAAAAACGACCTTCAGGGTCCCCGTAGGATCCCCGATCAGAACCTCGACAAGCGGCATCCCGCGGATCGGCTTGAATTTGACGTCAAGGACCTCGCCGCGGCAGGTGATCGGCTCTTCAGGCGGCAGGCCGTTGAGCGTCGCGAAATGGGAGCGGTCTTCATAGCGGCGCGGAAAAAGATAAAGAAGGTCGCGGACCGTATGGATCCCCATCTTTTGGAAAAGAAGCGCGCGCTTGGGACCGACTCCTTTGATATAGCGTAACTCGGGGATCCCCGGCGCAGCGGCATTCATGAAGGACTGTCTCCTTCTGCCAT
>CAIJDY010000036.1 GCA_903819565.1 Candidatus Omnitrophota bacterium | reverse complement strand
CTCTCCTCCATCGCTATGAGGGTAAGAATAAAGATAAAGATGCGGACCGGGAAACAAGCGACAGGGCCATTGCTATGTTCCGCAAGGTCCTGGATACGGACTCCGCGAATGTTCCGGCGCTTGTCGGTTTGGGATGGGGAATCCTCCTCCGGAATGAGGATCAAGATAAAATGAAGATCGACGAGGCTATCGTCGCATTTCGCAAGGCCCGTGATATCGAACCCAAGAATATCCGGGCCCTTGTCGGCTGGGGGCAGTCGGTCCTCCTTCGCTACAAAGATGAAAGTAACAACAGGATCGACGAGGTCATTGACGCATACCGGGAGGGCCTTAAGGCAAGCCCGGGAAATCGGTTGCTTCTCGACCATTTGAAAATGGCGGAAGAGGCAAAGCAACAGGCCCGCTCCGAAATGCGGGAGGCGGGAGCGGAGGGAGTTTTGGGGCAATTGGGAAACGCCCCTGTTTTTTCTTCGCGGAGCAGGAAGGCTTTTGCCGGGGCGGGCAATCAAATGTCTTGGCTTAATCTCACGGATCACATCCGGGTGGATTTTTTTAAGCGGTCGCCCGGTCAGAAGGCGAGCTTTGACGTCATCACGCGCGGAGAGGGTGTTGATTCGGTTTATTCGTTTCAGCTTCCGGATGATCTTACGGTCTCGGAGGTCTTTCAGTTGATGGCGGCGATCAGGAATCTGCCTTTCGGTAACGGACAGGAGATCTTACCGGAACTCGCGGAGTCCTTTACGAAGATCGCGGTATGGATGGCGCAGGAGGCGTTGAGAAAGACGCAGGCATCGGAACGGAAGGGCGTTCCCGCGGCGACGCAAACGATGATCAGCGGTTTATACGGGATTGCCCTCGCTTTGACCCGAGGAACTTTGGACGGGGTCATCGTTCCCTCACTGGAGGAGATCGCCGGGCGACTTTCTCCGGAAGACATGAGGGAGGAGATATTTGGATGGCTTGGATTGACGGGCGGGCAGATCCGGCAGTTCGAAGATGCTTTTGAGGGCGGTTCTCCGGACATCACGGATATTGTTCTAAAGAAAGCGATCAAAATCGCGGCTGATACGGCGAGGACAGAACTGAAAGCGCTGACTTATTTCCGTGGATGGCGTTTGTACAAAGCCCATTTGGGACGGCATGGGGGGCGGATGGCCGTCGCGATGGCGAAGATAAAAGCCAGGATCAAGGTTGGGGGCGATTCTCCGGAAAACGTCCGCCTCTCACAAAAGTTAGCCGTCGTAGAACTCGCGCGGCATATTTCGAAGTTTACCGGATGGGTCCACCTGGACACCTGGCAAATGCATCGGGAGTCGTCCCCTGAAGTTGCGCGATCGACGGATGAGATCAATTGTCTTGGGCGGACCGCTTTGATGGCGATGTATCTCGAGGACCTCGCCGGGGAAGGTTTGCTTGAGGGCGTGAAGGTGTCGAGTGCGGTGAGCGCGGAACACGTCAAGCTGGTCGTGGAATTCGGGAAGGAAAAATATTGGGTGGACGCGGCAGAACCTGATGGCAGTTCGAACCAGTTCTACCCCATGGCCGGTGGCGCGGAAGGTTTCAGCGTTGGGCCGCTCAAGGCCGGTATATTGAGCACCTTTTTGTACAGTTTGGGGATCGACCTGAACGCTCAAGGCAAGCTTGACGCGGCCATCGACGCGTACAGGGAAGCTATTCGCGTCTATCCTGGGTATAGTTTTGTGCACCGCAATCTGGGACGGACCTTGCTCGCCCGCGGCGATCTTGACGCGGCTATTGAGGCCTATCGCAAAGCCCTCACCCTCGACCCTGAAGATGCGGTTATCCATCGTGAATTGGGCCGCGCTTTATACGCCCGGGGGGACTTCGACGCTGCCTTTGCCGCGTATCGGGAAGCGATTTTTTTTGACCCCAAGGACATGGAGACCTATTTCCAATTCGGGAGCGATTTGTACGAGCAGGGCAGGTTTGCCGAAGCGATTGCCATATACCGAGAGGCTCTTACGGTCAAACCGAAGGATCCGCTTACGTATCGGGAATTAGGGCGCGCTCTGTTCGCTCAGGCCGCGGACGGTCCCGTTAAGGACAGCGCGGGTATCGAAGAAGCGATTAACGCATATAAAAAATCCCTCAGTTTCAATCCTCTTGCCGCGGAGATTTCTCGTGCGTTAGGGTTTGCCAAGTACAACTCCGGCGCATTTGACGATGCGATTCTCTTATACCGAAAATCCCTCAAAATTGATGCGCGTGATGTCATAACTCATGAAAATTTACAGCTTGCCCTGAGCGCCAAGGGCGGGTCTGAGGCTGACATTGGGGCATCGAAGGCAAAAGTTCGTGATCTTAAAAAAAGCGAGGCGCAAACTTACTACGATTTGGGGCATACTTATCGAGCGCAGGGCAAGTTTGAAGAGGCGAAGGCCGCGGTCAGCGACGCTGAGCGCATTGTTTCGGAATTAAAGCACTTCCGTTCCGAAGTGCGGGACGGGCCCTCGGTTGCGCGGGAAGGCGTCTTCAATCTTTATCGTGAAGAAGCATTTGTGAGCCGCAGTATGTCTGACCTGGACAGAGCGTACAACCTTTCGGACGAATTAGCGGCCCGGAAAGGAGAACAGCAGATACTTTTGATCGGGGTCGGACGCGGTTATGTGGCACTTGAGTTGGCGTTGAAATTTCCAAAGTCCAGGATCATCGCCGTCAATAAAGAGCCGGGCCTTTGGGATGATGATGCGATCGAGGAAAGCATGCTCCGGAAATATCCCGCCGACGCGATCCGGGAGGCAAAAAAACGTATCGATCTGAAAGTTCTGGACATCGAAGATGTCGAGGGACGGAAAGCCGCCCTGGCTGGTCATCAATTCGACTTCGTGGTGTTCGAGACAATGACGCAGATCTACATGCGGGACAAAGTCAAGGTGATGCAGGATCTGTTCAATGAGAGCCTGAAAATAAACGGGGTCTACGCGTTCGCAATCGACTTCATATACACAGGCACAGTGGACAGCTCGACCGAGGGCACATTTGAAGAGAAAGCCTGGAGTATTATCCGGAACGCATTTGGGCGATCTGCAAGTAAGCGATCGGAAAGATTTGACGATCCACACCAGTATCAGACGTACGAAAAAAGAAGTGACCGGGTCGATATACCTCTTGAGTTGACGAGGGTAACGGAAGATCTCGACGGTTCCGTGGCACCGCTCATTTATTCCTATTACAAAGTTTTGTCCCCTGGGCAGCTCGACGGTGGGGCGCAAACCCGCTCCGCCACCTCCGAGGTGGACAAAGGTCCTGGCCGCTCGGGTCCGACTTCGCAAAGGAGCGAAGTACGCGTGCCTGCCGGGGAGGAGATCGCTCCGGAGCCCAAAACTTCATCGTGGCAAACATTCAGGAAATGGCTGATCATCGGGGCCATTTTTATGGTCATGTCCATACCGCAAATGTGGTTGGCCCGGCGATTGGGTGAACATGCCTCTTTTGAAGTGAATACGGGTGAGAGCGGCTATTTGCTGAATGTGATCACCGGGAAAGAGAATATTGAGCGGGCCAGAGGGGCGGGAGCCCTTTATGTTGCGGCCACGGGTCCGTTCAAAGAAGTGAGGGTCAAAGGCCATAGAGAAAAGAGATCGATCGGGTGGGTGCGCGGGGATGCCGGAACGGGCTCTACGATCCCTCCGGTAAAGTCCGGATCGGCCATGCTGAAAGGGCTTTTCCTCGTGGGGAGTGACGGCCGCGGATCGATCATGCCCGCCGCGGATCTTAATCCCGAGGAATTTCCGGAGGGCTGGTTTCCGGCCGGTTTCCAGGCGGGGCCTATGGCGATCGAAAGCGGCTATGTGAACAGACGGCTGGGGAACTGGCATTCCGGCATTTTTTCGGGTCGAAAAGTCGCGGTAGGGATCGACAAGGAGGGAAATGTCCATGTTCTGGACCTGTACGGTTGGGACGCGGTCGGGGAGACGGGGCCGACCACGGATCAACTGATAGAGCGGCTGGAAGCATGGCGCAATAAGTTCCGTATTACGGATGCGCTTTTCGTGGACGGCGGGCACACCGGCGGGGCCTGGCATCAGCAGCTCCCGCAAGCAGCTTTGATGGCTTTCCCGAGAGCTTCTTCCACGCAGAGTTTTGTTAGAGCAAGAGATCCGTGGATCCTAGGAATCAGCCTATTGTACGTCGTCATCGCGGCGGCAAAGGCGATCATTCTTGCGATCAATGCTCCCGTAAAGAAAATCTTCAAAAAACTGACCCGCATTGCCGGGGCGGCCAAGAGTCAGACGGCATCCGTATCCAGCTCCGCGGAACAGTTCAGGCGGCCCACGATGACGATTGATCAGATCCAAAAGTTGACCTATGCCGGCCGTTACGCCACATTTCTCGAATGGTTGAAACAGAATCGTTACCTTCCTGTTAAAGCCCTGAGCGGGAAAGCGGTTGTGGATGTTGGCAGCAGTGACGGAGTCGCCACGGTCGGCCTGGCGAACATGCTGACGGGGCTCAGCGTCCCCGCGAAAGTTTATGCCGTGGAGCCCTCGTTGCGAGCTTCGGGCGACGATGTTATCTCGATCGTTGATGACCACCGGTTGAACGGTGAAGGTCGGAAGATCCGGGAGCCGATCATGGTCATGACCCTTTTCAATGTCACCCGTCATTATTACTCTTACGAGATCCGCCCCATGATCGAAGAAGCAGCTCAAAAACTCGACGAAGGCGGGCTGTTGGTGATCGGTAACGGCGGCCCTCAAGATGAGGGCCGACCTATGCAGTTCATCGTGTACCAGAAAGCGAGCGGGAAGTTGGTTCCCCGGGAAATCGTTCTTAGAGAGTTTCCCCGAAGCTTTTCGATTTTCAGTCGTGGCGTTGATATGGAGGAGTGGACCGCTTATCTGGAGTCCACTGAGGCCAAGAGGCTGGGCCCCTTTTTCCAAAAGATCGACGGTGCGTTGGGTGATGCACGGATGGAGGTGGATGCGAGCCCCGGTATTGCCGGCGAAGATCTCCGGGAAAAAACGTTCCGGACCCAGAAGTCCCTCCTGGCGAAGATGGGCGTGAAGTTCCGGACGCTTGCCGACGGGTCGGTGGTCCTGCCGCTGGATCAGTGGGCGGCTGACAAGGCCTACCTGAAGGAACGGCTTGATCAGGTCCTGGGG
>CAIJDY010000035.1 GCA_903819565.1 Candidatus Omnitrophota bacterium | reverse complement strand
TCACCAGCTTCAGCTCCTTGGCTCGCAGATCGCGCACTTTCTGCTTGCTGTCCACATCCGCTTGTTTCGCCGCCTTGTCCTGCTCCGTAGCGTCCAGAAGGATCTTCTCGGCACTCCGGAAAGACTCGTCGGCTTTATTAAATGATTCCGTAAGCTGCTTGACCAACTGCGCCAGGCCCTCATCTTTTTTCAGATCAAGCCTGCCCGCATTCAGTTTTTCAACGGCAGACGTAACAACATCCGTTTTATAAAGCGCCGGGTTTTTCACGACTTCGCTCAAAGCGTCCGTGATCTGCCGGTCCGTCGCATTCTTCACATCGATCCCGCGCGATTTCAACTGCGCGATAACAAGAGCGTTGACGTCAGAATCGGCAGACAGGGCGTCTTTCAAGACCTTTGCATCTTCGCCCGGCCGAAGAACGATCACTGATTTGAGAGCGCCGGCCAGATCCGCGTCGCGCAGGAGAAGGCCGCCCAACTTGCCTTTTTCGTATAGCTTGCGGAGATGTTCATTCCAGTTATCCGTCGACAGCCGGTCGTAACTTCCGCGAGCATCCTTCAGCAGGCTCTCAAGCTTCTCATAGGGAGGAAAATAACCGTACACCTGGTAAGCGGCCGCGGCGAAGAACGCCATGTCGCTCAGCCAGTTGTTTATATAGACAACCGCTTCGCGGTCCGTGTGTTCCTTCATAAACGGCGCGTTGGATTCCTGGAGGAACATGACCCTGGACAAAAGGCCTTCGATATTTTCGCGGGACATCGTCCTGAAGATCTGTTCGACATCCTTCCTTTCAACGGTAACACCCATTTTTTTCAGTTCCACTTTGATTCTTTCCGGAAAATCAACCGTCAAATCCTTGTAAGGATTCTCGGAAAGTTGGACCCCAAACAACCCGGCCTTGAAAAGGCCGAAAAGTTTCAAGATCTGCGCTTCCCTCTGCAAGAGACGTTCGGCTTCCGGCATGTTGCCTTGATCGTAGGCCGCCATGATCGGGTTGATCTTCGAAGAGAGGTCTCCGGGCAGAAGCGGCTTGGGATTCACAACCTTGCTGCCATCGGGGTACTCAAAGGACTCAAAATTATAGAGCAAATTCGCGGCCTGCAAATAAATCTTGAACTGCGTTTCATATTTGGAACGGAGGAGTTCCTTCTCATCAACCTCACTGCCTTTCGTGGGATCCTTGATCAGCAAGTTGACCCTCGAACGGGACTCCATGAAATCCAGCGGTTCATTGACCAAGCCGGGGTACTTCGGATCTCCGGGAACCCCCTGAATGATCTTCTCCAGACGAACCTTCTCATCCGGATGCATCCACCAGGAAAACTTCACGAATTGATCGCCAAGAATGTCCCCTTGGGCATCCGCTCCCTTGCCCGCAACGACATTGGTATCCGCCGCGGTCTTAGGCTCAAACAAAGACCGGATAACAGCGACTATCTGTTCACCTAACAGGATGAAACTGCCGACCATGGAGGCTTCCTGCACACGGCTGATCTTACCCAGAGGAACCACAGCATCGCTACGCAAACCGGTTTGAGACAGCGGCGTTGTCGCCTTCGTTCCCTGAGAAGTCTTCGTTTGGGAGGTCGTTGATTTCAGGATCGCCTTACCGCCCTTTTGCCGCGCCTCATTGGACTCCTGGACCAATCGAAAATAGATCAGCGGGGTCAGGTCGGACATCTGTTTCTTCCCGTTCACTTGAATCTCAACCCGGAATTTCTGCTTGTAAAAAACATTCCCTTTCGCGTCTTTTTCCGTCTTCACTTCGATATTAGGGTTGGCCGTCTTCCACTGCTCGATCGTCTGCCCTTTATTCAACGGAATCTTCTTCCACTTCAAACTCTCGAGATTCTTGTCTTCATAAGCAAGATCCCCCCGGCTGATCGAAATGATGCTGCTCAGGCCCACGTTAACATCTTTTGCGGCGGCTTGGGCTTGCGCCGAAGTCCCTCCGGCTTTGAGAATCGTATTTTCGACCGCTTTTTCGGCCGCATCAATTGGACCATCCTTGTTAACAAGTTCTTCGATAGCCTTCGCGGCCTCCGCATTGCCCCCGGAGTTCCTCACGGCATCCGCCGCCATCTTCGCCACCCGGTCGACAGCCTCTTTTCTAACTTGCGCGGCGGCCTTAAAGATCTCCAAGCGGCGATCCAGTACTATCCGCGCTTGTTCCACTGTTTTTTTTGTTCTTTCCTCAAGCGAAAGGTTTTTCAGCGCTTCGGGGCTAAGCTCCTCTTCAGCGACCAAAACAAGCTCTCTTGCCATTGCAAACCAGTCGCCCTGCCTCTCCTTCAGCGACTTGGTGCCTTGAATCTTCGTTCCGTCCGTGTACACCAGAAAAGCCTCGATCTGACCGGAACCGGCATTATTTTTTTCGCTCTGGATCAATTGCATTAGGGCCATGACATTGCGCGGATTCTTGGCGCGTCCCTTATCATCGAAGAACCCCGCCCAGGTACCGTCTTTAGCCATGATCTCCTGAGCGATCGCGAAAAGCGAGCCGAACTGGTCTCCGGTCTCGTCATAGGCAAGACCGAATCCGAGCGTCTGATTCACCATGAATGCGATATCGAGCAGATCTTCGAGTTTTGAAATACGCTCCCCAAGAGGCATTTTTTTCCACTTCGCCTTCTCGTCGGCGTACTCGATCCCGGAACCGAGGAGGAGATAATTCAGAAGCCCCATGGAGCGGCCGAGACGGACGCCCTGCTGCACTTCCTCAACAGAGCTCGTCTTGACGGTTTCCAGGTTTTTCTTTTCAGAGTTCAGAGCGGCTTTTTCTTTTTCCAGAGCGGCTTTTTCCGCGTCCGCGAGGCCGGTACGGCCCAGATTCTCATTCACGAAAGCCAATTCCCTGTTCACGGAACGCAGTCTCTCATCCGCCTGCCGGGCCCGGTACGCGCCCGGTACCCAGTCCAGGATATTCTTAGGAGTCAGGTCGTTACCTTCGTATCCGGCGTCAAACTTGCCCCGCAGCCGGGCGATGCTGTAGGCGACGCGTTTCCACTCTTCCTTCGGGACACCCGAGAACCGCAGCGCCGCGATGAACGCGTTGATATTCGCCCAGCTTCTCATCTCCGTGTAGGGCTGGTCCTCCGGGGTCACTTTGCCTGAGACAACATCCACTTTTCCGTTCGCGATGGCGTAGGCTTCCATCCCTGCCGTGTAATAGGTCTTCTGATCGTCAGGCGAAACATGGCTGTCGTGGACCAGACGCCAGGTCTTGTTCAAAGAAAAATCCTTGGCTTCACCTTCTATCGCCTGGCGGCTCTTGTTAGAGACCTTCTTGTCGCCGTAAATCGTCCTGAAAGCCTGCTCACGATCCTGGTCCGGAAGCACCGCCGTGTAGTTCCCGTCGGCACCCGTCACAACGAAGCCGGGATGATCTATCTTCCACTGTTCGATCGTCTGCCCCTCGAGCACGATAGGGCCGGTCGTTGAATGGACGTAATACGCGAACGACCAGATAAGGCCGAACTCTTCCGGATCGTTGATGTTAAGACTTGCCCCCTCCTGGCGCCTGTCGTCATTCAAAACTTTTCGGGCGATCGCCAGGTCCTTATAAACCCCGTAAAACCATTCATCTGCCTTTGTCCGGTCGTTAATCCCCGTTCTTTCCTTGAAGGTCGGGGAATTAAAAGTGTGGTCCACGTACATGCTGAGGAAATTAAAAAAGCCGAGCGTTGGAAGATCGATCCCCGCGGCCTTGAGATTCTCTGACATCAACGGATCGATCTGGTAGCGTGGAAAATCCTGAGCCCACGCCTGGTCCAGTTTGACATCCAGCAGCTTGAAATCGATCCTTTCCCGCGACCACCCCTTCGTTTCATGATTATAAACCTCGACCACTCCCGCCCGGTCCCGGATCAACGGCCGGTCTTCGTCCAATTTGGCCCAGATCGCCTCATAAACCGCCGGAGTCAGCTCCTGGGAGGCCACTTTACTGCCATCGGCCTTCGTAATATTCATGATTTTCGCGACCCCACGGCGGTTCTTGTCCGACGCGTCAATGCCGAGCACTATCACCGCCTTTACTGTAAGCGCGTTTTCACCCGAACCCACAGCGACTTCAACAGTCCGCGGCTCCGTTTTGAGAAGCTGCGTAAGGACCCTGTCCCCCGGTTTTCCCGCCTTGGCCTCGAGATCCAGAAAACCTTTCAACGTCTTAAGATTCGCCCCCTGGGTCGAGGCGTCCAGATCGTGGTTCGCGGCAAAAACGGTCATCAGCTTTGCCATAAAGTTTTCACGCCACGTCACTGCCCCGCCCTCGCGTCCGCTCGCGCCGGTCACGATCCCCGCCAACGACTTAACGATGCCGGACATGGTCTTGAGAAAGCCTTCACTGATATCCTTCGATTTATCTCCATTAATAAGCTTCACGGGAACGCCGTACGCTTCTTTGAGTTTCAGATCTTCATCTTCGGGTTTTAGCTGCTGCGTCTCCGTCGTTGTTTTTGTTTCCTGAGGGATTTCATTCTTCAGCTCATTTTCAGCGGCGGCACGGGCCGTCTCGGAATCGACGAGGTCAAGGCCGAGGTCCTTGATCGCTTCGGGGGTATACCCATGGACCCGGAGGAAACTCGCGAGCCGCACGCCGGCGACCAGATGGCTTTCGGACGCCGCGGCACTGGCATTCACGGCCTGTTCCCAATCGATGGTAAGAAAATCCGTCAGGGCGTCGATCCCCGCATCGCCGTTCAGGGCCTTGTCAAGGTTCCCCGGCAAGCGTTCCCCGAGCCGGTTCACGGTGCCGAGGTACAACTCCGCCTGCTCGCCGGTGACCCAGAAATCCCGCAATAAAGTGGCGAGCTCATCTTCGTACTTCAGCTGGTCCGTCACAGACCTGAGGTTGGACGACTCTTTTTCGATCTCGATCATCTTGCGCTGCAGCGCAATATTCCCGCCGATCAGCCTCTGGTTGGTCCCGATACTCAGGGTCGGCTGTCCGTTGCGGAGGCCCGCATCGCCCCAAAATCTCAGAATGCGGCTCCGGATCATGTTCTCCTTGATCCGGGCCATCTTGAGTTCCGCCAGCCGGATATTGATCTCGGGATGCTGCTTCGCGTATTCCTTCCAGGTCATTCCGGAAGCCGAAAAACCCTCCAGCGCCTTCCGCAAATTCTCCCGGTACTGCTCAGTATTTTGCCCGGGCTTGTAGACGACGGCGCTCATGGAAACGTCTTCTTTCGGCGGCAGCGCTTCGATCGTGACTCCCGTCGTGTTGAAAACCCCCTGAAGGGTTTCATTCAGCGTGAGCCGCGCTTCAAGGTACCCCACGCCCTCGTTTCCGAGCAGGTTGCGGATCTTCTCCCTTGCCGTCATGGTCGCCACGTCGATCCCCTGAAGGGCTTCATATTGTTTGATGAGACCCGCGATCTTCTCGACCTTCCAAGACTCGAGCTTCTGGATCAACCGCAGCTGGGCTTCATATCCCAGGATCGCCTCCGCGATCTCCTGCTTCTGCGCTTCGGTCAGGATCAGGTCCTTGATCCCCTCGCGCTCGGCTTCGATACGATAGAGGCGTCCGGTGTAGTTGCCGAAGATCTGCCCCAGATCGAATTCGACGCGGAGCGAACGGCTTGTGGGCGCATCGACAAATTCCGTCTTGCCCGTTTTATTCCCCTTCCCGTCGTACTGATAGATCAGGATCTGCTCGCGCTTGATGATGTCTCCCGGAAGCGGCGTGATGAAAGGATCGTTCGAGAAGATCCCGGACGACCACATCCCGCTGCCGAAACGCCAGTGGAATTTTTTTGCGGTGTCCTTAAAATTCTTGTACTGGCTGTCAAGGCTCTGGATCTTGGCCGTCGTCTTCGCGAAGTCCTCGACCGTCCTGGCCTTGGGCCCGCCTTCGCCGACAACCTTTATCCCCTGCAATTGGCCGAGAAATTTTTGACCCAAGGCGGACTGGGGATCCTTGAACGCCTCCTCGAGCTCCTGAGCGCTCGGAAGGTCCTTCCCCAGCGACTCCCTGATCACTTTCGGGTCGTAGCCCAGCTGCCGCAGCCGGTCCTCGACCAGTTTTTGGCTCTCCAGAATATTCCGCAGCTTCTCATTCAATTGATTTACCTGCATGTCGACCCTGTCCCGGAAGTTCTTGTCAAGGTTCAGGTCCCCGGCCACCGTGTTCTGGAAATTGGAAACGTCCCTCGCGATCCCCTTCCAGTACTCGACTTCCTCCACCAGGCTGATAAGGCCGTCATATTTTTGGACGAAAAACGCGTATTTATTTGCAAGCTGGTTGGCCTGGATCCGGGTGCGATTCAGCGCGTCCTCAGCCCCGCGGATCCCCATGCCGGTCGCGGTCCCAAGGTCCAGCAGTTTCTTTTCTTTCGCGGTCTGGTCGACGCCAAGGAACTTCGAGGCCGGGTCCCCGACCACGGGGATCACGTCCAGAACGGCGTCCGTCAAGTAAGGAAGGATCGCGAAGAAAGGCGTCACTCCCACCCGGACCCCGACCTTGTCCCCGGCGTTAAAGCTCACGCTGTAGCCGATATTGACCCCCATCTGAAACTTTTCGCTCTTCTCGGCACGCTTGTCCATTTTTACTTTCCAGACGCCCTTGTCGAGGATCATGAGGATGTTTTCGATCTCCGGAACATCCGAGATCTCCCCGATCAGGGACCGGATGCCCTCGAATTCGTGCACGAAGGCTTTCAGCCGCCTGTTGGAATAGTCCGATTTGAGATATGCGATCTCCGCGTCGAGATAAGCATAAATCGCTTCAATCAGCTGCGTCTGCCGTGCCCCCGCACTGAGAGTTTTATCATTCAGGACATTGGAAATGTCATCGTAAGCTGTTTTGAGGGACCCCGCGACCCCCGCCAACTTCTCATTTTTATTCGCCAGACCATCGAAACGCGTCTTCAGGTCTTTGATCTTGCCCTGAAGCGAGTTGACCGAAACAAGGCCGTCTGCGGTAAATTCGCCCTTGGAGTCCACGATCTTGCCGAAAGGAGAAAGGACCTCCTGCTTCGAGAGCTCCGTCCAACGCTGTTGATCCTTATGGATCTTCAGGTAATCCGTCACAAAATCCTTGACCGCCGGGACCTCTTTCACGTCCTCAGGAAGCTGTGCAAGGATGCTCTCAACCGTCCAACCGCTGTTGGCGCCCTCTTCGATGGTCTTGATGACATCTCTCAGAAGGGGCCCGCCCTGATTCCAGCCCTCCGGGAGGCTGGGGATCGCCTGGTTGAACTTTTCCCAGGCTTTCTCGGATTCGCTGCCGGGGGCCGACTCACGGCCGGCAGCCTTGTAATTCTCGAACGATTTCTCCACGGCTTCCCACGAATCGCCGTCCTTGAGCACGAGGCTCTGAAGTTGTCTGCGGAAGCGGTCAAGATTTTCCTGGGCCGCCTGCTGTTCGGCTTCCGCGTTCGCCTTGTTCATCCTGGCCGAATTCAGCTCGATCTGCAGGTCCTGCGAAGTGGGCTTGCCGGTCCGCTCGCGCTCCAGCGCGGCCTTGCTTTCGCTGTCCTGTAATATTTTGTTATAGATGTCCAGATTCTTTTTCTTGATCTTCAGGATGTTCTCCGCATACGCAATGTTCCGGAGCAATCCTTCGATCATTTGGGTCAGTTCGTCTTCCTTCATGTCCTTCATGCGGTTGACGGACTGCAGGACAAGCTCCTTCCCGTCTTTTCGCGCGCCGGCCCCTGCGGGAAAAAGGACCAGATGGATGCCCGCGCCGAAGCTCGTCCTGACCAGTTTGGAGTCGGCATTCGACATCAGTCCCTCGTAGTTCTCTTGGCCCCGGCCGATCCCGATCCCAGCGTCGATGTATGCGCTGGCCCAATTGATGGCTTCGTAATCCAGCCGGTCGGCCTTGGCTTTTTTCTCAATTGCTTCCATCCGGTAACGGGCCTGATACGCCAGAGCCTTCACCACATCGCTCCGGCTATCCCCATCCGCTTTCTCAACCAGCCCGTTGAGGACCGTCCAGTCTTCCGCAACAGGCGATTCACTTCCGGTCAGGCCATAGGCAGCCCTCGCCTGCCTGAACGTTTCTCTTTGCTTCCCTTCGGGAAGGCCGTCCTCTATTTTGTTGAGGGCCGCATTGACCGTCGTTTCGAGCTCTTCGAGCCCCTTCAGCTGAATGTCCAAAAGCCGGAGCCCGAGCTTCACGCCCTGGATCTGCTCGTTGATCTTGTTCCCCTCGACCACCGTGGTCGCCCATCCCCGCGTCCGGGCCATATCCAGCTTCAGACCTTTTCCGGGCTGATCATTCTCGGCTTTCAGCTTTTCTTTCAGCGCCTCATTATCTTTCTGTACGATCTCCAGCTGCGCGAGCAGTGCTGTTTCCTGGTCTCTCGCAATTTTCAACTGGCGCTTCGCGTCCCGGGCATCCTTGATCTGGAGCATGATGTCGGAGACCTGCGCGTCATATTGCGCGGCGCCCCGCTTCCGGGTCTCCTGGAACAGCCGTGAAATACTGAAGTACAAGCTGCCGTGGAGAATGTCCAGGGACAGCTTGTCGCCCAGCGTGTAAACGTTCGCGATCCTCATGAGGTCCGCGGTCAGCTGGGTCGAGACGACCGCCGAAGCTCCCTTCAGGGCATCTGACTGTGCGAATGCGAGCTTGAGTTCGGCCGCTTTTTTGTCCATGCTCGAAGCCAGCGAGCGGGCGCCGAGATTAAGGTTCTCCACTTCCGCCGTTACCTGATCAAATGTAAGCTCGCGGATCTTCAGCTTGTCGAACTCCACGGACGGCACGCGGCCCATCGTCACCTTGATGCGTTGTTCGTAGATATCACGGCTGTTCCTCAGAATGCTCAGCTTGAGCTGCAGCTCGTCGCTGCGCGTTTGAAGGCTCCGCTCCATGTTCTGGTCGCGTTCGGCATAAGGGACTTCGCCCATTTGCGACAGAAGGCCTCCGATCTCGCCGATCGATTTTTCGGCGAGCCGGATCTCGTCGTTCAGCCGCGCGACCCCGTAAAAGTCCGCGGCGAGATCGGCGAGGCCCTGATCCTCGAAGGTCGCGATCTCGGCGTTGGCCAGGTTGGCCTCCGCCTTCGCCGTATGGCTCTGCGCGACCCGGCTGGTGTTCAGCCATTCGAAGCGCGCGAAGAGCTTGGCTTCCCAACGAGGCTCGTGAAGCGTTTCGTCAAAGATGTGAGTTCCGTACTTATCGTCGTGAAGTTTGGCGCGCGCCAGCCAGGTAACGAGCGCCGCGTCATCGGGGTTGTTCAGGACGTCAAGCGGTCGTTTCGGCGAGATATGCGCTTCCGCCTCTTTTTTGGCGGCCGCCAGGGCTTTAAAGATTTCCGGGAGCGAGGCATCGTAGAAAAGCGTCTTCAGGTCCGTGCCTTTATAGCCCGGATTGTCGTAGCGGGCGGCAAAATAAGAAACCGCGCCGAGAAGTATCCCGGTGTCATAGGCTTCATAATAGGCCGCAATGATCTCATCGGCCTGAGCGGGGAAATGCTCCCGCACGTCTTTTTCAAACGCCGCTTTTTCCGCGTCCGTCATTGCTATAGGAATGCCGTTTAGCGGATCCGTCAGGGGCGCGCCCGTTGTCGGATCAATAAAGGGTTTGCCATCCGGGCCAAGGTTGCTGTAATTGAGATAGGTTTTGTCGGAACCACTTACAGGGTGTACCAGAAAATTAAAAATATTCACGCCCAGTTCAAGCCCGTACTTTTCGATCAAAGCATTCCTGTCGATCTCGTTCTTCGTAACATCAACCGGAGACATGGGGTCGTGACCCAGGTACGCCCAAAAGTTCGGATCGTTTGCGATCTTGTTGAAATTATTCTCGAGCTTATACAAACTAACTTCCCCTTCACCGCCCAGTTGCATAAAAGTCGTCTTCTGTTCATCGTCCGTGAAGGAAACCGGCACGATCCGGGAAGGCGTAAGAACAAGTTCGCCGTTCACAAAATCAAAGGTCCAGCCCTGATAGCTCATGCCCATCAGATCAACGTTACCGGTACTTCCCGCCTGCGATGACGCCGTCCAGACCCAGGGAAATTTTGTTACTACATTGGACACCTTGTTCGTCGATGTCTGATTTTGATAAAGCGGCTTGTCGGCGCGGAGGATCTTGTAGCTGGCCGTAAAATCCAGCGAGAACGCTTTATGGGCAAAACTCCAGGCTTCCACCTGTGTCTGCATCATCTTCGAATTAAGATAGCGGAGCGCGAGCTCGGGGTTGTCCTCGATGTAGCCGAACATAAACTCCCCGACCGTACCGGGAAGCGCCTTGTACATATTGCTGCGCGCCGCATTCACGGCGACCATTTTATTCTTTGCCTTCACGACCATCGTATCGCCGACCGCGACGGGGCCCTGCACGGCGATATGCTTCATCATTTTGAGATCGGGAAGGGCGAGGCGGTCC
>CAIJDY010000034.1 GCA_903819565.1 Candidatus Omnitrophota bacterium | reverse complement strand
TCTTTCTCACTCAGTCCCTGGTAGAACGATTCCTGGATCAGAGCGCGAAGGTTACCATCCCGCTTCAACATATCCTGGAAACTCTCGAAGCCAAACGGCAGGTTCCCGGAATCCTTCCCTTCCCCTTTGATCCCATCAAATCTGCTGAACGGGCCGGAACATCCGAAATCGATCGCAACTTTCCGCAGAAGGCCCCCTGTTTTCGGGTCTCTTACATCAACATAATTATTTCCCTTGCCACGATCCTCGTCCTGGATCAGCGCGCCGCCCACGAATTCCAGCGCACGGAGTTTCTTGTCCTCATAGGTCCCTGTTCCAGACTTCGAATCCTTCAACCAGCGCGACAAGATCGCGGGCCGCACAATGCCATCGACCTTGACCTTGGCCACGAACATTTCGTCCGCGACCGGAATGCCGAGTTCCATGAAGATCATCCAGCCCAGCCACTCCGTCCGCATGCGGTCTTCGTTCTTATAATCATAGAATTTCGCGTAGTACTGTATGCCGTCGATCTGGACCGTCCCGCCTTTCTGCCTGCCCGTGAGCGGCCCTTGCTTCTCATAATTTTTAATTTTCGTTTCGACATCGGTGCTACGCGCATCCCAATAGGCCCGCAACAACGCCGGACGCATTTCCCGCAGGATCTTCTGCTCCTCTTCGCTCACAGGTTCACGCTGGTGTGCTTTGATTAGGGAATGCGCCGTCGCATCCTTGTTGTTCATATGGTCATAAATCTTCTCTCCCATATCCTTACCCAATAATTTCCTGAGTCCCGCGCGGCTCGTTTTATCCCGCATGAAGACATCGACGATCTCGTCCGCTATAAATCCCTGCCAATACGAACCACGGCGAGCCGTATACCGCGACTGCCCGATAAGAGAAAGGCCCTTCCGCAAAACCGGATATTCCGTCTCCGAGATCCCCAGGGAACTGCACTGCTGGGCGATGTCCTCTTCCCTGACATCCTCTCCGGCCAGCGTCCCCACGGTGATCACGGCACTTATGATCAATGTTTTTTGGGCCGGGGATAATCCCTCAGCCTCGGCCGATTTTTTCACTTCCTCGAACCATTTTGAGTTCTCGTCAAGGAACACATCGCGGACCTGAAGGCCGATATCGCGTCGGCCGAACGCATACTGCAGCTGGTACACAACGAGCGCCGCGGCCGCGAGCTCCGGCTCGGGCATATTCGCTAGGCTTTCAGGATTCTCCAATATCTTCTTCCACGCTTCCAAACACTTTCCCAGATTATCCCGCCCATACCGGCCGGACATCAGCTGTGACAGCGGGCTCTCCGGGTTATTAAACTCCTTCACCATCGCCTCGGGAGAAGTCAGGTACGCCCTCATGAGCGGAAGTTCGTCCTGAAAGAGCCTCAAGGCGCCCTCTCCTGCCTTCGTCCCGATTTCAAGTAATGCGGGGAGAAAATCATAGAACCGGTCCCCCAGAAGGTCCCGGACCGCGGGAATTCCCCTTCCAATGAGAGCCGTGGTGTTCTCGGGTCCGGCGGCCTTCACAAGACCGACGATCTCCTCAAAATGCTCTTTTATCCGGCTGATACTGCTTTTCTGACCGACCCCGGAATTCAGACTTTCCAGGAGCTGCTTGAAATCCAGCGGATTCAAACCTCTCGCCTCCCATTTCGCCGACAGCTCCGGCAACGCGACAAGCACCTCCTGATAATTTTCCGCGTTTAGAAATGTCCATCGATCACTCATCCCCTTCTCCAGATCCAAAAGGGCACTCGCATCACTGCCAAACACATCGTGATTGATGGTATAGAGGGCAGTAAGGATCTCCATAATGTCGCCGTTCGCGCTGTACACGTTGACAAGCGATGGAAGCATCATATGACTGAGCGTTGCGTAAATCATGGGATCGAAATCGGCCTTTTCGTGATCGGCCTTTTCATGACTCATGAACCAGCGTAGGATCCTGACTTTGTCGGCCGCGGAACGGTCGTCCCAGAGGGCCTTCGACATGGGTTGCGTTCCGAAGCGGGTTCCGAACTGATCCAGCGTCCTCAAAACTTCTTCTCTTTCGCCCGAGGGAACCCCGTACATCAATGAGGGGCCTTTCGTCAAAACGAAAGCAGGGTCCTGCAGCGGGGTCTCACCGGCCATGACGCTTTGGAAAGCTTCAATGAACGCTTCATCGAATTGCGCGCCGTTCTTTTCTAAAGTGGAGGCAAAAACAAGCGGGTCTCTTTCGCGGGGTTTATTATCAAAATAAGCGGACAAACGATTCAAAAGCTCTGCTTTCTCCTGCCACGTTTTACCGGGCAGCTCACCGCAAAAAGCAAGACCGGCCAGAACGTCCCCCACCCGCGGGGCGGGAACCTTTTCGGTGAGAAAGGTCATCATTTCTGGCCACGAATCAACCAGGCCCTTGTCAGCCAACGCGTCAAAGAGAGAGTCCAAGCTTACGGCGTGACCTATCCTGCCCACATCCCCTACCATGCGCCGGATCCCGTATTTTTCCACGAACCTGGAGACTGTGTCCGTTTTGGGGGATTTTTTCGCCGCGTCAAGAAGCGAAATGAGATTAATGTAATCCCGCCCGCGGTCTTTGTCGGCCGCAGCCGCCGGTTCCGCATGCGGCATCACCATGCGAAGGATCTCGTCAAAATCCCTGATGAAACTGCCTCCCAGAATATTTCTGGCCTCTTTGAGATCATGGATACGATCCACAAATGCGTAATAGCCCAGATCACGGTTAAATCCCTTTCCGACAAGGCGCGCCAATTCAAGGAATCCACGTTCCCGAAAAAATTCCGGAGGCAGGAGCGCCAAAAATTCAAAGATCTGCGCCGGCGCGGGAAGCGGCTCCAACCCCTTCTCTTTATCCCCGAGAATGAGTTCTGACAGCACGTTCCAATCAAGCTTTATTCCCTCGATCTTTGAAAAGGCCTCCAAGCTCGACGAGATCCTTATCCCGCTGGGGGCGCGGGCAAAATCCTTAAAGATATTGGATAGGCCCTTCCCCACGAGGGCGCCGTCCAGATAAGGCAGCGAGTACAAAAAGTCCGTGCCTTCGGTGGTCCTGAAAAGTTGGTCCCAAGCCGTGTAATCGTCCTCTTTGACAACGGGATTTGAAATGATTTGTTTTAGAGTCTTGACGGCCAAGTCGAAATTTTCGGGCTCGGTCTTGTCTCTCAAACTTCTTATCTCGTTGATGAGGTACTCGTGGTTCTTCCCCTTGAATTTCAGAGACAGCGCGAGGTCCAGATATTGTTCCTTGAGGGCGCTATCCTCGTAACCCTTTTCCCTGTCAAGCTCACGCCCCATGTTCCTGATCTCGCCCGGTTCGAACGTCCTCCCGGTCCCGAGCAGCCTTTGCATGATCGCCCACCGCTTGGCGAGGGGAAATTGGCTGCGCCATTCTTCGCCGTACAAAACCCTCGTCGCCGAAACGACCGCCGGAACGGCGAACCGCACTTCGGAGCGCTGGGCGAGGACCTGGGAGGGGTTCCCCCGCAAGCGCGAGGCATTTTGGCGAAGCTCCTCTAGATTCCTTTTTATGGCTTCCCCCGCCTTCTGGAAACTGATGTCCACCCCTTTCATGATAAGCGCCCACTGTTTCTTCGTGAACCCTTCAGGATCATACCGCCTCAAGCTGTCGAGCTTTTTAACTACGTCGGACGGAGATTTGTCTGCTTGCTGATTATTGAAGGCATCGGCCAGCTGCTGCAAACGGGTCAGCGTTCTGTCTAACTCAGGACCCACGGCACTGCTATCTGCCTCCGGCCTCAAGAGCTTATCGATCAGTCCTTCGGCCTTACGGACCTGGCGGAGCACGTTGACAATGTCCGATGTATAGTTGTCGAGAACGATCCTGTCCAAATAAATGTTTTCATATAAAGCCTGCATGGCCGTCCGCCCTTCCGGAGTATTGAGTTGCCGCAACCCTTGCGGCCCGCCGAACAGAAGTTCCGTGATCTCCTCAGCCGCAATAACCTTCGAAGAGGTCGAAATACCTTGGGCCGTGTTGAACTTTCCCCGGTACGCGTTGATCCGTTTTTCATTATTAACCCAGGGACCCTGGGCAAGATCGGCGGCGGACGGCCCCATATCGTTGGCGAGATAAAACAGAATGAACACGAAGCTCCGCGCCATGGCGTCCTGTTCATAACTGCTCCCGATCTTCTCCTGTTCCTCCGCGGTGAGCGAATGGCCGTCTGCCCCTCCAACGGCATTAAGAAAATTCTGTACCCCCGGATATCCTATCCATTGATCAGGGTCGACAAACCGGAGCACCGCCATGTCTCCGGCGTGCTGCTCTTTGAATTTAAATAAGGACCAAGCGGCCGAAGAGGGTTCGATCTGGAAATACGATCGCGCCGGCCCTCCGCCGGCCTGACGCACTTCAAGGTCCGGATTTTCGGCCAGCGTGATCATCAGCATGTCGGCCGCAATATAACGGATTCGCTGGGCCAGCTTTTTATGATGCTCCGGCGAGCTAAGGTCGGGTCCAAGATCGGGACCAAGACCGGGGTCAAGCATCGGCTCAGAGATCCTCAGGAACGACACGCAGTCCAGATAGTGCGTTAAATAATCCCGCAGCCGTTGGGGCTCGATTTTTTCTACGTTAGCCTTCATCTCCCCGATGTCCCCGTAGAGAACATCGTAGTCCGCTGTGTCTAGATCTCTGTGGATCAGGCTTTGCACATATTCATAAGAAGGTGAAGTCAACTGATTAGCGACCTGCCCCTGATTCGTGGGAGCTGCTGCCAGGAAACTTATCAAGCCCATCAAGCCAATCATAAGAAGACGTTTTTTAAAGCGATCCATCACCGGTCTCTGTGCCAGCGCCTGAAGCGGCGTCGCGGGTTGGCGTTCCGGGGCCACAGTGCCCGTCTCCCCCCGCTTCACTTCCTGGGGCACGGCCGCGTCGCAGGCGCGTTGCACCTGCCAATCATATTCCCCGGCGAGTTTCGTAAAATTAAGGGAAAGCGCCGCGAGCATCGTCAGCAGGACCGTCTGGTTCAGATTTTTTTGTGAGAGGTACGCGCGGGTCTGGAGCAGTTGGGTCTTAAGACGCGCCTTGGCGTAGGCCGCGATCTCGCGGTTGAGGCGATCGAGTTTTTCAATGTTTCCCTCCGCCTGCTGCGACTGGAACTGCGCACGGAGTTCCTTGATCTTGGCCGCGAGTTCCCGGGATTTTTCCCTCAGCGCCTGTCCTGCCTGTTCGGGGGTTTTCGCTTTGACCAATCCATCGATGTCACCGTAGAGCGCCGCCTCGCCCGGGAACGCTTCTTCGTCGCCTTCCGGGCGGATTCTCCCTGCCAAGGTCTTCAGGACCACGGCGTAGCCCCGGGCCTTGTCGTAGAGCACCTTCGCCTTCTCGGGCGCGCCTTTGGCCCCTTCTTTAAGAACTTGGTTCCGCTTCGAAAAAAGCTGCTTCAGGCCCCGGTTCAGCTCAAGCATCTTCTCCGCCTGCGCCTTCGCTCCGTTCCGGTACCCGTCCCATTTCAGAATGTCCCGCTTAAGTTCTTCCTTCATCCGCACTTCGGAGCGGGCGCCTTCCATACTCGCAGGGATTTCCGAACCCGCTCTCGGAACTTTAGTTTCCTCTATAAATACACCTTCAAGGAATCCGCTCGCGCGGCTGAGATGAAAAAGATAAAGGTACAGCGAGTAAAGGGAAAGCGCCCCCACCCCCAAACTCCCCGGCGCGAAACCCCACGGGAGCCCCCCCACGACCCATTGGGTCACGAAAGTCCACAGAGGGGACATCCACAAGCTGAGTCTTTCACCCGGAACTTGCCACGGAGACCGCCCTTCGACCATCTGCGACAACTCCAGAATGAGGTTCCTGAAAGCGTAAGCGTGACTTGCCTTACTGACCACGACCCCGGGTTCTTGCTCTGTTCCCCGCAGTTCGGAGCGAGCTTTGTCCACGGACAGAGCGGCTCCCCGATCCTCAAAACTGGGCCGCAATAGTTCCCAGCCCCCTACCTTCACTTCTTTATTTTTAGGAACCTTTTGAGGGATCGCATATTCTTTTTCATCACTGGATTGACGGACGGCCATGCCGCGCTTTATGAGGGACTCCCACATCGCAACCGCGTCATACCCGCCTGTATCGGGATTCCATATCACCGTGTAATCCGAGCTGAATTTCTCAATGCCAAAATTCACGATCAGAATTTTAAACAGCTCGACATAAAACTGTGGCATGATCCCTTGATAGCGATACCCTTCATTGATCTTTGCCTTCCGGACCTGGAACACAGACCTTTTTTTATCAATGAATCCTTCGAGGTAACCAACCTCTTTGGAGCCGTCCGTGATATAAATTTTAAATTGATTATTCAGGGGTGATTCATCGGAAAATTTTAATTGGAGCACTTTTGGGAGCACTTGATCGTGAACGTCTTGGTAGACGCGGAATTCCCTCCCGGTTAAACCTGCCAATTTTCTTTTAATCTCATGATAGGTTGGGTTCATAACCATCAAGACCTTATCGATGGCCTTGGCAAAAAACCCATCGGGTTCCCTCGCCGTTAACAAATAACTGTCGGCTCCCGCCGCCATCGGACCCTCAGCAGATGAGCGCATTTCAGAGCGCATTTCTCCCTTTGCGGGCGTGATCGACAGATTGGTTTGGACCGGAACTGCGGGCGCAGTGATCCCCAGCCTCGCCGCCAGTACGGCTGCAACACTCGCAGACAAACCCGCGGTAGTCCCGAATTCTCGGGGATAGGCCTCGTCCAACAGTGTTTTAATTTCCGCGACTGAAGCGGCATTGCGGATCGAAGCGCACAACCCGGGATCTGTTTTCACCGGCAGCTTATACCCGGAAGCCTTAAGGATCACCGACCACGCGGCGTCATCATTGCCAAGGCTGTCGAAAACATAAATGGGCTTGTCGAATTCATAGCCGTCCTGTCTTTTCATTTCAGCCAATAGTTGCAGCAGCCGCGGCAGATTTCCCCGGTGAACCATCAGGCCGGTGAACATCTCCGAACCGACCGTTTCCTTGAGTTCGGGGTGCCGGGCTTTTTCCTCTTCATCCAGCTTTTTAACCCGGACCTCCCGCATGGGCGCCTCGTCAACGTAATTGTAGACACGTGGGTCCTTCACCTCATCCGAGATCAAAACGCTCACTCCGAACTCCCCGGGAACTCCGGTCACCTTGCCCCACCGGAGGCATTCATTGCCCTCAAAACCGCCCTGCGCGCGATTAATCCCGATGAAAATATACGGCCATTCCTCAAGGCCTCCTTTTATCTTTGTTCCGATAGGAAAGAAACCCTTACGAAGCGTCTCTTGGGTATACGCCTCGTCCGTAATCCCCCTGCCCAGCAAGCCTTCGCGCGACAGATCTTCGGCGCGGCTGATATCCCCGATGACGTCGACAAGCTGCACCCCGCGCAATTTGCTGTTCATGTCACGCAGGTAGCCCTGTTCGTCCTCCCGTTCCGAGGTCGCCGGACCAACCTGCTCCCGCACTTCGGATCGCTTGCTCGCCGCCGGCGCAGCTTTCAATTCGTAAATCAGTCCGGCATTATTCACGCCAAACATGACACCCTTTTTGTTCCCTTGCATGTCGTAAACCAGAATACGGATCATGTCCGCTTCGACCCACACCCCGTTATAATTCAGCCGTCCGATCTGCCCGAGAGTTAAACCGAAGGGAGAAGTCACGACCTCTCCGGGATTCCTGGCTAATGCCTCGAAAGCTTTCCAGACACGCCCCTGAGCCTCGAGCTGTTCCGCGGATTCTCCCCCTAGAATCTTGAGCACTAAATAGGTCACACGATAGGTTTCGGCCTCCTGAACAAGAACCGGGACGTTGGAGCCAAGCAACAGGTGTTCGATCTCGTGAGCGATCCGTTTGGCGAGCCATGCGATCTTCTCCGTGTCCGGCACCGCCTCATAAGCCGCTTTGTCCACGACGACAACCCCTAAGTCCATGAGTGCCATGGCAAAACTTCCGGGCATGGAATGCATCATTTCGTAGTTTGAAGCAGGAACGCCGCCGAGGAAAAGGACTGCGGTCTTCCTGATACTCGCCGGATCCCCGGTAAGGATCTTGCGCTGGATCAGAAGATCCTGTGCCGCACGGACTACTGCGACCTGCGACTGGGAAAATGTAACGGAGTTTTCAACATCCTTGTCCGTCACACCATTAAAGATCCCCTGGTTCAAAATGGTCCGTGACAGCTCTCCAGTGATGAGACGTTCCGGGGAGGTCACCGTAACGGCAGCCTCTTGCCGGGTGGCCCCGGCAGACTGCCCGCTGATACCCGTCACCTGCGATCCCAGAAGCAACGCCGCCAGCAAGAGCGTCTTCAAACCGCCCGCCCGCATTTCAGAGCGACCGTCCGAACCGGAAATGGGAGTCTCCCGGATTCCGGTCGGAGCCGGCTGGCCTTGCGCCTTCATGTTTTCGGCAACGGCAGCAGCAAATTCAGCATCAGGGATCCCCGCCTTGGTTGCGTCCGCCGCGACGATCTCTTGAATGACCGTTTCCGCTTGAGGTGTTTCCGGTGCCTTGACTTCCTCCTTCGCGGTCACTTTCTCTGTTGTTTTCCCGACCTGCCCTAACTGGCCCGCCAGTGCTACCGCAGGAACAACAACCGCAGGATTTGTGGCCGGTAGCGCACTTCCTGCCATGGAGCCGACGGCATCTATGATCTGAGAAGGCGTCGCAAGAACTTTTCCGATATCAGGCGCGGATACCGGCGTTTGAGTTTTGACCGAAACGATCTTGTACGTGTTTTGTCCTGTTTTTTCGATCTGGATGCCGGCGAGCGCCGCCATCGCGGACTGGTTAAAGATCTGAACGGATTCGTCAACGCTTCCCACCTCTCCCGCGGCGCCGATCCCTCGCAAGATAGCCGCGAGACGCCCTGCGACGGCCGTTTTCCCGATCTGGGCCTCTTGGGTTGCCAACGACATCAATTGGGACGCCGCCTCAAGGTACGATAACTCAAAAAGACCGGGCTTGTTCTGCAGCATGACGGACCGGTAAAGGTTCTCGTCGGACTTCTCAGAGAGACGCGGGGTGAGAACGCCGTAGCTCACTTCGTGTTCCCGCAGGAGCTCGGTCATCCCGTCCGTGTGGAAGCCGCCGGTGATGACGACCGCTTTATTCAGTCTGTCTTTTTCCATGACGGAGGCAATCTTTTCGTAGAACACGTCTTCACGCCGGTGAGCCGCGTCATAGAAACCGTACGCCGCCGCCTGCACGTCCGCCACTTCGCTCCGGAATTTCGGATTGACTGGTTTTGTCTCGAAATTGGTGAGCGGCAAGCCTGACTCCAGACTCACCGCCGTTCCAATGTCTTTAAGTCCCGCGACAAGCGCATCCATCGCGAGCAGGTCTTTCTTTGCGAGGACCTCCTGCCAGTCCTTACGGGTCAATTCGAGGTTAAGAAGCTTGCGGACCAATTCTTCGTTGCGGCAAAGCTCAAGCAACTGTTTCTCGCGAGGCGTCTGCGCCAGCTGGTCGAGAAGCCGGGTGAACAGGACCTTGATCTCGTTGAACAGGCCTTTCGGGTCGAGTTCGCTTTTGAGGATGAGATAACCGGCGTAGAGGCTGAAGTTCGGGTAATTGTAAAAGTAAAAGCCTTTCGGCCCCGCTTCGGCGGCGAGCTGTTCCATGAGATCTCTGGGCCGGAATCCTGTGATTCCGGCACGCTCGCGGGAACTTGTGGTTCCCGTCATCGCAGGCTGAACGGGTGCCGCCGTAC
>CAIJDY010000033.1 GCA_903819565.1 Candidatus Omnitrophota bacterium | reverse complement strand
TGACATTGCGGCGACGACGATCACGGTGGATTCTATCGGCGGCGGGGGGGTCGGAACGCTCAAGGTTACCGGCAACCGCACGATATACGGAAACCTGGCGCTCGCAAACTCCGGCGTGGTGGACCTTGGAACCAATACGCTGCAGCTTCTCGGAACGGGGAATTATAATCAGCCGGCGGGCACGACCCTGAAGACGACCATTCTGGACGCTACCGTCGCGGGCAATATCGATGCGTCTGCGGCGACTTCCGGGACCATCACGACGGCCCTGGGGTCCACGGTCAGCGTCACCGTGCCGTCAGGGGCAAAGATTCCCGTCGGGACAAAATGGACGATCATTGACGGTCAGGTTGCCGGCGGCGTTTTTGTGCCCACCACCATTCTCTCAAGCAATCCGAGGGTGAGTTTCGGATTGAATACGATCAATGGGGCTACCGGCCTGGAACTCGAAGTATTGAGCTGGGGTAGCGCCTTCACGAATGTGGCCACGGACGGTAATGGCCAGGCTGTGGGTGCGGCTCTTGAAGCGATCACGGATCCGACAGGCGATATGGCGAACGTGCTGAACACGCTCGACGGCCTGACCGACTCGCAGCTCGCTTCCGCGCTCGATACCATGGTTCCGGATGTGAGCGGCGGCGCGGCGGAAGGCAGCCGCGCTCTGACGAGCCAGGGCTTCACGATGATTAGCAACCGTCTCGGCGGTGCGCGCGATGGTGGTGTAAGTTCGGGCGTTTCGAGCGGAGACACGGAGAGCGGCGTGGGAGTCTGGGTCCAGGGGCTCGGGAGTCATATGAAGCAGGACGAGCGCAAGGGGATCGAGGGTTACAAGGCGAACACGTTCGGGACGACGATCGGCGCGGACAAAGTGCTCGACAATCATTTTCGCGCGGGACTTGCGGGAAGCTACGGCTGGGCGGGCGTGAATTCCAAGCAGCCGGGCAAGCCGTCGGATAATATCAACAGCTGGCAGGGAACACTCTACGCAAGCTATGACTCTCTCGACCTCAACAAGGCACGCCAGGGCGGCAAAAAGTCCTACGAGGCAGTGCGCACGCAGGTCGAGAATTCCTGGTACGTGGACGGGATGTTCGCTTTTACGCAGAATAACTACGACAGCCGCCGCGAGATCTGGATGGGGCTCGACCATCGCATCGCGAAGGCGGACCACAACGCCCAACAGTACTCCACGAATCTCGAAGCCGGCTATAAATTCGTTTTCGAGGAGACCAAGAGCCTGGAAGTGACGCCGTTCGCGTCGTTGGGCTACAACTTCCTGTACATGAACCAGTACAAAGAGCACGGCGCGGACGCGCTGAGCCTGAACGTCCAGGGCGAAGGGTACCATCAGCTGGAGCAGGCGCTCGGGACGAAGTTCGCGTACCCGCTTGAGGCGAAGGATTACGGAACATTCATCCCGTCCGCCAAAGCGGCGTGGCTCCTTGATTATATCGGGGACCGGTTCGAAACGACGGCCAATTTCGCTGGCGGCGGGCCGTCCTTCAATTCCCAGGGCGCCAAGCCCGCGCAGAACGGGATGCTCTTCGGCGCGGAACTCGCGTTCCTGAACAAAGGGAACGTGACGGTGACGGGGAACTGGGACATCGAGCTCAAGGACCAGTACATGAGCAATACATATTACGGGACCGTCCGCTACGATTTCTAACCAAGAACAGGACTTGCGGCTATGAGTTCAACCCCGGGGGTTGGACGAGGTTCGGGCAAACACAGGTGACAGTCCTGATTCTCATTAATTTTAACGATAAGAAAACAGGACAGTCCAAGCCAGCCTTTTTAAAAAGAAAAATTAAGGCTTGGACAGTCGTCTGATAAGGGACAGGCATTCAATGATCGCCTGTCCCTTTTTTGTGAGCCCTGTGGGTAATTCTGCGATATCTTGATACCGCTTCCTCGAACAAAAAGGGGGCTGAACCCGGCCGGCTTGCGATGATGATCCCTACAAAATTTAAAGAACAGTTACCGTTCAATTTGATCTCGAACGCCGGGCTTTTTTTCCTGAACGTTATTATTGGGATATGGATGGTGCCGTTCCTGATCGGGCACCTCGGCGTGGAAGGCTATGGTTTTATCCCGCTGGCCCTTTCGATCACGGCCTTTGCCGGTCTAATCTCGTTCTCTTTGAATGGGGCCATGTCGCGGTTCCTGGTGATGGCTTTACACGGGAACGATACCGGCAGGGCCAACCGGGTGTTCAACACGGCTTTCTGGGTGCTGGTACCTCTGGCGGTATGGTTGCTGCCGCTCTCCGGCTTGTTCTCGTGGCTGACGCCCCGCGTGTTCAGAGTCCCCGCGTATTTGACCGCGCAGGTCCAGGGGCTCTTTTTTTTAATGTTGTTTTCCTCGATCGTTCAGGTGTTCTCCCCGGTTTTTTCCGCGTCGGCGTTTGCCGTCAATCGTCTTGATCTTCAAAAGTTTATGGAAATGGGCGGCATTTTCGTCAGAACGCTGCTGATCATTGTTTTTTTTGTTTTTCTCCGGACGGGCTTGCGCGGCGTGGGTGTCGCTTATCTTGCGGGAGGAGCGGCCTCCCTGGCGCTGGGGTATTTCTTTTTCAGGAAGCTGACGCCGTCGCTTCGGATCTCCCGGCAGTATTTTAATCTGGAGACCTTAAAAGAGCTCACCTCTATGGGGGAATGGCTCGTTGTCGGCCAGATCGGCGCGATGTTGTTTTGGGAGTTCAACCTGATCGTCGTGAACGTTCTCTTCGGGGCCTATGAAGCGGGGCAATACGGGGCGATCCTCCAGGGGAGCTTCCTTTTGCGCTCTTTGGCTTGCCTGACCGCGGACGTTCTGGTCCCCGTCGTTTTGATCAGCCATGCCCGGGGCGAAACTCAAAAGATCGTCGCCATGACCGGGCACGCGATACGGTTTCTGGGTTTGGGGGTGGCCGTTCCCATCGGGCTTTTGTGTGGCTTTGCCGGACCGCTGCTCACCGTTTGGCTCGGAAAAGACTTTGCGCCGCTCGCCCCGCTCTTGTGGGTGTTGACGTTTCATCTTGTCGTCAATCTTGCCGTTGTGCCTTTATTTGCTATTCACAGCGCCTTCAACCGCGTCAGGATACCGGGAGCTGTCAGCTTTGGCTTGGGCGCGGTCAGCATCTTCCTGGCCGTTGTCCTGGCCCGGCATTGCGGCTGGGGTCTGTACGGTGTCGCCGCGGCCGCGGCAATCATGTTAACGGCCCAAAACGGTATTTTTACTCCCCTCTATACGGCGCACATCCTGAAACTTCCTCCCATGACATTCCTAAGACCCCTCGGACGTGGGATCCTTTTGGCAGGAGCGGGGATGATCCTGGGGCAGGTTTTAAGCCGGCTATTCTTGATCTGCGACTGGGCGCAGCTTTTTGTCGTTGCGGGCTCTGTGTCGATGGCCTGTCTTGGTGGCGCGTTTCTTTTATTAGGCCGGAGCCGCGAAATCGTTTTTTCCTTATTAAAAAGGAACGAAGAGCCCCGCCGGTGGGAAAAAGGGGACTAAATGTGAGCGAAAAGACAGATCACGCGGGACAACATTTTCAGGCATGTTCGCATTATTGCGAGCGGAAGAAGGCAAAACGGTATCTTCCGCATCAAGACGAGCCCGGTTTGAGGCTTGATCGTAGAAATTACATAAAAAATGTTCTTCGAAAAACGAAAGCAGGTGCTTTCGCACTCGGTATTTTGAAGTGGCTTTTTCATGTATGGCGCTGGAGATATTTCCCGAACAATAACCTGGGCATTTTTATTTCGACCGGCTGCAACCTCAGTTGTTTTAATTGTCAGACTTCCGCAAGGCAGGCTCCCGCGAACGATATCATGACCGTCGGGCAGCTGGAAACGATTGTCAGCGAAGCGATCGACCTCAAATACTACTGGAACGCGATCATTCTGACCGGGGGAGAGCCGACGCTCCATCCGCAGCTTTTCGAATTACTGGAGGTTTTGAAAAAGTACAAAAATTTTAATCCCGGTTGCCAATTCCGGCTGGAAACGAACGGGGCGGGTGGTCCAACGCAAGCAGTGCTGAAAAAAATACCCGACTGGATCGCTGTGTGTAATTCCGAAAAGAAAGAAGGGAAAGATGACTACGCGTTCTTGACCTATCAGGTTGCGCCGGTCGATATGCCGGCAGACCGATCGGCGGATTTTTCCAAGGGATGTTTCGTCCTCAGCGAATGTTACGGCCTTTGCGCCACCATGTTCGGCTATTATCCCTGTTCGCCGTGCATGAACGTTGCCAGGGTGTTCGGATCCGACATAGGTATTCAAAAATTATCGAAGGTCACCGAAAAAGCCCTCCGGGGACAGATGAAAATCCTCTGTCAGTATTGCGGCTTCTTCAAACGGGGGCTGGAAGAACGGGTGCTTGCTGAAAAGGTGTCGCGCAGCTGGAAAAAAGCTTTTGAAGAGTACGGAAAACAAAAGCCCGTACTCTCTCTTTATCCTGCCATCGAAAACAGCCCGGGCCGGGCTGAGATTTCCTCTCGGGAAGATCCCCGGAGATAGGCGGGAAAAGGTTCGCGAGAATGAACGGGCCGATTCTTGAATTCGCTTTGGCGGGTTGTCGGCGCAGGGGTATAATGGCTCAATTTTGATTGCGTTCCAGGAGCACGCGGGCGGCCGGAAGCCGAACGATAAAGAACGGATGGGATCATGAAACTTGAACAGCGGGAGCTTCTCCGGATCGGGGACATGATGATCCGGAATCCTCTCACGGTTTCCAAAGATGAGGCGGTCGCGGATTCCGTCAAAAAAATGAACGCGCTGCGGGTGGGATCCGTTCTTGTGGTGGACAAGGAGCGTCATCTCGTCGGGATCTTTACGGAGCGCGACCTGATGACGCGTGTGGTGGCGTCCGGGAAAGACCCGAAGCAAACGCTTGTTTCTGAAGCGATGACGAAAAACCCTCAAACCATTTCTTCGGAGATGCCGGTCCTGAAGGCCGTGGAGCTTCTCCAGGGAAACACCTTTCGCCATGTTCCGGTCGTGGACGGTTCCCAATTGCTCGGCATTCTTTCCGTCCGGGACCTTCAGCAGGAGATCCAGAGGAACGCTCAGGCTCGGGCGGAGGCGCTTCGCGAAAGCGAGGAACGCTACCGCCGGCTGTTGACGGCCACAACCGATTACATTTATTCCGTTCAGGTCGAGAACGGCCGCGCTGTCGCAACGAATCACGGAGCCGGGAGCCGGGCCGTGTCCGGATATGCGGAAGAGGACTACGCGGCCAATCCTTATCTCTGGTATCAGATGATCCACCCCGAGGATCGCCCCAAAGTTATCGGGATGGCGGAACGCGCGGTCAAAGGCCTGACCGTCGAGCCGATCGAGCACCGCTTTTTTCACCGGGACGGGACAATCCGCTGGCTGCTGGATACGATCGTGGTGAAGAAAGACGGAAAAGGGCGGGTGGTCTCTTACGACGGGCTGGTGCGTGACATTACCGAACGCAAAATAGCGGAAGAAGCTTTGAGTCAAAGCGAAGAGAGAACGAGAAGTATCACCGATGCGGCGCAAGACGCCATTTTGATGATGGATTCCCAGGGGAAGATCATTTACTGGAACCCTGCGGGTGAACGGATCCTGGGTTATAGCGGAAAAGAGGTCCTGGGTCTGGACTTGCACCGGCTGCTGGCGCCCGTTCGTTTTCACCAGGCGCACGACGCGGCTTTCCCAGAATTCCTGAGGACCGGGAGGGGCGCGGCGATCGGGAAAACGCTGGAGCTCGCGGCCATCCGAAAAGACGGCGTGGAGATCGTGGTGGCCCTTTCCCTGTCTGCGATCAAGCGTCCGGAGGGCTGGCAGGCCGTCGGGGTGATGCGCGACATTACCGAGCAAAAAAAAGCGGAGGAGAGGCTTCTTCTCATTATGAAGGCGTTCGAGAGTTCCAGCGATGCGATCGGGGTAGCCGATCCCCAGGGACGCCACCTTTATCAGAACCAGGCCTTTACCGATCTGTTTGAATGTTCTGCAAAGGAAGTAGAAGCGGCAGGCATTCAGAGTTTTTTTTCGGACAAGGGTTCGTCCTTTCATGACGTCTTCAATGCCATTATGAACGGGGGTTTTTGGAACGGCGAGATCGAAATGACTTCCCGGAGCGGGCGCAAGTTCCCCGCGCTGTTGCGTGCTAATGCCATTAGGGATGGCGCAGGAAGGATCTGCGGTCTCCTGGGGATCTTTTCCGATGTTACCCGGAGCAAGCAATGGGAGAAAGAAAAGGAACAATTGCAGGAGAGGCTTTACCGGTCACAAAAACTGGAATCTCTCGGGACCATGGCGAACGGCATTGCCCATAATTTTAATAATATCTTCGGCGCGATACGCGGATACGCGGACATGGCGATCGAAGAAGTGGCCCCGGGTAGTCAGCCGTGGTCGGACCTTGAGAACGTTCTTAAGGGCATTGAAAGCGCGCATCAATTGGCGCAACAAATGCTTGCCTTTGGCCGGAGCAGCCGGCTGGGGGTTCAGAAGGTGGATGCCGCCTCGGCGGTGAAGGAAGCCATCGGCATGTATAAGGTCTCGGTCAAGGGGCGCGCGGACATTCATGAAAATATCGGTCCCGACTGCGGGAGTATTTTAGCGGACCGCGCCCAGTTCCAGCAGGTTATTTTAAATCTGTGCAACAACAGTTTTCACGCGTGTGAGAAATCCCGAGGGTCCATCGAGGTTAGCTTGTCGGGAGTGACTGTCGATACCGGCCTTGCCGCAAAGTATACGCATTTGCGCGAAGGCGAATATGTTAAGCTTTGCGTGAAAGATACCGGATGCGGCATGGATGCGGAGACATTACGCCATGTCTTCGAGCCGTTCTTTACGACGAAAGGGCCCGGGAAAGGGACGGGGCTGGGGCTTTATACGGTCCATGAGACTATTGTCGGGTGCGGGGGGGACGTGATTATCCACAGCGAGTTGGGCAAGGGGACAAGCGTTGAGGTCTATTTGCCTCGCGTGCAGGCGGAGGCGTAACTGGTCATTTCTACGGAGGTGGTTTTGTGGCGAAAATATTGATCATTGACGATGACGACACGTTCAGGAAAATGCTTCACGATATGCTCAGCCGTGCGGGACACACGGTGGTGGCTGCGGAAAACGGGAGCCGTGGCATAGAACTTTACAGGGAAGGCCCGGCCGATCTTGTGATCACGGACATCATCATGCCCGAAAAAGAAGGGGTCGAGACCATCAGGGAACTTCACAGGGATTTTCCGGACGTGAGGATCATTGCGATCTCCGGCGGTGGTGGCGCCGGAAAAATGGAGGCGGGCCTTACCTTGAAAATGGTGGCCGCTTTACCCGGCGTTGCAAGTTTTCTGGAAAAACCTTTCAGTAAAACGGAGCTGTTTTCAGCGATCGAACAAGCCCTGTAAGAAACTCCGGGACAGGTCTTGCGAACCGCTGATCCGATCCCGGAGGCTCGTTTTCCCGTAAGGACTTTTTGGATTTTCCGCCGGATTTTTTAAAAATATCATTTTTAGCTATTTCGCGGGACTGTCCGTCGAGGACCTTGGCGTTCCCGCGGATATTCATGGGAAGGA
>CAIJDY010000032.1 GCA_903819565.1 Candidatus Omnitrophota bacterium | reverse complement strand
CTCCCCCAAAATGCTGGAGAAAGAATGGCTCGCTACACTTTCAAAATCGTAGACGTCGCGAAAATCTCAAAAAAGATGCCGTGGAATTACCGGTACCGGCTGCAGGACGCCGCTCTTAAAGCGTCTGTGGCGAGGTCCGGGGTCCTGATGCCGTTGATCGTGACGGGCGGGGAATCATCGTCATTGATCTCGGGCTACCGGCGGCTTGCCGCGGCCCGGGAATGCGGATTGCGGGAGGTTCCGGCGCTTGAGGCAGGTGCGCTGAGCTTTCGGGACGCTTTCATTTTGAACCTTGTTTCCAACTGGCGGCAGGGATGCTCGGAAATGGACCGCGCCAAAGCGATTGCGCTCGCGACCAGGGAACTCGCGTTCAGCGACGCAGATCTCCGGGACCTGGTCATGCCGCTTCTGGGGCTTTCGGCGGACGGGACGGTCCTGGAACTTTACCGGAAGGTTCACGATTTTCCTCCTGCGCTCAAGGATTTTTTTGAGGACGGGGTCATGCCGTTTCGGGGCGCCGCGTACCTCGTTCAGCTTTCGAAGGCGAACCAGGAATTTTTCGCCGCGGAAACGGGGAAGCAGGTGAAGTTCACGAGTTCCCAGCTTCTGCAGACGGGGGAGTGGCTGGTGGATCTTGTGAGAGGTACCGGAAAAGATCTCGAGACGCTTTTCCGGGAGCACAAGCTTACGGAATCCTTGCACCGGCCGGGCATGGACCCGAGGACCCGGGCGGACAAGCTTTTTGAACGGATCAAGAAACTTCGTTTTCCCGGCCACACGGTTTATCTTGAGGCATTTGATGAGCGCGTCGCGCCGATCCTTCGTGAGGCGGGGAACCTCCGCGTCCGTCCCGTCGATGGATTTGAAGAGAGGGGATTCGAGATCCTCGCGCGGATGAAGACGCCGGCGGACCTCGACGTCCTGCTGAAGAAACTTTCGCAGGAACGTTCCGCACTTAACTCGTTGTTTGACGTCATGTTATGATTACTATACAATACGCGCTCCGGTGATCATAAAATGAGAAAAAACCTTTTTGTCCTAACGATATTTTTGAGCCTTCTCGTCCCGATGTCACTTCAGGCTGAAGAAGTGCGTGTGACCGCGGCCGTGAACAAGCGCGCCGTGACGGTCGGGGAAGAGGTCCGCCTGAGTATTCGCGTGACGGGCCAGAGCATGAACCTCCAGGCGCCGCGGCTTCCCAAGCTCGACGGGATTGACACCTATTACACCGGTCGCGCCTCGCACATCACTTTTATTAACGGGGTTTCGACCTCCAATGTCGAGTTCAGCTACACGCTGATCCCGCAGCGGCCCGGGAATTACCATCTGAACGCGATCGAGGTGTCGGTCGGCCCCAAAGTTTTCCAGACCGAACCAATCGCCATCGACGTCACAGGCAGTCAGGCGCCGTCCGCGGTCCCGGCGGCTGCGGTAAATTCTCAGCAGCCGATGCCGTCCTCGATGCCGCAGAACGTTCCGCAGGAACCGCCGGTCGTCTCTTCGGGCGGTGACAATAATATTTTTGTCCAGGCTTGGGTCGACCGGAGAAGCGTGTATCAGAACGAACAATTGCTTTTGACCTATTCGCTGTTCACGCGTTATGACACCCGTTACGAAGGTTTTGAGAAGGAAGCCGAGACGAGCGGTTTCTGGATCGAAGAATTCCCCATGGAGCGCGAGATCGAGCGCGAGACCGTGCAGGTCAACGGCCGGCGCTTTGTGAAGGCTGATGTGAAAAAACTCGCGCTCTTTCCGACGTCGCCCGGCAGTTACACGATCCAGCCCGGAAGCCTTAAGGTGTCGATCCGCGAGGAGCCGCAGGGAGCCAGCGCTTTTGATGAATTTTTCAGTGATAGCTTTTTTACCGGCGGGTCTTTTTTCGCGCGGCGGCAGAACCGGTTATTGAACCCGCCGCCGATCCAGCTGACCGTAAAACCCCTGCCGGACGAGGGGAAGCCCGAGGGCTTTCAGGGTGCGGTCGGATCGTTCCGTCTTACCGCGTCTTTGGATAAAGACAAGGTGAAGCAGAGCGAGCCCGTCACGCTGAAGCTTGTGATCGAAGGGGAAGGCAATATTGAAACCATCAACCGTCCGAAGCTTCCGACGTTGACCGGGTTCAAGACTTACGACGCGGACACGAATGCCAAGCTCTTTAAGACCGGAAATGTGATCGGCGGGACCAAGAGTTTCGAGATCGTCTTTATTCCAAAAGAAGAAGGCAGCGCCTTTATTCCGCCGCTGGAGTTCAGTTATTTTGATCCCCGGAAGGCGGCATACGTGACGCTCCGGACGCCCAATTTTCCGATCACGGTCGAGCATTCGGACCAGTCGTTCCAGATGCCCGAAGAATTGACGGGCAAGGAGATGTTCCAAAAGAATGTCAAGCTGGAGGCCAAGGACATCCGCTACATCCAGGAGCGGGTTTCTGAATCTTCGGCGTTGTTCGACAGGATCTATCGCGGGTTCGCGTGGGGAGATCTTTTTTTGCTGGTGGTCTTTGCCGCGCTCTGGCTGAAAGACCGCCAGGAAAGGCTTTTTTCGAAAGATGAGGGGTTGCGCCGGCGAAAAATGGCCCGTGCGGTCGCTTCCGCCAATATGAGAAAACTTAAAAAGAGGTCCTCCTCTTCCAAACCCGAAGACGTGGGTCTTTTCTTTGAAGAGCTTGAACGGGCCATGACGCAATATATCGCGGACAAATGGAATCTTTCGGCATACGGAGTGACGCGTCAGAGCCTCGAGGAGGTGCTGGCGAATCATTTTGGTCCCGAAGACCCGCACCTGAAAGACGTGCTGGAGTTATACTCTCTCTGTGATGAATCGCGCTTCGGGAAGGGAAGCATCCCGCAGGCGTCGAAAAAGGTGGGAATGCGGATCTTCCAGGAAACGGTGAACCGCATCGAAAGGATGAAGCGATGAAGTGGCTTTGCGGGTTGGTATTAGGGGTTTTGTGCGCGGTGTCCGTGGCTTCCGCCGCGGTATCGGAAAAAAGTTCCGGTTTCCAGGACGCGAATACGAGCTACCGGACCGGGGATTACGCGAAGGCCGCGAGTTTGTACGAGGATTTGATCCGGAAGGAACCCTCTGTCGCGGTGTATTATTATGATCTTGGGAACGCGGACGTGCGGCTCGGGAAATTGAGCGCCGCGATCCTGAACTACGAGAAGTCTCTGATCCTGGATCCCCGCAACGAAGATGTCCGGCGCAACCTGAGCCACGCGCGCGATCTGTTGGAGTACCGCGTGGAAGACTCCCGCAACTGGTACCTGAAAGCGACGGACGCGGTTTTGCGCTACATGACGCAGCGGGAGGCCGTCCTGGGCGTTTTGGCCGCTGTTTTTGTTTTTCTTTTAAGCGGGATCATTCATTTTTTAAGCGGTCGCGGGCTTTTCTGGAACGCGTGGCGCAAAGGGGTCTTTGTCCTGCTCCTCCTGGCCGGATTGGTGGCTTTCGGGAAACATGTCCAGCGGGACCTGATCCGCGACGCGATCGTGATGCAGAAGGAATGCGAGGCCCGTTACGGACCCTCCGAGCACGACCAGGTGGCGTTCCGCATGGGCGAAGGGATCAAGGTGTTTGTGATGGACCGGCGGGAGGATTGGAGCCGCGTGCTTTTGACGAACGGGGAAAGCGGCTGGGTCAAGAATGCGGAAATTGCCGAGGTTGCAATATGACACGGTTACCTGATGCGGCGGGACATTTCGGCCCTTACGGGGGGCGGTACGTTCCCGAAACGCTGATCAAGGCGTGTGGCGAATTGACGCGAGCCTATCAGAAACTCCGCAAAGAGAAAAAGTTTTGTGAGGAAGTCCGCTACTATTTGGAAACGTACGCCGGACGGCCGACAGCGCTTTACGAGGCCCGGAACCTGGCAGCCCATTTCGGGCGCGGGCGCATTTTTCTCAAGCGCGAGGACCTGCTTCATACCGGAGCTCACAAGATCAACAACACGCTCGCGCAGGGGCTCCTCGCCAAGCGGATTGGCAAGACCCGGATCGTCGCCGAGACCGGCGCGGGACAGCACGGTGTGGCCGCCGCGACCGCGGCGTGCGTGTTCGGGCTCAAGTGCGTGGTGTATATGGGCGCGGTGGACATCGAGCGCCAGGCCCTGAACGTCTATAAAATGAAGATCCTCGGCGCGGAAGTCCGGCCGGTCACTTCCGGCTCCCAAACGCTGAAGGACGCGACGAATGAAGCGATCCGCGATTGGGTCGGGCATGTCGAAGACACTCATTATCTGCTCGGGTCCGTGATGGGGCCGCACCCGTACCCCATGATGGTACGCGATTTCCAGTCGGTGATCGGGAAAGAGACGCGCGGCCAGATCCTCAAGACGGCCAAGAAGCTTCCGGACTATCTTCTTGCCTGCGTGGGAGGCGGGAGTAATTCCATGGGGTTCTTTTTCAATTTTCTCAAAGACCGGAAGGTCCGGATGATCGGTTTGGAGGCGGCCGGCGAAGGGATCGCGAGCGGGCATCACGCCGCGACCATGATGAAGGGGACCCCCGGCATCCTTCACGGCATGAAAAGCTATTTATTGCAGGACAAGAACGGACAGGTGCAGCTCGCGCATTCGATCTCGGCGGGGCTGGATTACCCGTCGGTCGGTCCCGAGCATTCTTATCTCAAGGATTCGGGCCGCGTGCGTTATGAAGCGATCACCGATCGCGAGGCGCTCCGGGCGTTCGAGCTTTTGACCCGGTGTGAAGGGATCATGCCGGCGCTTGAGTCCGCTCACGCCATGGCGTATCTTCCGAAACTGATGCCCAAGACGAAGAAAACGGATGTCGTGGTCGTATGCCTTTCGGGGCGCGGGGACAAGGACATGGCCACCGTTCAACAACATTTGAAGGCTTGATATGGGATCGATCAATTATCTGGACCTGAAGATCCGCGAAGCGAAACGAAAAAAGAAAAAACTTTTCTGCGTTTTTTTGACGTGCGGATTTCCTGACCTCGCGGCGACGGAGCGGCTGGTCCTATTCGCCGAAAAAGCCGGCGTGGACATCCTCGAGCTCGGGTTCCCGTTCTCGGACCCGCTGGCCGACGGGCCGACCATCCAGTATTCTTCCGAGCAGGCTCTGAAGCACAGCCTTTCGATTGCGGACGCTTTTGCGCTTGTGAGGCGCGTCCGGCGGAAAGGTTCCAAAATGGCGATCGTGTTCTTCGGCTATCTGAACCCGGTCTACGCGTACGGCGAAAAAGAATTCGCGCGCGACGCTAGGGATGCCGGTATCGACGGTCTGATCATTCCGGACATGCCGCCCGAAGAAGAACCGGTCTTCCGGAAGGAATGTCAAAAAGAAAAACTCCGCGTCATCTATCTCGTGGCGCCCACGACCACGGATCAGCGGGCCAAAGGACTTGTCCATAAATCCCAGGGATTCGTGTATTATGTCTCGCTCCGGGGTGTCACGGGAACGAGGGCGGTGATCCCGGAGGACCTCCGGGCGCATCTTCGCAAATTGAAAAGGATGACCTCAAAGCCGGTGCTGGTCGGGTTCGGGGTTTCCACGCCGGAACAGGCCCGCGCGATCGCGGGCATGAGCGACGGGGTGATCGTGGGGAGCGCCGTGATCGAGCGTCTTAAGCGCGGGATCGCTCCCGCCGAGCGGTTCATCGAATCCATGGCGCAGGCCGTTCACGGCTCATGAACGAGGCGCTGCTCGGACTGGACCTTGGGGAAAAAAGGGTCGGGGTGGCGGTGGT
>CAIJDY010000031.1 GCA_903819565.1 Candidatus Omnitrophota bacterium | reverse complement strand
GTGATCGAGCATTTAAAACGCGGGATCGCCCCTGCGGAGCGGTTTATCGAAAAAATGGCGCAGGCCGTTCACGGTTTATGAGCGGGGCGCTGTTGGGATTGGACCTCGGAGAAAAAAGGGTCGGGGTGGCGGTGGTTCCGCGGGGAACGACGATGGCGTTCCCGCTCAAGACGATCCAGAGAAAAGGGCGCGAGCATTTCGCGGCGGAGATCGAAGCGCTTGTGAAGGAGCAAAAGGCTGTAAAGATCGTCATCGGCCTTCCCAGGATGCTTAAAGGAACGATCGGGCCCGCGGCGAAAAAGGTCACGGACGATGTGGCTTGGCTCAAAACGAAATGGAGCGTCCCCGTTGTTTTCTGGGACGAGTGGCTTTCGACCCGTGAGGCCGAACGCGTGCTGCTGGAGGCTGATGTAAGCCGTGAAAAGCGCAGAGAGGTCATCGACCAGCTGGCGGCGCAGCGGATCCTCCAGAGCTATTTAGACAGCCAAAGCGGCTTGAAAACGGAAAGCTGAAATTCGAGTCACACGCCGCGCATTTATTTAGCATGTTTTTATCAATTCGAGACAGAGGGTGCTTATGGATTATCAGGTCACGACGCTTGAGAACGGGGTAAGGCTTTTAACGGTCCCGATGCGCAGTCGCGATTCTTCGGGAGTGGCCGTATGGGTCAAAACGGGCGGGCGTTACGAGACCCCGAAACTTTCCGGAGTTTCCCACTTTCTGGAGCACATGATGTTCAAGGGGACCCGCAAGCGCAACACCCGCCAGATCAAGGAAGAGATCGAAGGCGTGGGCGGAGTTCTCAACGCCTTCACGGGCGAAGAGGCGACCTGCTATTTCTCCAAGATCCTGAAGCAGCATTATCCGCGGGCGCTGGAAGTCCTTCTCGATATGGTCCTGAACGCCACGGTCCCGCAGGACGAAATGGTCAAGGAAAAGACGGTCATTCTCGAAGAAATCAAGATGTACCGCGATCTTCCCGCGCACCACGTCCATGACCTTTTGGGAGAACTTCTGTGGCCCAAGCAGGCGCTCGGCCGGACGCTCGCGGGGACGCCCGAAACGGTTTCCCGGATGACGCGCGCGGACATCCTGGGGTACAAAAAGGGTTATTACCATAACAGCAACATTCTGGTCTCGGTTTCGGGAGACGTCGAACATGACGACGTTTTCAACCGCCTCACGTCGCTCCACGCCGCAGGAAAACCGCAAAGGACGTCGACGTTCAAGAAGGCGGAAAGCAAGCAGGGAAAGCCGCGGACCCATTTTTACGAAAAAACGACGGAGCAGACGCATCTGGTGATCGGTCTTCACGCCCTGCCGCGTCTTCATCCCGACCGCTACAAGCTGGGACTTTTGCACGTGATGCTCGGAGCGAACATGTCGAGCCGGCTTTTCGAGGAAGTGCGTGAAAAGCGCGGGCTGGCCTACGAGATCAAGACGAACATCGCGGCCTACCAGGATGCCGGGGCCTTTACGGTATCGGCCGGAGTAGAAACGGAAAAGACCGGGCGCGCCGTGACGGTGATCCTGAAAGAACTGGCGAGGGTCCGCAAGGCGCTCGTCAACCCGGGCGAACTCCGCCGCGCGAAAGATTATTTTATGAGCCAGGTTTATATGGGCGTGGAGGACACGCTGGACCATTTGCTTTGGGCGGGAGAAAAGTTCCTGTGCTCTGCGGAGCTGCCGGACAAGGAAGAGATCCGCCAGCAGGTCGAAGCCGTGACGCTTGAGGACATCCGGACGATCTCGAAGCAGATCTTCAGGACCCAGAACCTGAATCTAGCGCTCATCGGGCCGGTGTCTTCCAAAATGCAGAAAAATATCACCCGGGACCTCGTTATCGAGGGGTCTTAAATTTTAAAGGAGAAGCTTTGAAAAAGATCCTGCTCGCGCCGAGTTTACTGTCCGCGGATTTCAGCCGTTTGGCCGAAGAGATCCGGGACGTGGAAAAGGCGGGTTGTGACCTGCTCCACGTGGATGTCATGGACGGCCATTTTGTCCCGAACCTCACGATCGGTCCTCTGGTCGTGAAGGCGATCCGCAAGGTCACGAAGATGCCGCTCGACGTGCATCTGATGATCGAGGAGCCGGTGCGTTTTATCGCGGAGTTCAAAAAAGCCGGCGCGGACTGGATCACGATCCACGTCGAAGCTGAAAAAGAGGTCGGCAAAACATTGCGGGAGATCCGGAACCTAGGCGCGAAAGCCGGTCTTTCGCTGCGGCCGAAAACCCCGGTCCAGGAGCTCTATCCGTTCCTTGACGATCTGGACCTCATTCTGGTCATGTCGGTTGAGCCCGGATTTGCCGGCCAGGCCTTCATGCCGGAAGCGATGGAGAAGGTGCGCCTCCTGCGGCCCCTTTTTTCGAAGCTTATTTCCGTGGATGGCGGTGTGGATCCCAAAACGGCCCCTCTGGCGCTTGAAGCCGGCGCGGATGTCCTCGTGGCGGGAAGCGCCATTTTCGGGAAAAAGGAGCGCGGGCAAGCGGTCGCGGAATTCCGCGAGATCGCGAAAAAATTCTCCTGATGGATCCCGTTAGAAAACATGTATTTTTGTCAGTCCAAAATAGTACCGCGAATATTCGTCATGTCTTGCTTTATTGAACCTTATCAGACAGGATTTCTTTTCTAACGGATGGACCCCAAGAAGATCCGCAATTTTTCAATCATCGCGCACATCGACCACGGCAAATCCACGCTCGCGGACCGCCTTCTGCTGCACACGGGAGCGATCAGCAAGCGCGAATTTCGTGACCAGATCCTCGATGACATGGACCTCGAGCGCGAGCGCGGGATCACGATCAAGGCCCGCGCGGTGCGCCTCCACTATAAAAGTTACTGGCTCAACCTGATCGATACGCCCGGCCACATCGATTTCACGTACGAGGTTTCCAAGAGCCTGGCGGCCTGCGAAGGCGTGCTGCTGCTCGTGGATGCCGGCCAGGGGATCCAGGCCCAGACCGTGACGAACCTTTATCTGGCGATGGAACGCAATTTGACGATCATTCCGATCATCACCAAGATCGACCTCCCGACCGCCGAGCCCGAGCGCGTGCGCGATGAAGTGAAGGATTTTCTCGGGATCGATGCGAAAGACATTATTTTCTCCAGCGCCAAGACGGGGGAAGGGACGGATGAGATCCTCAAAGCCATCATTGATAAGATCCCGTCGCCGAAGGGGGATCCGGAAAAACCGCTCAAGGCGCTGATCTTCGATTCCAAATTCGACAGTTACCAGGGCGTGGTGGCCTATTTTCGCGTGTTCGACGGGAAACTTCACGCGCACGATCAGGTGCTGATGATGCAAACGCGTACCCCGCACGAGATCGATCAGATCGGGATCTTTAATCCGAATCCGGAACCGGTTGAGGAGCTGAGCGCGGGAGCGGTCGGTTATTTGAACGCGAATATCAAGGACATCTCGGAAGTGAAGATCGGGGACACGCTGACGCTCGCCACGAACCCGGCGTCCGAACCTCTTCCGGGATATCAGGACGTCAAGCCGATGGTGTTTTGCGGGCTGTACCCGATCCAGGCGAAAGATTTCGCACTCCTGCGGGACGCCCTCGCGAAACTCCGGCTCAACGATTCCTCATTCGTGTACGAGCCGGAATCTTCGGCGTCGCTGGGCCACGGTTACCGCTGTGGATTTCTCGGTCTTTTGCACATGGATATCATCAAGGAGCGTCTCGAGCGGGAGTTCAACCTGGAGCTGATCATCACGGCGCCGAGCGTCGTGTACAAGATCCTGACGACCAAGGGGGAGATCCTGGAGCTGGACAATCCGACCAAACTGCCGCCGCCGCAGCAGATCGAGATCATGGAAGAACCTTATATCCGGGCGCACGTGATGATCCCGGCCACAGCGCTCGGGGTGATCATGCAGCTTTGCCAGGACCGCCGCGGGGACTACAAAAGCACGGAATATCTGGACGCGAAGCGCGTGGTGCTGACGTACGAGATCCCTCTTTCCGAGGTGGTGATGGACTTCTATGATAAAATCAAGTCCATGACGGCCGGCTACGGATCGCTGAACTACGAGTTCATCGGGCACAAGCCCTCGGAGCTGGTCAAGATGGACATTTTGATCAACGGCGAACCTGTGGACGCGCTGGCGATCATTACCTGGAGAGAAAAGGCCTACCCGCGGGGCAAGGCGCTCGTGGAAAAACTGCGGGAAGTGATCCCGCGGCAGATGTTCGAGGTGGTGATTCAGGCCGCGATCGGGTCCAAAGTGATCGCGCGGGACACGATCAGCGCGATCAAGAAGAACGTGACCGCCAAATGTTACGGGGGCGACATCACGCGCAAACGGAAATTGTGGGAACGTCAAAAAGAAGGGAAGAAACGCATGAAAAAGATCGGGCGGGTCGATTTGCCCCAGGAAGCATTCATCAGCATTCTGAAGGTGGACTAATATGGAAACGAACTATTTTTCGATGATCCAGCAATATCTTTGGGTTCCTCCGGTCCTGCTTCTCTTGGCCTTTATTTTCCGGGACAAGATCGCCGCGAACTGGAGGTTCGCGCGCCAGGAACCGAAACGGTGGCTTTGGGCGAAGTGGAAGAATTGGGGGGAGCCGCTCCTGATCGCGGCCGTTCTCGCGATAGTGATCCGGACTTTCATTTTCGGTCCCTACAAGATCCCGACGGGTTCCATGAAGCCGACGTTCATGGAAAATGACAAGATCTTCGTGGATAAGCTCAGCTACCGTTTCCATGAGCCGACGCGCGGCGACATCATCGTTTTTAAATACCCGCTCGATCGCAAGAAGGATTTCGTGAAAAGGCTCGTGGGACTTCCCGGGGACTCGGTCGAGATCCGCAAAGGAGTGATCCTTGTGAACGGGAAGCCGATGACCGATCCGCCTTTCGGATCTCACACTTATTATAATGTGGAAGATTGGGAGTTCGGAAAATCCGGCCTGGTCGTTCGCGTACCCGCGGACCATTATTTCGCGCTGGGGGACAATTCGGCCCATTCCGCCGACAGCCGCCAGTGGGGCTTTGTCCCCAAAAAGGACCTTATCGGGAAGGCCTTCATGATCTGGTGGCCGCCGAAACGTGTCAAGCTCGCGAAGTAGGCGAGCGACGCCTGAAACCACTTTGAAGATTTAAATGAAGTTCAGTGCAGTCCTGGTGCTTCCTTTTAATTTTGAATTGAAAACCAGGACGCCGATTCTCAGGCTGCCGTCGAAGAGGGTTGTCCTCTTTTTGATATATGAAACTTCAGGGGGCAGGCATTGATCGATTGCCTGTCCCCCGTTTTAATTCCCTCCCTAAGGGTGTTTTCTGGCTCTCAGTTCGTTTTTGCGCCACGCGTTTCAGCCGCGCTTTCCGGTTTGAAAAAATAATTTTTAAATCGGTTAAATCTTGTGCGCAGATTGCCGTAAATACACTGCGGAGGGAACCCAAATGCAATCAGAATTATTCGAATTATCATCCCCGAAGGTCGAGGAAGAAGTCGTTTCTTTGAAACCCACTTTTATTGAACGGACTACTTTTACTTTAAGGCTCGAGCAGGCGATCGGTCTGGCGCTGGTCCTGCTTGTTTTCTACGTACTGACTTTTTCCTGGGGTGTCGAACGCGGAAAACGACAGTCGCTTGAAGTGCGTACGGCCAGGCCTGTCGAGGTCGAAACGGTCGCGGTTTCCGAAGACCCCGTTACGCCAGCCGCGAAGGTCGCCGCAACAGCCGTAAAGGAATCGCCGCTCCTCGTTAGCGAGCTGCCGAAGCCTGTAGCGACCGTCAGCAAGCCGTCCGGTAAATATACGATCCAGTATGTTACCTATGTCACCCAATCTGCGGCGGACCGGGAAGTCCAAAGGATCACGAAGCTCGGACATTCCTCGTTCGTGATCCCGAGCGGAAAGCATTTTCAGGTCTGCATCGAGGCTTTTCAAACGCGCCAGGAAGCGTCTCAGGAATTAAAGCAGCTGAGGGCCCAGCGTACGGTGACGATGGACGCATACGTGAGGGCCATACCGGCCTGATCGGCGTTTTCCGCGTCCTTGCGGCTCGTTTTTTCGTCATTTTTTCATGGCGGGTATCGCTCTTCGCGTTTCCGAGGATTCGAAAGGTTGAAGTGACTTGCCGTTGTTTGTCCTGGTTGATGGGAAATAAAAACGGTACTAGCCAATGGGTCCTTCCATCGGTATAATACGTTCCTCCAACAGCTTGACTGTTCGGACCGATCCAATTCAATTAAACAAAGGAGTCTATTGTCTTATGTCCCAGCATCCTAGCTTGCGTTTCGATAGCGTTGGAACCAAACACCGTAATGTTTTTAAACGATTTGAACGTGTCAGAAAACTGAAGGAAATCGGGAAGTGGAGCGACACGAGTTCCGCTTACAATTTGCCCAAAGTGAAGTCGCTCAAGATCAAGATGAAGAAGGTCAAAGAGCCGAAGGTCGCCGCCGCCGACGGAGCCGCCGCACCGGGCACGGGCGCAGTCGCCGCTGCCGCACCCGCGGGGAAGACCGCAGCCAAACCGGCCGCCAAGGCAGCCGGGGATTCCAAGAAATCTTAACTGAGGATTTGAAATCCCTATGATCACGATCCGAAGGTCCACGCAGGAAGACGAGCGAGCCGTGATCGATCTCATCAACGGCATCATGAACCATGAGTTCCATGATGCGAAACACGCGTATCCGGTCGAGGATGTCGAGTGCATCAGCAAAGCTTATGGCGGGATCGGCGAGGCTTTTTTTGTAGCGCTCGACAATGCTTCGCACCGCGTGGTCGGGACGGTGGCCATTAAAAAGGAAGACGGCCGCACCGCGCTGCTCCGTCGATTATTCGTCGCTTTGAGCCACCGCAACCTGAAGATCGGGAAGCGGCTGATCGACCGCGCGTTGGAATTTTGCCGTGAAGTGGGCTATGAGGAGATCGTTTTCAAGACGACCTCGAAGATGTCCGCCGCGATCGATCTGTGTAAAAAGAACGGTTTTCTCCAGCGTGCGCACATTGTCCTGGGGCCGATCGAATTGATCAAGTTGTCGTTGCCGCTTAGCGGGGACGGTCATACCTCGAAAGGGAAGTCGTAACATGGGTTTTTTTCCAAAAAAGAAGGGTGCTAAAGATCCGCAGGCGTCACCGCTTTCGGAAGCGGAGATCCACCGCAAGCTTTACGGGGAATTCGAATCCGAGGCCGAAGCCGCGCATGTTGCTCCCGTGGAAAGGGACCATTTCAAGGATCCCGTCACTTCCTCACCGTCCGGTAAAGAAAGCCGTACGTCAGCCGACCTTTTCAGTGTTTCTAATAATGTCCCGGCCGAACCGGAAGCGCCTGCCCGGCCCGTTCGCCCCGTGATCAAGTCCCCTGAAAATCCTTCACGCTACGTGCCGATCCATGAATTTGAGAAAAAAGAGGGTTCAACGGTCGATCCCGCGGACGCTTACGCGCGATTCCGGTCCGGTGTAACCGCCTCTAAAATGAAGGACAGGATCTTCAAAATGGCGGCCGGGATCTTCGAGGACAGCCGTAAGTCTCTTGCGGGTCTCATGGACCCGAAGCGCGTGATGGTAAGACGCGTTCTCACTTGGAGCGCCGCCGTGCTCGTCGTGTTCCTTCTTTTTTGGGGGGTGAACGCATTGAACTCCCAGCGGGAAGTCGCGATGAAAACACAGTACAAGAGGCACAAAGAGCCGCGTCAGACGGCTGCCGTTGCGTCGAAACCGTCTAGCGTTCCGGCGGCTTCCGCTGTCGAACGGTCCGTGGTGGTGACGCCGGCCGCGCCGCATCCCCGCGAAGTGGTGATCACGCCGGCCGCCTTGGTCAAGCATAAAGAGGTTGCGGCGAATTCAGCGGGACCGTACTCGATCCAGGTGGTGACCTACCCCGGTAAGGCGGATGCCGAGCAAGTGGTGGAGACCCTGAAGAAGGACAAACTGGACGCTTTTTTGAAGGAGTATAAGAGGACGAGCGGCCGCGTTTTTTATGTGGTTTTTATCGGCGGGTACCGGACCGAGGCGGAGGCCCAGGCCCAACTGGTGAAGTTCCGGGCCAAAGAAGTCGCGCGGCCCTTTCAGGACGCTTTCGTTAAAACGATCTCGTGACGCGTGATCATCAATTTGAAGGGCTCGCGGTCTTGTTCCGTGGGCACCGGGGATAAATAGAGAGCAGTTTTCATGGCCAATTTTATCTGGGATGGTTTTAATAAACGTAAATTCCAGCGGGTGCATTTGACCTGCGATGTCGTCGTCCAGCCGCAGGGGAGGCCGAAGGTTTACAAGGCCGTCACCGAAGATATCGGGATGGGCGGGGTTTCGCTGATGCTGGAGGACGCGCTTGAACGTTTCGACCGTTGCAGGATCAGTCTCGAGCTGAAGGACGGGGAACCTCCGGTGCAGTGCCTGGGACGCAGCGTTTGGGTGATCCCGAGCGGCAGCCCGAGATCCACAAAGAAAACTTTTGATACGGGCATCGAATTCCTGGAGATCGATGAATTTTCCCGCAAGCGCCTTCAGTCGTTCCTGACGCCTCCCACAAAAAAATCGTAACGGATTTTCCTTATGGCACAACAGCCTTCGTTCGACATCGTATCACAGTTGGACCTTCAAGAGGTTGACAACGCCGTCAATCAGACCAAAAAAGAGATCCTGACCCGCTTTGACTTCAAGGGAAGCAAGAGTTCCATCGAACTGGTCAAGGATGAAAAAATGATCAAACTGGTCGCGGACGACGACATGAAGCTTCGCAAT